>RFZJ01000064.1 GCA_009920765.1 Planctomycetota bacterium | reverse complement strand
AGCATAATCGGTGGGATCATCAAGTACATTGTTCAGCAGGTCTCTTTCGCTGAAGATTCCCAGCATTTTATTTTGATCATCAACAACAAGAAGTGCGCCTATATTCTGGTCGATCATGATATCAAGGGCTTGAGAAACGGGAGTGGAGGCATGAAGGATGACTGCGGGTTGTGGTTTTACAACACCCACTGGATCTTCCATCAGGCTTCGTTCAACCCGATCGTGAGCCACGGGAACATCGAAGGAGGAAAGGTCGAGCTTGCAGTTGGTGCAGGAATCGATACCTGGGTAATTTCGTTTGTTGCAATGGGGGCAGATCATGGTTTATTCCACAGGGAAGGAGTCGGGGCCTTGAAGGTCTAATGTTGGTATTTCTGGGCTGGGGGTTCTGGTGCCTTGGTAAAAAGATTCATGATGGCAGATTCTGGTAACAGCTCGGAATACTCCGATACATTCAGGAAAATCTGGGTTTTCAAGGGTTGCAAGCATCTGGGCCGCAAAGGAACTTTCGCCTGCTTCATCATGAATCGCAGGAGTCTGGTCTCCCCCCTGGTTGAGTTGAACAATGCTGACTGAGGCATTCTCGAATTTGATCCCCTGCCTGCCCTGTGCGCCATATACCATGGGCTTGCCATGCTCCAGATAGATCAGATGTTCTGGTCTATCGTGTTGGGTTGCGAGGTTATCGAATACGAGATCATTGTAGACCTTGCAGTTCTGAAGGATTTCAACAAATGCAAAACCCTTGTGTGCAGAGGCCCGCTGCAAAATGTTACCCAGGTGATCAACATCAACATCAAGGGATCGAGCAACGAAGGTTGCGCCCGCTGCCAGTGCAAGGGCGCATGGGTGCCAGGGATTATCCGTTGAACCTTCTGGGCAGGTTGCAGTAAGGGTTCCGGGTCTGGTGGTTGCAGATTCCTGACCCCGTGAGAGGCCTCGGATTTCATTGTTGATGAAAAGAACTTTGATATCCACATTGCGCCTGCAGGCGTGCAAGAGGTGTTGGGTTGCTGCGCCAAACCCTTCTCCGTCCCCCAAGACAATCCATACCGTGAGATTGGGTTGTGCAAGTTTAAGGCCCATTGCAGATGAAACCGCACCACCATGCAACCCGCGAAACCCATAGGTGCTGAGGTAGTTTGGCATGCGCGAGGCACAGCCTATGCCCGAAAGGAAAACTTGTTGTTCCTTAAGAATTGGCATATCTGAGAGTGTTTTTTTGAGTTGTGCAAGGATTGCGTAATCGCCACACCCGGGGCACCATCGCACTTCCTGTTCCGAGGCAAAATCGGTGGGTTGATTATGGGTGATCATTAAGATTCTCCCCTTGCGAATTGAACGATGGCTTGTTCAACCTGGGCGATGACAAAGTTAAGGCCATCCTGCCTGGTGAAGCTGATGCCATTAAATTCGAATTTCTCCTTGAGTAGTGCAAATAGCCTCCCCGAGTTTAATTCTGCGACGATAACCTTGGGATAAGAGTTAAGAATCATCTGCATGTTTTTGGGTAGAGGATTAAGAAAGCGAATGTGTGCGAAGGCGACAGTAATACCTTTTTTCCTCGCCAGTGCGGTAGCTGCCTCTAGGACATTTTTAGTTCCTCCCCATCCCAGTAAAAGAATCTCTGCACCGTTGTCACCGGAAACCGGAAGAGGTCCGAGAAATTCTGCAATTCTTTGCATGCGAGCAGCACGATGGCGATTCATTGCAAGGTGATCTTGGGGCAGAAAACTGACTTGGGGGCTATTCAACCTGCGTTCGTTACCACCCAAGCGGTGTTCTTTACCCGGGGTGCCCGGGGTGATCCAAGGCCTAGCAAGATGATCATCGCATTCGTAAGGGCCAGAGGAAGAATCCGAGGCAAAGTGTGGGAATTCAAAGTCGGGCAGTGATTCGGGTTCGGGAATAAGCCAGGATTCACTGGCCCGCGCATTCAAAAGATCGTGAAGTATGCAAACCGGTGCGAGGAAGCGCATTGCAACCTTGGCGGCAAGCAGGGTTAATGCGAAGCAATCGGAAGGGGAATCTGGGGCCAGCACCACAAGGGGGGCTTCGCCATTTCTTCCCAATAATGCCATGCCGAGATCGGATTGTGCGACCCGCTGGGGCAACCCGGTGGAAATCCCCGCACGTTGGTATTCAAGCAGAAGTAGTGGAAGTTCTGCTGCAGATGCCAGGCTGACAACTTCTGATTGATGGGGAAACCCAATACCCGAGACCGCAGTGCATCCGAGTCCCCCGCCATAGGAAACGCCAATTGCAATGGAAGCAGCAGCGTGTTCATCATCAGCAAGAATGAAGGAAAACCCATCGCCGGTATTCTTGGCTGCAAGGGAGCTGATTTCGTGGGAAGGCGGCCTGGAGGTGGATGCGAGTAAAACGGGCCTGTTGGTTTTCAATGCAACATGCTTAAGCGCAAGAAGCGAGGCATCATTACCAGAGATCATGCGACAAATTCGCCCCTTTTTACTCAGCGATTCTACGGGATGATAGGCGGGAACCTGGGGAAAGACATTGGCGGTTTCAGAATAGATGAACCCGGCCTTGAATGCTTTTTGCGAAGCATCGAGGATCGAGGGGTTGATGGAAAACTTTTGTTTCAACCAGCGCAATACGGGGTCGATTGGAATTGAGTAATACCACAGTAGCATTCCAAGGGCGAAGAGGTTTCTGCAACGATCGACTTCACGATAGGAAAGGATCGCACCTTTTTCGCCTGCCCGTGTAAGATTGATTGCATGATTGGTAAGCTGCGCCATGGGAACCGAGATGGTCCGATGAAAAAGCTGGTTTTTTCCTGCGAGTGGGTTTTCGAGGTAACCTGCACAGGCAAGTTCTTCGGGGCCAAATGAATCCGAGTTGGCGAGCAGGATGCCATCTTTTTCGAGGCAGTTTTCGTGCAGCTTCAAACCTGCAGGATTCATGGCAAGAAGGAAACTGGTGCGATCATCGATCGGCTCGTGGTAGGGTGCAAAGGCCAGGGAACTGGTATAAACGCCCGCAAGGGTGTTGGCATGGGAGCGAATTTCAGCAGGGTATTCTGGTATCGAATAAAGATGATAACCTCGTGATCCTGCTGCCAAGGCAAACAAGTGCGATAACATTGCTATGCCATCATGGGCATCGCCTGTCATTCGGATGGCATGGGCGGGAGCCAAAGGCAACGAAGGTGCACCAAGATCTGGGTTACCCGGGTTGACAACTTTTTCTTCCATTCTTTCGTTTGCCTTGTTCAGAATTCAAACAGTCGTTTGTTAATCATGCCCCTTCCGCACAGGGTGGGTACTGGGTCGGATCGGGTGGCAGATTAAACACTGCCGTGGGAAAATGCTCTGCAAGGTAATGCACGATCCTTTTGACGGATAAGATACCCATTGGTTTATTTTGATTATCAAGCACGGGCAGATGCCTGTAGCCACCTTCCTGCATTTTGCGAATCGCAGAACTGATGGAATCGGTGGGGGATACAACCACAGGGCTGGGCGTCATAACTTGTTGAATGGGGGAATCCAAGGGAAGCCTGCGGGCAAGAACCCTGCGGATGAGGTCCCTCTCGGTGAAAAGGCCAAGTAAATGATCATCCCTGCAAATGAGAACGCACCCTATTTTTTTTTCGCGCATTAAAAAGATGGCTTGAGTAACTGTTGCTTCGGGTATCAAGCGATAATCTTCGGTGGGCTTGAGCCTGATTACGCTTTCAACTTTTAGATTTCGGGCAAGTTCCATGCAGCAGTCCAAAAAGGTTGGTCTGAAACATCATGTTTAAAAAGGTCTGATACAAAAAAAATCGTACATCATTCCAATTATACTAGAATCTGTCTAAAAATTAGGTAAGTTAATTCTAGATCTAAACGAATGTATGTTACCTTAACTATATATTATTGAAAATTTGGGCCTTTGTTAATTTGATGAACTAACATTATTAAACAAGACCGCTTTATTAAACAGGATTTATATCATGCACTCTCCCTCCCAGTATGATTCAGTTCTTCCACCTGCCCGAACCTTGGCGCTAATCGATGAATCTGCATTACTAGCTGCAGCAAGGGCTTGTAACCGCAGCCTTGACTGGCTGGCAATTCGTAAATTTCTAATCGATGATTCCATAGGAAGGTTCGGTGAAGCTGCCGTCTATGTTGGCTTGCCCCCTTCCAGCCATGCTGAATATCAGGAACAACGTTCTAAAAAGCTCCGTTTTTGCCATTGGTTGAAAACCCATGGATTTTTGGTGATGACTCGGGATGGAGCGCCTACTGGCGATGGGTACTACAAGGCCAGCATTAACCTGATGATGGCTGTGGATGGGATGGAATTGTGCAATGAATTTCGACCTCAGGTTTTGATGTTGGTTACCGCTGATCCCGATTTTGGACATCTGGCCCTGACCCTGCGTAAAAAAGGGGTTCGGGTTGAACTTGCTGCAATCGAACAGAATGTCAGCAGCGACCTCAAGGGTTCGGTCAACCATGTGATCGATTTACGCCCGTTATTCAATAAATTTGAAAACCTAAGAAATGAAGGTTCGGGAGCAGGACCTGTCAATGGTGGCCCTGGTTCTTTGTCTTCTGGTAGATATATTCCTGATGTTGAGGATGAACTTGAAGATCTCGGCCCTGCCGATCATCAGGGATATTCATAACCTATACAAATAAGATAAAAGCTTTAATTTTTGCTCAGTAATTGGATAATTGGTTTAAGGATTTATGATTTGAAAGGTATATGAATCATGGCAAATGCAAATGTAATCAACTTGACGACTGAAAATTGGGAAGCTGAAGTAGTAAACAGCAAAGTACCTGTTTTGGTAGATTTTTGGGCTGCGTGGTGCGGGCCTTGCAGGGCACTTGGGCCCACAATTGATAAAATTGCAGATCAGTTCGCTGGTAAAGCCAAAGTGGGAAAGCTTAATACCGATGAAAGCCAGGAAATTGCAATTCGATATGGCATCAACTCCATTCCTGCAATCCTTGTTTTCAAGGGTGGTGCAGATCCGGTTGATCGTACGGTTGGTGTTCGCCCTGAAGCAGAATTCGTTAAAATGCTGAACAAGCAATTAGGCCTGTAATTCTCTAATATTCTTTTAAATATTTAAACTTCACAAGGGCCTTGCAAACATTTCTTTGCGAGGCCCTTGCGTCTTTAATTTTTATTGTCATTGTATTTCTTTTTGTTTACAATTTTGCATGGAACGATTTAACTATCCCAGTTTAAATTGTTCGTTTTTTCCTTCCTTTGTTTTCATCCCAGGGGCATTTTCCCATGCTGCGCTTTTTTTCTGTTGCACTACTTTTGTTCGGTTTTTCGAATGCCTATGCCCAGCCTTTTCCCTTTCAAAAAGGTGACCATGTCAGCATTCTTGGCAATACCCTTGCTGAACGCATGCAGCACCATGGTTGGATGGAAACTCTGATTCATTCCCGTCTGCCCGGGCATGAACTTTCTTTCCGTAACCTCGGTTTTTCAGGGGATGAACTTACTTTAAGATTAAGATCTGCAGGTTTTGGCTCGCCTGAAGACTGGCTTAAGCAGACCAATGCCAATGTGGTCTTTGCTTTTTTTGGTTACAACGAATCCTTTGCTGGCGAAGAAGGCCTTCCCAAGTTTGAAAAAGACCTTGACTCCTTCCTGAAAGAAACCCTTTCCAAAAAGTATGATGGTAAAAGCAACCCGCGCATCGTTCTGTTTTCCCCCATCGCCCATGAAAATATCAAAGATCCAAATCTTCCCGATGGAACTGAAAACAACAAGCGCATCGCTCTTTACACCAAAGGCATGGCAAAGATTGCTGCAGCCAACAAGGTTTTCTTTGTTGATTTATACACACCCACTCTCAATCTTTACTCTGTCTCGGAAAAGCCCCTTACCATCAATGGTATCCATCTGAATGAGTATGGTGACAAGCTGGTGGCTCAGATCATCGAGAAGCAACTCTTTCAGAACGAAGGTGATAAAAAAGATCAAGCCTATATGGATAGGCTAAGGGCCTCGGTGCTGGAGAAGGATTTTCATTGGTTCAATCGCTATCGGACTGTGGATGGGTACTCCATTTATGGCGGGCGCGCAGACCTTCGCTTCGTTGCTGGCCAGACCAATAGGGTGGTGATGGCAAGGGAAATGCAAATCCTTGATGAGATCACCGCCAACCGTGACAAGAAAATCAGTGCTGCAGCCAACGGGAAAGTTCTTCCCAATGATGATTCCAACACCGCACCCTTCCTCGAGGTTGTCACCAACAAGCCAGGCCCTCTTCCCGGGGGTAAGCACATCTTCCTTGATGGCAAAGAAGCGATATCCAAGATGACGATTGGAAAAGGCCTCAAGGTCGAACTGTTCGCATCCGAAAAAGAATTCCCTGATCTTGCAAAGCCCGTGCAGATGGCTTTTGATACCAAGGGCAGGCTTTGGGTTGCTGTCATGCCCTCTTACCCCCATTGGAAACCCAAGGAAGAAATGAATGATAAAATCCTTATCTTTGAAGATACCGATGGCGATGGCAAAGCTGATAAATGCAAAGTCTTTGCAGACAGGCTTCATGTTCCTACCGGCCTGGAATTCTGGAATGGCGGCCTTCTTGTTGGCCATCAACCCGACCTCCTTTTCCTTAAGGATACCGATGGTGATGATGTTGCTGATGTGCGTGAACGCGTTTTGCATGGAATCGATTCTGCAGATACTCATCATGCTTTAAGCAGCTTTGCCTATGAGCCGGGCGGCGGACTTTATTTCCAGGAAGGAACCTTTCATCATACCCAGGTCGAAAGCCCATACGGCCCTCCCCGTAGGTGCGCCAACGCTGGAGTTTTTCGCTATGACCCACGCAGACAGCTTTTCGATGTCTACGCCTCTTATGGTTTTGCCAATCCCCATGGCCATGCATTTGACCGCTGGGCCAGACAGATTGTCACCGATGGCACGGGTGCTGTTCCTTATGATGGGGCTCTCTTTTCCGGCAAACTTAATTTCCCCTCCAAGCATGGTCAGGCGCCCACGGTTTACAAACAACGCACCAGGCCTTGCCCCGCTACGGAGTTCCTCACCAGTAATCATTTCCCTGAAGAATTTCAAAACAACTACATTGTTCCCAATGTGATTGGCTATCAGGGCATCATGCGATATAAGATTGAAGAAAGTGGTGGGAGTTTCAAGGGTACCGAGCTTGAACCGATTCTTTCCTCCTCGGATCCTTCCTTCAGGCCTTCTGATGTCGAAACCGGCCCTGATGGCGCTCTTTGGTTTCTTGATTGGCAGAACCCCATCATCGGGCATATGCAGCACAATCTTCGTGACCCCAGCAGAGATAGAAACCACGGCCGTATTTACCGTGTCACCTACGAAGGCAGGCCCCTTTCCAAACCTGCAGCTATTCACAATGAACCGATCCCAAAACTTCTTGAACTTTTGAAATCCAAGGAAGATCGAGTCAGGTACCGCGCCAGGTTGGAACTTGATACCCGCAAATCAGCGGAAGTTGTTGCAGAACTTGCAAAGTGGATTGCAAAGCTTGACAAAAATGATCCCGATTTTGAACACCAGATGATGGAAGCACTTTGGATTCATCAAAGGCATAACATTGTTAATGAAGCTTTGTTGCAAAGAATGCTTGCTTCTTCTGAACCCAATGCAAGGGCATGTGCAACCCGCGTTTTGTTGCAATGGCGCGATCGCATCTCTGATCCACTTGAAAAATTCAAGACGATGGCAGGTGATGAGCACGGCCGCGTTCGCGTGGAAGCCATTCGTGCTGCAAGTTATTTTGATGTCCCCGAGGCGATGGAAATTGTTTTCATTGCTATGGATAAACCAAGTGATATCTACATTGATTACGTCAGGACTGAAACCCTGAAGATGCTTGATCCAATTTGGAAAGATGCACTTGCAAAGGGTAAGAATGTGAAAATCAAGAGTGAAGCTGGCTCACGCTTTTTGCTTCGCAGCCTTCCTGTTGAAAAACTCATCACCATGGAAAAGACGAAGCCCGTCTGCATGGAATTGATATCAAGGCCCAATGTTCGTGATGAAACCAGGCGCGAAGCTTTGCGTACCCTCGCTTCGCTTGAAGCCAAGCCTGAAGTAAGGGTTCTTCTCGATGCTTTTGCTGCTGTCGATGTAAAATCTGATCAAATAGATTCTTCCGTGTTGTTTGACATGGTCAGGCTTTTGGGGGGAAGAAGTGCAGGGGAGTTGGGTTCGGTTCGGGTTGATCTCGAAAAACTTGCCACCGCTGCCAAGACACCGCTGCTTCGACAGGTGGGATTTGTTGCACTTGTCAACATTGATCAATCTATCGAAAACACATGGGGCCTTGCATCGAAGTCTATCCCTTCATTAAGAGATCTTCTTGCAGCAATACCTCTGATTCCAGATCCCAACCTGCGGGCACTCTTTTATTCCAAAGTTGAACCGCTTTTGACATCTCTACCCGCCAATCTTGCCACCAATGCTGGTAAGGCTGGAATGGGCCGTTTTGTCCGCGTCGAACTTCCAGGAAAACAGCGCACCCTTACACTCGCAGAAGTTGAAGTCATCAGCGATGGTATCAACCTTGCAAGGAAAGGCAAAGCTAGCCAGTCTTCCACTTCCAACGGGGGCGATGCATCCAAAGCTATTGATGGAAATAAAAGCCCTACTTTTGCTGATGGTGGCCAAACTCATTCTGCAGAAGGTACCGATAACCCTTGGTGGGAACTTGATCTTGGTTCTGAAGCTGTCATCGAATCCATCATTATTTATAATCGTGCAGATGGAGCCCTCGGGTCCAGGTTGAATAACTTCACCGTCAAGGTGCTAGATAAGGATAAAAAAGAAGTTTTCAGCAAGGTTAATAATCCTGCTCCTGCAGCCAAGGTTGCAATCGAAATGTCGGGAGTTGATCCTGCTTCGCTTGTGCGTAAATCTGCGATGCTGGCGCTCGCCTCAATCCGGGGTGAAGAAACAAAAACCTTCAACACCCTTTCAAAATATGTCAAGGATGGTTCGGATCGCAACTCTGCGATCAATGCAATGCAACGCATTCCCCGTAATGCTTGGGTGAAAGAAGAAGCTGCGCCTTTGGTCAACGCACTCTTGGAAAGTATTCGCAAGGTGCCCGCCACCGAACGATCCCAGCAAACCGTTCTCGATTCCATCGAGTTCACCGAATCTCTCGCAGCGTTGCTGCCTGATGATCAAGCACGCAAAGTTAGAGCAGAACTAGGCGAGTTGGGTGTGCGAGTCATCCGCCTGGGTACGCTCTTGGAACGCATGGCCTACGATAAGGAAACCCTGGTCGTCAAGGCAGGCAAGCCTGTTGAGATCATTCTTGAAAACTCAGATCTCATGCCTCATAACTTTGTGATTCTTACTCCAGGCAGCTTGACTGAAATAGGTATGCAATCGGAGAATGATGCCAACAAGCCTGAATTCCAAGCCAGACAGTTTGTTCCTAATTCGAACAAAGTGCTTGCGAAGAGTGGCTTGCTACAACCCCGGGAAACCCAGCGAATCAGCTTTGTTGCCCCCACCAAGCCGGGCGTTTATCCCTATGTTTGCACTTATCCCGGGCATTGGCGCAGAATGTATGGCGCCCTTTATGTGGTTGCAGATCTTGATGCGTATCAGGCTAACCCCGATGCTTATCTTGCCTCCAATCCTCTTAAGGTTGAGGATGAAGTTCTTAAAGATCGCAGGCCCCGCACCGAGTGGAAGTTTGCAGATCTTTCTTCCTCGGTTGAAGAAATGAAACATGGCCGTTCGTTTGCTGCGGGCAAACAAATGTTCACAGTATCTGCGTGTATATCGTGTCATAAAATGGAAGGGTTAGGCCAGGAATTCGGCCCCGATTTAACCAAGTTAGATCCCAAGTACACCAAGTTGGATATTCTCCGTCATATTCTTGAGCCCTCTCTTAAAATTGATGAAAAGTATCAGACTTATATTTTTGAAACCAAGGCAGGCAAGACTATGACAGGCATGATCGTTGCGGATGCACCGCAGGCGATTACCATCATTGAAAACCCGCTTGCTAAAACACCTCCCAAGGAAATTAAGAAGGCGGATATCGAATCTAAAACCAAGTCCCCTGTGTCCCTGATGCCCAAGGGGATGCTAGATAAAATGACTCGGGATGAGATCATCGATTTGCTGGCATACATTCTTGCCAAGGGCGATGCCAAGCATCCGTTATTTCAAATGGATGCCAAGCATGGGAATCATTAAGTTTCAGCAAATTAATTAGATCAGCCAAAAGTTTAACGAACTTTTCTACAGGGCCATGCAATGCGTGGCCCCTTGTTTTTCCATACCCCCAAACCTCTCTTAAATACCCCGGCTTATCGTAAGCCTCTGGCTTTTACTTTTCATCTTCACAAAAGGATAAACCCATGTTATTGGCTGATACCAGTAGTGGATAATTTTTTAAATTTTGAGAGCAGGCATGCAAGTAACTAGTCTTAACTCGAAGGCTGGTCAGCCAGAATATGGCAGGCCTGGGCAGTGCATTCTCAAAGTGCTTAATGGTAAAAATCCCGGGGCGATTAAAACCCTTACTAGTCCGGTTACACTTTTAGGCGAGGAAAAAGGTTGCGATATCCGTTTGAATTCCCCGCAGATCGAGCAGCTTCAATGTGTAATTGTTGAAACACCTCAGGGCTTCATGGTTCGCAACCTTTACGATTGCGATAAGGTAAAAGTTAATGGTGAAGCGGTGGAGCAGGCGGTTTTGCATAGTGGGGATGAGCTATCAGTCGGCCCGTTTTCTTTTTATGTGGAGTATGCGGAGGCGGGGATGTCCGCCCAGCAAAGATTAGCGCCCGAGGATCATCTTGAAGAGGAAAGGCAGGCGTTAAGGGCTCAAGCCGCAGGGGTAGCTGCCCAGCAATCTGCCTTGCTTCAGGAAGAACTTCGTTTGTTACAGGTTGAAAAATCACTTCAGGAAAAAGAAAAGCAACTTGGGTTGCATTTTCAGGAAAAACATTTGAGGCAGGTGCAGATCCAGCGCACCTTGAAATTGCGCTTCAGTAAATTAAAGCAACAAGAAACCGCGCTCATTGGCACAATGAAAGAGCAGCAGGAAAACCTTCTTTCTCAAACTGAAGCTGCCCGCTTTGCAAAAGAGCGCTATGAAAAACTTCGAACCAAGCTTAAATCCCGCTGGAAAACCATTGCCCGCAGGCAGCTTGCAATCCTTGCCACTAGAAACACTGCAATCGATGATTCCATGGCCAAGCTTTCCAAGGAATATGAGCATATTGTCAAAGAGCGAAAATCCCTGGCCTCTGCCCAGGAATTATTTGAAGCTAATTGCGAAGCCGAAAACCGAAAACTTAAGGAATCTTATGATCAGTTGGATAGCGAACAACAGCAACGAGCTCTTAAAGCTACAACCCGTGAAATTGATTTGCTGCACCGCGAGAAAGAACTTTCTGCAAAACTTTCGCTACTTGATCAAAACCAATTGATTCTTGAGCAAAAAGAAAAACACTGGAATACCTATCTGGCCCGGCTCAAACTCGAGGAAGAAGGGTTGGAAAAACGAATCCTTAACCTGCGCGAGAAACTTCCTGATTGTTCCTGGCCGCTGCCTGATTCTAATTCGGTTGTAATTAATCGCCCCATTTTAAACATACCTGCTGATGCAGATGCTTTGATGGTTCAGCTTGAAGGGATGGCCAGCCATCTGGATGATCAACGGTTGGTGTTGTTGGAAGCCTGGCATAATCTGGAGCAGCGTAAAATATCATGGGAAAAAGAGCAAAACGCTCTTCTCGTAGAGCTAGATGTTGCAGGTAATGAACTGGGTCGCAGGCAGAAACAAATTGAGCAATGGGAACTTTCACTGGTTCAAAAAGAAGAAAAATTATCCAGCAAAGAACAGATGCTCTCCTTGCAAAGAAAACAAATCGAGGCGGATCAAGCTACTCTTAAAGTTCAATTGAAATCATATGAGACCGATCGCAATATCCTTATGCAAGAACTTGAGGTTCGGTCAGAAACGATCGAAAAGCTTGGGCAGTTGACCCATGAAACCCGCAAGGAACTCTGCCAAAAAGGATTGAAGGAACGTGATGAGTTGCAAAAGGAAAAGCTTCGGCTCGATGAAATCCGAATTTCTGCAAATAACATCTGGAAAGATTACCAAAACAAACTCCATGAACTCGAATTTCAAAAACAATCTCTTGCAATTGCTGAGCTTGCGGTTGGCAGGATGACTCTTGAAGTGCTTGCGGGCAGTAAGGATGGAGTAGGCGCAGACCGTAGGCTCGAAAAAATCCGCAAGGGAATAGCTTTACGGTTCGAGGAGGAGCGCAATTTGATCCTGGAAGGAAAAAATCACCTTCAAGCCGGGGCTGTTTTATTTGAAAGACAGGTTCGCGAACTTGCCCAAAGAGAAAATGAACTGGCGATTCGCACAGGCGATCTTGCTGTTGCTCAAACCAATTTCGATGAAATGCGCCAGGAGTTTGAGCAGGATAAAATACTAAACCTTGAAGCGATCAAAATCCTTCAGGGCAGAAATAAAATATTGGAGGATCAAATTGCCGAGCTGAAAGCACAGGTCGAAAAAATGCATGCCGTCCTTATTGATGAAACTGATATTGTTAAACCCCCTCAAGTCCCAGCACTTCGAATCGCTGCCTGATCCTTGGGTTGGGGAATGTAGTTCATGAGGATTTTTTCGTTGATGGTTGGGGAGTCGAGGGTTTCATAGGGTGGTGAAGTTTGTGTTTTAAGGGATATGATTTGCGCAGAAATGATCTGTTCTTCTGCATTGTGGGTTTTGTTCCATTCTTCCAGCATCATTTTTAAGAAGGCCCTTGAGAACGGATCGCGTGGAAATTCATAAAGGCCCCAGATAAGAAATCTTTTGCGCGCATAAGAATCTTCCTTGGTCCAAACCATTCGCCTGTCGGATAACCGATTATCATGGGTTGGATTAAAAAGATTAACCTTTGACCCATCAGCTTTTGTGCCTTCCGCCCATATTTTCAATCCCTCTTTCAATACGCCAGGCGAAAACATCGCCCAATATTGGTCCAATCCCGTTATCCTTCCAACTGTGTCCATTACCGATGCTTCATCCGAAACCATGGGTGGATTCAAGTATCTTTGGTAATTCATCACCATTACAAATTTTAATAGCAAGGGTATTAACAAGCGAGGGCCGGGCGTCGCAAGAACTTCGGGAGAAGTATCTTCTGTGCCAGATCCAAGGAATTTCCAGGGAATAAAAGTTGCGACTTTATCCCAAAACAAACTGGGCAGAAATACCAACCAGTAGGCTATGCACATGAAAGAAAAAAGGCCCACATCCATGCACATGTAGATGCCGAGATGAAAGCCAACCATGGTTGCAAATGCGATCAATCTCAAGTAGGCATTACCAAGTGGCATTAAAAGTAGAAAGGGTATTGAGACTTCAAGGAGAAGGGTGGCTTTGGTGAGTAGGACAAGAATTGCGGGGTATTGCAAAATCCAGTAACCAAATGGCTTGGTGAAATAATCCATGCTGATTACATAATATAGTGCGTTGAAATCTCCACGCCATTCGTAGCTTACCTTGGGAATGGCTGCGTTAAAGTAAAGGATGCAGAGTTGCAGAATGATTGCTGCAGTGCCCCAGGAAAGAATCCGGTTGGATTTATAAGTAGGTGCGTTTTTCGAAAGGGAGTCGAGGCTGAACCGGGCACCTAGAGGCACAAAAAACGACCAGAAAAGTGCACATCGCAACAACACATCATTGCCTTGAAGTATCATGGGTTGGCGTGCGTGGGAACCCATCAGCAAAAACCAGGAAATGGCAACGGCCCAGAGGGTGCGATATCCCAAAAGCAGGGCAATACCAGCCAGGGCCGATAAAATAAACAAGAATGCCTGCCATGCAAAAGATCCCGAAAGCATGTGGGGACTAATCCACCAGACAACGCCCATGGGAAACGGTGAGTGCCATAGCACTTCGCGTGGGGTTGCCCCTTGATCGGTGTAGAAAAAAGAAAGCTCGGAGCTGCGGAGTAAAAGGTCGTATAGAAGAATTAATGCGATTCCAATACGGAACAGGCCTAGCGATCTAAGATCGAGGGCAAACAGTTCGCTCAAGTGATTTTTCCTGACGGTGGTGTTTTGCATCAGTGTTCACAACGTTATGCAAGAAAAATCAATTCGCACATGGGCCTTCTTTATTATACTTCCATTGGAGCAAAAAGCTTTGTCCTTTGTGTGACAATTTTGGGTTTTATCGAACACTATGCCCCATCATAATTAAAAAAGCTTGAGAAACGACATTGATTCGTGCACCATTGGATTATCAATGAGTCAACTGATGGAAATAGCATGATTGAATTCGAAAGTATTGGTTTGATTGGCGTGGGGTTGCTGGGCAATGCAATAGCATCGAGGTTGTTGCGAGGCGATATTGCGCCTAGGGTATTTGATGTTGATCCGTTGCGGATGGAATCTCTTAAGAATGCCGGAATGATTAAATCAGAGGATGCGGGAGGGGTTTTCTGCAACTGCAGCACCGTTTTTCTTTGCCTGCCCGATAGTAGGATAGTTAATCAATTGATTCAGGAAAATCTGGGTAGTCTTAAAAAAGGCACTATCATCCTGGATGCCACCACGGGGAATCCCGATGATACAAAGGTGCTTGCAAAACGACTTTCAGGGATGGGAGTTCAATATTTAGACACCACGGTTTCGGGTAGCAGTGTCCAGGTACTTTCCGGCGAAGCGATGATCATGGTTGGGGGTTGCAGGGAGCCGTTTGAACAGTCGCAAGAGTTGCTGGAGATGATAGGGGGTAAAGTTTTTTATACCGGGCCTTCAGGATCTGCATCACAGTTAAAATTGGTGAGCAATCTGGTTCTTGGATTAAACCGGGCTGCACTTGCAGAGGGTTTGGTGCTGGCCAAAGCATTTGGCCTGGATTTGGTTCAGACTCTTCAACTCCTTAAAGAAAGCGCTGCCTATTCACGGGTTATGGACTCCAAGGGAGAAAAAATGATTCGTGAAGATTTTGAACCCCAGGCGAGACTTGCCCAGCATTTAAAGGATGTTTCACTGATGCTGGATGCTGCTGGTGATATGAAAATTTCTCTTCCTTTTTCTGAAACTCATCTTGATATGCTCGAGCGTGGCACAAGGCTTGGAATGGGCAATCTTGATAACAGTGCAATCCTCAAGGCGATTGAATCTCTTTTTAAAGATTCTGATTTATGAGTGCTGATCTTAATCCAACAAAGAAATTAATGGTATTGTTGGCGGCATTTCTAGCAATGCTTTTTGATGGGTTTGAACTTGGCCTAATGCCTGTGGCTTCTCTTTCTGTGACTCAGGAATTGCTGGGTGATTCCTACACTGCATCGTTGGGTGGGGAGTGGTTTGCAAGTTACACTGCGGGTTTGATGCTGGGTGCCGCTCTGGGTGGTATATTTCTTGGTCAAATGGGAGATTCTTTTGGAAGATCCCGGGCCCTTGGAATTGGTATTCTTTTCTACTCTTTGTTCGCTGGCTTGGGTGCATTTGCAACTACACCAATGCAGATGCTGTTGCTACGTTTTCTGGTTGGATTGGGTGTTGGGGGTGTCTGGCCTAATGCTGTCGCATTGGTCGCAGAATGCTGGCCCGACAAGTCCAAGCCAATCGTCGCTGGGTTAATGGGTGCTGCACTCAATTGCGGAATATTATTATTATCCCAGATAGCGCAATATTGGTATATCACACCTGATTCCTGGCGTTGGATCTTCCACCTAGCAGGCGCTCCCGTGATACTTGGAATACTTATATTTCTTTTTCTGCCTGAGTCGCCGCAATGGCTTTCTTTTAAATTGAATCAAGGATTGGTTTCTGATTCCAAGTCAGCTACTTCCATTTTTCTTCTTTTAAAACCACCCCTCCTAAAATTGACCCTTGCAGGGATCATGCTTGGAACGGTGCCATTGGTTGGTGCCTGGGCTGCCAGCAAATGGATGATTCCATGGGCTGACAAGGTGGGTGGTGCAATCGATCCGGGATACAAGGCGGTGACGCAGGGTTGGTGGGCATTGGGTGCGGTATTGGGTAGTTTTTTCGGGGCCCAGATCGCCTCTTTTTTTGGGCGTACGCTTTCCTACTTTCTATTCAGCATTGGTTCAACTTTGCTCACCCTTCTTCTTTTTCTTGGTACCGCACCTTTGCAACATTCTTTCTTGCCCATTGTTCTGGCTCAGGGTTTTGTTGCCACTCTTTTTTTTGGCTGGCTTCCTTTGTATCTTCCTGCTTTGTTTCCCACCCATGTGCGTGCTGCAGGTAGTGGAATCTCTTATAACATTGGCAGATTTGTCACCGCACTTGGGGTTTTTCTTGCAGGTACTCTTTTTATTTTTATGGGCGGGTCTTATCCTACAATTGGTGCAATCTGCGGCATGATTTATCTTCTTGGGGCTTTTACCATTTGGTTCATCCCGATTCAAACCATCAAAAGTTGAACCATTAAATCGCTATTCCTTAGCCTCTTTTATTGCCTTGCCTTATTTAGAAAGGTAATATTGAACCAGTTGAATCCTTTCTCAAGCAGGAGATAACCGTGTCGCATTTTTTTAAATCAATCACTTCCCATTCTTTCGATGCAAAGTTTGGGCAGGTGGGTAGTTGGCTTGCAGCAATTGTTGTGCTTGGTATGGGAATGTATAAGCTCACCAAGTTGCCTTTAAGCGAGACCGAGTTGTTTTTTGGAGTATTGCTGGTATTTACGGTTAGCTTGCTCATGGTATTGATCGGTTTGATTCTTCCATTGACACAACGTAAAGGTGTCGATTCAATTGACTGATTGATTTCTCCTTATTTCCAGTGAGAGCCTGATGCTGAAATTTACTTCACCTTTTCTGGTGGTTCTACTTCTATGTAATATGCTTGCTGCCGCAGAAGTTTCCAAACCCAATATTCTTCTGATTGTTGCAGATGATCTTGGCTGGAAGGATGTGGGCTGGCATGGAGGAAGTTTTCATACCCCTGTGATGGATAAGCTTGTGAAAGAAGGGGTTGAACTCGACCAGCATTATGTGCAACCCGTTTGCTCACCTACCCGCACGGCATTACTTTCTGGCAGGTTTACAAGCAGATTTGGCCCCCATGTGCTATCACCCACCAACTTAAGGGCCTATCCACCAGGCACCATCACTCTTGCTACTGCGCTTAAGCAAGCTGGGTATGCAACGCACATGGCGGGCAAATGGCATCTCGGTTCCAAGTTGGAATGGGGGCCGCAGAATTATGGATTTGACCACAGTTATGGTTCACTTAACGGGGCGGTTGACCCGTGGAACCACAAGTATCGCAAAGGGCCTTACGAAGACACCTGGCATCGCGATGGCAAACGAATTGATGAAGAAGGTAATGCAACTGAACTGGTCAGCAAGGAAGTACTTGGCTGGATCAATGCTGGGAAGAAGTCGCCCTGGTTTATTTACGTACCTTTTCATGCGGTTCATATTCCGGTGGATGCGCCCGAAGAATACAAATTGAAGTACAAGAATACAAAGCTCAACGATGACCCTGTGAAGAATGAATCCTTGCAGCGCTTTGGTTCTTTTGTAACCCAGTTGGATACCAAGATAGGTGGATTCATTGAAGCTTTGGAAAAAACCAATCAGCGCAAAAACACCCTTATTGTTTTTACTTCAGATAATGGCGGCCTTCATTCTGGCGGAAATGCCTATGTTAGCAAAGTGCCCCCCACTCCTGCACTCAGCAGCAATCTGCCTTTGCGTGGGCAGAAGAATACATTGTATGAGGGCGGAATTAGGGTGTGTGCGTTTGCGAATTGGCCGGGTACTTTAGAGCCTCGCAAGGTTGTCGCACCTTTGCATGCATGTGATTGGATGCCTACATTGACAAATCTTGCTGGCTGGAACCGACCTAGGGATTTTAGACAGGATGGAATTGATGTCTGGCCTGTGATGACAGGTAAGATTCAAAAACCTGAGCCGAGGAATATTTATATCCCACATCCAAGTGGCTCAGTCGTCAATCGTGCTGGTTGGAAATTGATTGAGTATAAAGGTAAGGCAAAACCAGAGCTTTATCATTTGGAAAAAGATCCCTATGAAACCAGCAATCTTGCGGAGAAAAACCCCGATAAGCTCAAGGAACTTCAATCCATTCTTTTTGAATTGAAGAAGGATGATGTTACGAAGTTGCCTGCGGATCTGGCCAAAGAAAAGAACTAGTGGGTTTGATCTATAAATCAGACAATCCTTCTTTGTGCTCTGATATGATAACGTTGTTTTGTTGGCTTTAATCGTTCCTGATGAAATGGTGTTTTTCATGTTCACGAAATTTATGAAACTGGGTGTTGTAGGTGCTGCTGGTGTAGGTTTGGTTTTTGCGCAGCAGAATGTCAATGGGCAGAAGGATGTGGTAAATCCAAACTCTGGCGCAATTACCAGGCCCCCCATTAGTTCCAATCAATACTGGGGTTGTCTTGGTTATTGCAACGGGCCATTGCGATCCAACAATCAATACTGGGGTTGTCTTGGTTATTGCGCCACCCCCCTGGGCTCCAGCAATGATATTTATGTCCCAACTCAGGAAACTGCAACACCTTTCACTCCCATGTTTGCTGCTGCCGCTGCTGCAGGCAGCAATGCCAAGTTCCTTTTCCCCTTTGGGGATTTGATGAACAAGATAGCAACCGCACAGGCTCCTCCTCCTCCTGAACCCGACCCGGTTGAAGTTGCAAGGCTTACCAAACAACTCGCAGATGAAAATAACAAGTTGCGTGTTCAAGCTGCTGCAGAGCTTGCATTAAGAAAAGCTAAAGCTGCGGTAAAGCCATTGATGGCAATGCTGCGAGATCCAGATCCTGTGGTGCGAACAAGTGCAGCGGCTGCGCTGGCGCATTTGGGCAAAGATGTGGTGGGGGATGTCACCCAGGGCTTGTATGCGGAAGATCGCATGACCCGCATGGGTTCCGCAATGACGTTGGGCATGATTGGCGAGCCTGCAAAAACTGCTATCAGCGCCCTCAAGGGAAGCCTTGATGATAAGGATGTGAAGGTGCGTGGGCATGCTGCACAGGCGATCTATAGGATTACGAAAGATGCGAAAACCGCCCTGCCTGTTTTAGTGAAATGCCTTAAGGACGAAGACGAGCACGTTCGGGTCGGGGTGATCAACGCCCTTGCAATGATGGGTGCCGATGCCAAACCTGCAGAATCCGATTTAAAAGCCATGCTTTCTGATACTGTTCCTTTGATTCGGATCAAGGCATCAGAGGCGTTGTTGGAAATTACCAAGGATCCCAAGGGGTTGGCACCGGTGCTTGTTCCCGTTTTAGAAAAACTTGCGGGTAATGAAGATGCTGGAATTCGCGCAGAGGTTGTCGCCTTGATTGGCCAGCTTGGCATTCACGATGCAAAAGCTTTGGAGCTATTGCAGATCGCTTCGCGTGATAAAGATGCAAATGTAGGGCAGATTGCAGCAAGTGCTTTGTTTCATGCAGGCGACCCCGCGGTGCCTTCTTTGTTGAAGGGGCTTACGGATCAAAGTGTACAGGTCCGGTTTCGTTCGGTGACTGCGCTTGTCCAGATGGGGCCAAGAGCAGAAAAAGCTATTCCTGCACTTATTAACGCTCTTAATGATCCGGATATCTCGATCCGCTGGGAAGCTGCTTTGGCTTTGGGGAGGATGAAAGGCCTTGCCAAGCCTGCGGTTGAAAAACTAATCGATGCCTTGGAAGACCCTGCGTATCAGGTTAGATTGATGGCAGCCGAGGCGTTGGGAGAAATTGGGCCTGATGCTAAAGTCGCCTTGGATGCGCTGAAGAAGGCGCAAAACGATAAACGAGCCGAGGTTGTTGATGCTGCAAGGCTTGCGGTTAAAATGATTACAAAATAATTTACATGCCTGCGCGAATGATGCCCAAAAATTGGTCAGCTTTCAGGCTGGCCCCGCCTATCAAACCGCCATCTACATCAGGTTGGGTTAGAAGGCTTGCAGCGTTGTCAGGCTTTACGCTACCACCATATTGAATGACCAAATGAGAGGCAATTTCCGGGCCATGATGCTTTGCAACCCAACTACGAATATACGCATGGGCATCTTGGGCTTGCTGAGGCGAGGCGTTATGTCCTGTGCCAATTGCCCAAACGGGTTCATAAGCCAAAACCAGTGATTTGTAGCAGGGGGCACCGATTCCAGCGAGGCTGCCATCCAGTTGGTTTTTTAGAATTTCATTGGTTTTGTTGGCCTGGCGTTCATCGAGCGATTCGCCAATGCAAAGAATGACATGCAGCCCTGCGTTTAGGGCGGCATGAATCTTTTTGTTGACCGTGATATCACATTCGCCCATTTTGTGTCTGCGTTCGCTGTGTCCAAGGATTACATATTTGCACCCTAGGTCGACAAGCATTGAGGGGCTGATTTCGCCAGTGAATGCGCCTTCTTTCTCGTGATAACAATTTTGGGCGCCCAGAGCGATTTGGGTTCCTTTTAGAACTTCCCCCACGGTTTGAATGTAGGTGAAAGGTGGGCAGAGAGCGACCTCGACTTGATGGTTTCCCGCCATATGCGCAACAACTTCCTGGGCAAGCTTTTTGGCGGTTGCATGATCGGTGAACATTTTCCAGTTGCCTGCAATAAATTTCTTACGCATATTTCATCCGGCTTTCTAAAAGAAGGTTGATACTTGAGGATATAATAAAGAACTAGTGGCCAACTTGCCAGCATCTTAACCAATAAACCCGAAAATATTGGTTCCTTCAGGAATCAATCATTGGGCAACAATTGAATATAGAGATAAGTTTCTGAATTTTAGCCCGAGACTTGTGCCATGGGATAGGATCCAAGCACTGTTACTTCGGTACATTCATCATGAAATGCTTTAAGCATTTTGCCGATTTTTGGGTCATCGATATGGCCTTCGAAATCTGCAAAGAAGATGTATTCATTTTTTGCAACTCGGGAAGGAAAAGATTCAATCCAAGCCAGGTTCACTTTGTTGGCCTTGAAGATGGTGATGGCGTCAGCAAGAGCGCCGGGGCTGTGCGGAATACGAAACATGATGGTGGTTTTGTCATTGCCTGTCTTGGCGCTTTTCTGGTGCCCAATCACTGCAAAACGGGTTTCATTGTCTGCGGAATCTTGAATATCTTCAAACAAGATGCGCAAGCCGTATCGGACAGCAGCCTGCCTGCTTGCAACAGCAGCGGCTCCTGGTTCTCGCTGGGCTAATTCTGCTGCGGTTGTGGTGCTTGAAACTTCAGTAAGCAAAGCCTGGGGGGTGTTTTTACCCAGCCAGTTTCGGCATTGCGAAATCGCTTGGGGTTTACTGTAAACCCTGCGAATATCTTTGGCCTCGCATTTTGCCATCAGGTTGTGATGAATCTGCAACCTTATTTCAGAACAAATAATCATCTGTGGCATGCGCATGAACATATCGAGGGTGTCAGCAATGCGCCCATCAGTCGAGTTTTCCACAGGAACAACGCCAAAATCGGCATGCCCACGATTTACTTCCTCGAATACCGCAGTAATGCTACCAACGGGAACGAATTCGACAGCCTGGCCAAAGCGTTCGATGGCTGCAAGATGGCTGTAGCTGTATTCTGGCCCGAGGTAGGTTACCTTGAGGAGTTTCTGTAAGGCTCTGGAGCCACTCATGATTTCACGAAAAACAGCTCGAACAGTGCTGGCATCAAGGGCGTTCGTATATTTTGCATGGGCTTCCATGACGTTGGCTAGAACTTCTTCTTCGCGGGCTGGTGAGAATATGTCTTCGCCATTTTCTATTTTGATTTTACCAACCTCACCTGCTGCCATGGCACGTTCGTTTATAAGCTTTAGAATTTGCAAATCGAGTTTATCAATTTGATTGCGGACACTTTTGACAAGTGCTTGCACTTTGGCTGGGTTGGGAGGAGAGACCGCTTCGATTTTTCGCGCCATGATAAGTCTCGTTTGGAAATACTTTTTTGCGAAAAGTTTGGTTAATGTATGGTGGATATCACTCAGAGTCAATGAAGTAATCATAGAACCCTCAACAAAAGGGTCTTTGAATCACATTATCATATTTCCCATGTTATTCAAAGCACTTAATTTAACAAATTGCCAGATTTGTTAGTGTTCAAACGGTCAGTAAAGAATTTTGCTGCCAAATTGGCGGTCGAGTTGATAAGTTCGCCTTTTACGGCTTTCCTTGTCCTTAGTGCAATATTTTTTAAAATCGATTTATCTCTTTGTAATTAATAGACTTAAGGTTGATTGATGGGATTCTTTGATTCTGGCATGGCACTTGCTGATTTATCTTTATTAAAATTATGCCTATACTTGAATTAAGAGTCAGTTGTCCTGTTTGTTGAGCTTAGGTGAATTTTAATACCCTAATATTGGTGTAAAGTGGCAAAATGTTCAAATAACTGTTTGGCGTGAACGAATAATTTACTGATATTGCTCGAATCTTTACTTGGAGAACTGAGATGGCTGAAGAAAAAATCATCGGTATTGATCTGGGAACCACCAATTCCGTGGTTGCGGTTATGGAAGGTGGCGAAGTTAAGGTTATCGCCAATCAGGAAGGTAATCGTATTACTCCCAGCGTTGTGGCATTTACCGATAAGGGTGACCGATTGGTGGGTGATCCTGCCAAGCGACAGGCAGTCACCAACCCACGCAGGACTATTTATTCAATCAAACGATTTATGGGTCGTAGGGTAAGCGAAGTTAAAGGCGAAGAAAAGTTAGTCCCCTACAAGGTTTTAGGTGGCGCTGAAGAAACCGCCAAGGTGGATATCGATGGCAAGTCTTATACTCCCCCTGAAATTTCCGCAATGATTCTGCGAAAGCTTAAAGAATCTGCAGAAAACTATCTTGGTCATACAGTTCGTAAAGCAGTTATCACTGTCCCTGCTTACTTTAACGATGCCCAAAGGCAATCCACCATTGAAGCGGCCCAGATTGCCGGTTTCGATACCGAGTGGGAAATAGAAGACCCCGTGACAGGCAACAAATCCCGTCAGCGTATGCGTATCATCAACGAGCCGACTGCTGCTTCTTTGGCCTATGGAATGGATAAGAAGGCTAACGAGAAGATTGCAGTTTTTGATCTTGGGGGTGGTACTTTTGATATTTCCATCCTTGATGTTGGTGATGGTATTTTCAAGGTTGAATCCACCAACGGTGATACCCATCTTGGTGGTGATGACTTTGATCAAGTCGTCATCGATTACATTGCAGAAGAATTCAAGAAAGAAAATGGCATTGATCTTCGCAAGGATCAGATGGCATTGCAGCGCCTTAAGGAAGCTGCAGAGCGCGCCAAGAAAGATCTTTCCCAACAGACTACCACGGATATCAATCTCCCATTTATCACTGCGGATGCCACCGGGCCAAAGCATTTGCAAATGGCGCTTACACGATCCAGGTTTGAGCAATTGGTTGACCCATTGATCGAAAAATGTCGTGGGCCGGTTATGCGTGCTCTTGCTGATGCCAAAATGAAACCTTCTGATATAGATGAAGTTGTCATGGTGGGCGGGATGACCCGAATGCCCAAAATTCAATGGCTGGTTAAGGATATCTTTGGCAAAGAAGGCCATCGTGGTGTTAACCCTGATGAAGTGGTTGCAATTGGTGCCGCCATCCAAGGTGCGCAGCTTCTTCTTGGTAGCAAATCAGAATTGTTGCTGGTGGATGTTACCCCTCTTTCCCTGGGTATTGAAACATTGGGCGGTAGGTTGACTCGTTTGATCGAGCGCAATACCTCCATTCCTTCTGAAAAGAAACAGATATTCTCGACTGCTGCGGATAACCAGACTGCGGTTACCATCTCTGTTTATCAGGGTGAAAGCGAAATCGCCAAGAGCGTAGGCAATCGAATGCTTGGAGAATTTAATCTCGAAGGCATTGCCCCCGCAGCCCGGGGTGAACCCCAGATCGAAGTTACTTTTGCTTTGGATACCAATGGCATTCTCAAGGTCACTGCCAAGGATCTTGGTACTGGCAAAGAGGCCAAGGTTGAAATCAAGGGCTCCAGTGGTATCAGCAAGGAAGAAGTTGACAGGATGCGCAAGGATGCTGAATTGCATGCCGATGAAGATAAGCGCAAGCTGGAAATCATCAACGCCCGCAATGAAGCTGATAACACCGTCTTCCAGATTGAGAAGCAGCTTAAGGAGCATGGTGCAAAGTTGTCTGATGCAACTAAAACCGCTGTTCAGGGTGCCATCGACCGGGTCAAACAATCTTGCAAGGGCGAAGATGCTCAAGCAATGAAACAGGCTACTTCCGATTTGATCACTGCTTCCCAAGAATTGGCCAAGCATATGTCGGGTGGGGCCGGTGATGCAGGCCAGCCTGGCGCTGCACCGGGCCAGGGTGGCCCAGCGGGTAAGGGCGGCGATGATGTCATCGATGCCGAGTTTGAAGTGAAGAAGTAATCAGTATTAAACAAATAAAAAGCTCCAGAGTAACTTCTGGAGCTTTTTTATTGATATGGATATCTTCAGATTAAAGCTTAGCACCCATTTTGCCCATATTCATCTTAAAATAAGCCCTGCACTTTAGGTTCCATATATCCTGCCTTGACCTGCTTTTTCCTTTGTTGTTATAACTGCTAATGAATATTTAGCTTCGTTTAGGCATGGATGTCTGAATGGAAGGTAAAGAACAGGGAGTGGTTTCGGATGAAAAAGCCGGACGCCGAACAGCAAAAATGGTTCACTTGGCCAATCTTGTTGGCCCTGCTCATTGCGTTTTCAATGGTGGGGTTGGCGTTTGCTGTCAACCCAAATGAGCGCTTGGTCAAGCCTGGCCCAAGTCCCCAGGACAAGGATGAAATCAACAAGAAAGATGGCAAAATCTGGGTTCTTGATTTCAAATTTAAGGATCCAAGGCTGGTCAAAGTCGATATTCCCGGGCGAGGCCAGAAAGTATGCTGGTATCTTTGGTATCAGGTAATTAATAATACAGATAAGCCACGAAGGTTTGTTCCAGATTTTGAAATTCGCACGACCGATACTAATACCGTACATAAAGACCAGATTCTTCCTAAGGTTCAAAAAGCGGTTATCAGGCTGGAGGATCCTACTGCAGACCCTGATGATTCAGATTCTGGTTTCTACAAAATCAAGAATTCTGTAACAATTGCCAAGGATGAAATACCCCCCTCGCAACCCGGGGTGCCCCCTAAAACGGTAACAGGAGTGGCAATTTGGGATGATGTAGACCCCGATGCCAACCGTTTTAGCATATTTATCACCGGATTATCGAACGGCTGGGCCGTAACCGACCCTATACCCCCAGATGTTGAGCCTGTGGTTCGTCGTAAGACCTTACAGGTTAACTTCAAACGGCTAGGTGACAAGTTCAACCAGAAGAGTGGTGAAATCCAGTTTATACCCCCTGCCAGTTGGATTTATAGGGCTGCTACCGTAAAAATTCCGCCTCTTGGCATTGCCAACAAAGATGAGGCTGGAAAAAAAGAATAATTCTTATAGAATATTAATCTAAGTATTTATGTTCCTTTCCCGCCCGTGCCTGGGTCGGAAACTTTTTTTTGACTGGAGCTATAAACATGGCACATAAAAAAGGTCAGGGTTCTGTAAAGAATGGTCGTGAATCCAATTCACAGCGCCTTGGCATCAAAGTTTTTGGTGGTGGCAGTGTTACCATTGGCTGCATCATTCTTAGGCAGCGCGGTACCAAGTTCCACCCTGGTAAAAATGTTCGCAGGGCCAAGGATGACACCCTTTT
>RFZJ01000063.1 GCA_009920765.1 Planctomycetota bacterium | reverse complement strand
CATTCAATACAGATTGATTTTTGATTTAAGAAAAACCTTCAGCAATCGTAATCGCACAAAGAAAAAGCCTTAGCGTGTTTCAACTGCTTCGAGCATTTTTGCAAGCGATTCATCATCCGCAAGACGGTGGTCATTGCCTACCACCCAAAGTGTATCAGCACCTAATCCACTTTTAGAAACAAGCTCTTCCGAACTGGCGAACGGAATAACTTCATCATTATGGGAATGCAGGACAACGCTCCCTTTTTTTAAGGTCGTAACCTTTCCCCAGTTTTTCCACGCAGGGCACAGCAAAACCAAAGGTGTATCTCCGGATTTGATATTCATGGCAACTGCACCGCCGCGGGAGGAACCAACCACCACATCAGGTTTGTGTTTGTCGTATTCAGCCTGAGCCACGTCGACCGCACTTGCAAAATCATAGTCTGATAGGGCAGGGTTTATCACCTCATGCCCATGATAAAGAAGATAAGAGGGTTTCATCCCGCCCGGTTTTGAATTCCAACCATGCAGAAATAAGATTTTCACCTGGGGTTACTTCTTCTTTTCTTCCTTGGCTTTTACGATAATCGTGAAAGGTTTGGAAGGCTGGGTGACAAGCGTGTTGGGCTTGGAGGTTTCAGTCATAACTTTATTATAAGGAACCTGAGCCTGCCCTGAAATGGCAAGAGTGTATTCGCCGCCCGCAGCATTTGCCTGCACCTCTATCGTCACCATGGCCTCTGTTTTATCAGCAGGCAGTACGACATTAGTCATTTTGATATTGCCGGGAAACTCTAACGATTGAAGCGTGACCTGAGATTTAAAATCGGGCCAGTGCCTTTCAAGCTTTACTTTCATCTCCACTTTCTGCCCAGCATCAACCTCCACTTTTGTTTTTTCCATGGCAAGTGCGAATGGTGCTGCTTCCCTTACCGCAAGCCATTGAGTGCGCATCGGCCTGCTTGAAGCTGGATTGGCATCAGATGAAACCCGGGTGTAAGGCCTTACCTCGCGCTCAAACAAAACCTCGCCCCGCTTGCTTGAGGCAACCAGCTTGATGGGCACAGCCGTTTCCTTGGCTTGTTTGTCGGCATGAAAAACCATCACGCCATTGGAGCTACCTCTAAGCACGGTATCTTGTGCAGTAACGCCTGGAGGTAGATTTTCCGCCCTTACGGTGATGGGGTGGGTAGGGCCCCTTTGATGGATCACAAAATTCAGGTATGCAGAACCACCACGATAAATGTTTAAGCCAGCAGGCCCAGGATTTGCCGAATGCATCGAAGCGATATGAAACTCAAACTCCTGCTTGTTGATCGCAAGCACATACTGAAACCTCGCACCACCCCTGCGATAGCGATCCTGGACAAAAACATGATACTTCATCTTGGCATTAAGATTGGCAACGCCCGAGGGATCACGCAAATGCCCATCAAAGGCATTCATACGATGGCCAAAATCATCAAGCTCCACCACCTTGTTTCCCTTTTCATCCTGAATGAAAACATAGGGATCGGCCCTGCCTGCAATTCTTTCGGAATAAACCTCAATGCTGTAAGTACCTGTTTCAGTGGGTTCGATCACATACCAATCGCCATCCCTTTCGCGGTCAAACCTGCCCGAAACCACAGCGGGCAAATTAAGCTTCTGCGCCTGTTGCAAAGTATCATTGGGCTCAACTTCTAAGGTTACATCATTTGGTGAAACCAAAATGGGTGTTGTAATGAGCGTGTTATTATTCACCACTAGTGCTTCTTGAAAACCATCCAAGGTACAGGTTGCAGCAGTGGGAAGCACACTATGGGAAGTCGGGTGCTCTAAAAACTTATACTTTCCAAGCGAAAGAATATCCTTGGTGGCACGTACCTTCGCCTTGGTTTCCTGTAAGGCAAGGTCTTGAATCGTCCATTTGGATTCGGTGCCATTAGCGCCAAAGTTTCTACCCAGCAAAACAATCTCCGCATCGGTATCTGATTTAACAGCACGTGGGAAAACATTTTCCAACTGAGGCTTATCACTGATGACCAAGCGGTAAGGCAAACCACCCTTGAATGAAAGATCACTCAAGTGAATGAAGTAATCCCCATCTTCGGAGATGAGGACATCAACGAAAGGGTCACGGCCATCGTAATCGCCGTTGGATGCAATCTGCTTGCCTGCCTTCGAATAAACCGCAAGCACCGCATCAAGCTGCGAATCCAAACGGGCTGCATTACAAGCAATGGTAACCCTCTGGTTTTTTTTTGCAGTAAACTTGAAAATATCTTCTTTGCTATTATCGGAAGTGCCATTGATTATGGTGTTGATTTCCACGGGTTGAGAGGTTGCATCATCATCGTTGGGTTCTTTTTCATCTACTTCTTTGAAGCCACGAGAGATTGCAAACAAACGGGGGTTGCTTACACCGAACCTGCCAACAGCCCAGCAATCGTAAGAACCGGCAGGAACACCCGCATCGATCTCGACCTTGAACTTTTTATCTTTGAGCCATTGGGATTTGATGCCCGGATGATCGAATTTTAGTTCGCGAACCTCTTCGAATTCGGCACCCTGCGCTTCCACATCAATGGTGGTGCCTGCTGCAGCGCCAAGAGGATAAATGCGATCCAGCCTAATGGAGGGAAGATCTGCGGAAGCGGCAAAAGCCAGCATCAATAAAGGTAATAATGCCAGCGGAAAAACTCGCAGCAAGGTAATGCCCTCAAGAGTATTTCAGTTCAAAAGCCAGTTTAGCCAATAAGTTCTTGAATGGGTTCACCTTCACTCAAGATAGGCATGGGTCGCTGTGCCTGATCATGGAATGCAAAGTGGTGATCAATCCCCAGGCAATGATACATGGTGGAAAGAACGCATCCAGGTGTTGCGGGCTTGGTGGTCGGGTACTCAGCATTGGCATTGGTGGAGCCAACAACCTGTCCCATTTTCAAGCCGCCACCTGAGTATACCACCGACATCGCACCGGGCCAGTGATCGCGACCAGCGCCTGAGTTGATTTTGGGAGTACGGCCAAACTCACCCATCGCCATTACAAGTACATCATCGCTCATGCCGCGGTCGTGTAAATCTTCAACTAGGGCGGTCAAGGCACGATCGAACTTTGGAAGCAGATTGTTTTTCAAGCCTTTGAAGTTGTCGCCATGGGTATCCCAGCCACCACCTGCCTGAATGGTGACAAAAGTAACGCCCGCTTCAACCAGCCTTCGAGCCAGAAGGCAGGATTGCCCCAGATCGTTTCTGCCATAGGTATCACGAAGAACCACGGATTCCCTTTGCATATCGAAGGCATCTTGCGCCTTGGTATTGGTAACCATTTCCATGGCATCTTTGTAGAAGGAGTCTAGCCCGACCAAGTCGCCCTTGGTATCGATATCTCTACGGATGTTATCAAGATCGTTGAGTAAATCACGTCTGCGGGAAAGGCGATCTACATTAATCTTCGAAGGAAGGCTGAGGTTTCGAACTTTGAACCCTTCCATGTTTGGATCGTTGTCTGGTGCAAAAGGGTTGTAAGAGGCGCCAAGATAAGCAGCCTTACCAAGGTTCAGCAACTTGGGAAGATTCACATATGGTGGCATGCTGGGGTTGTTTGCGCCATTCATCTTCGCAACCACCGAACCAAGCGATGGGAAGATATTATCGTTCACTTCAATGGTTGGCTGATAGCCTGTAAGCATCCATTGAGAGCCCATGCCATGGCCTGCATTGGTATGGCAAGCAGAGCGAAGGATGGAAAGTTTGTCCATGATTTTTGATTGAAGAGGAAGATGCTCGCCAATCTGGATTCCAGGCACATTGGTTGCAATTGGCTTGAATTCGCCACGAATCTCAGAAGGCGCATTGGGTTTGAGATCATACATATCGATATGGCTAGGGCCACCTGCCTGCCAGATTAGAATGACAGATCGCTTCTTGGAAGGCTTGGATGCTGCTCTCGCCTTAAGCAGTTGAGGCAGAGTCAACCCGCCAAGGGCAAGACTTCCAACTTTTAGGAACGATCTGCGATTAACTCCATCGCAAGTGGTGGAACCTTTTCCGATAAATTCGAGCATGGCTTCATCCTTTAAATAAAATACTAGTGGTTGAACATGAACTCTTTCGAGTTCAAAATCACCCAGAGCAAATCTTCGAGGGCTTGTTGCTTGTTATCCGATTTATTCACATGATCCAATGAGCGTGCTTTTTCTTTGGCAGTGGGCAGCCTTGAGAAAGCCACTTGGTAAAGATTATCGATCATCTCCGGGGCAGGGAGGTTTTGTTTCATCAATTTTGCAAGCCTTCCCTGAGCAGTATTGATTTTGCCTTCCATCTCATCCGAGTTGGCAAGCAAAAGCACTTGCGCCAAAGTTGCACCCGTAGAGCGTTCGCATTCGCACCCGGTAACCCGCTTGGGCCTGTCGAAAGTATCGAGGAAGTACGAACCAAAGTTTTCGTGGGGAAGATCGATGGCCCTGCCGTTGGCACTGATGCCACTAAACCCAGATTTGTTGCCAGTCACCTGATTCACTGCATCCAGGAAAACCTCTGCTGGCATCCTACGGGCATAATAGCGTGCGAAGTTCTGGTGATCATTCTTGTTATGCTCGGTTGGTTCCGATCCTAATTGATAAACGCTGCTAGTGGTAATCAGCCGGATGACATGCTTGACATCGAACTTATGGCTGACGAATTCCTTGGCCAAGTAGTCAAGAAGTTCTGGATTGCTGGGCGGATTGGTTTCGCGCTGATCATCCACCTCTTGAAACAACCCACGACCCAGAAAATGCCCCCACATCCGATTCACAAGAGCCTTGGAAAAGAAGGGGTTTTCAGGCTTCGCCATCCAATCAACCAACGCATGGCGGGGATCTTCCTCGGACGAGAACTTCATCTCAGGCCCATCTAAAAACTTGGGTTCAGGAGATTTGCCTGTTAGGGGGTTTTTCTCGCTCGAAGTCACACTTGCAGAAGTAAAGTAGGGAGGTGGTTCGCCGAAACTCTTTTTACCCAAACGGGTGAAGAACCCGGTCAAGCCATAATAATCGCCTTGGCCCCAGCGCTCGTACGGATGATGATGGCACCTTGCACATTGCAACCTTACACCCAGAAAAACCTGTGATGTATCTGCAGAAACTTGATGCAGTTGATCATCCCGGCTTTGCCAGTACCAATTGATTGCGGGTGCATCCTGCCATTCGCCCGAGGCTGCAACCACACCCCTTACGAATTCATCATAAGGCCGGTTGCGCGCAATCATGTCGCGGATCCAATTATGAAAAGCATAGGATGCCCGATCCGAACCCGCATGATTTGAGTTCCTTAAAATGCTGCCCCACTTCATTGCAAAATAAGCAGGGTAATCTGCTGAGTCCAACAGGGTATCTACAAGCTTTGCTCTTTTATTCGTATCAGTGTCCTTGACAAACGCAGTTGTCTCTTCCAGGGTGGGCAATCTGCCACAAAGATCAACACTTAACCTGCGGATGAAGGTTGCATCATCGCAAACAGGGGTAGGCTGAAGCCCCAGCTTTTTCCACTTGGCAATTGCAAGCAGATCAATCTGGGAAGTCGGCTTAAAGCCGGGAATTTCTTTTAATGCTTCGCCATGGGGCACCAAAACACGGGTGACAGCTACATGGCCCATGTGCCTGCCCATGACTGCAGCTTCGCCACTCAGTTTGCCCGCCTTGATAAAACCCGTGGCATCCGCAACAGCAATCACATCGAGGTTGCTTGCAAATTCGCTCTGCCTGGTAACATCGCGGAAAGATCCATCCGTGTACTCTGCAATCACTGCAACCTGCTGGGTATCACCCTGCTTGTAAATGCGATCATTGGGAATCATCTGGATGCGTTTTACGGTGGGAACATTCTTGGCAACGGGAGGGGTGCCTGCCGCGATCCAGCGCTTTACAATCTGATAATCGTTGGAATCGGGGATCAGCCTTTTGCCACCGCCATGGGGCATCTGACCCGAAGCTTTTTGGATGAATAAACTCTTTTCGGGGTTCGCGGGAAAAATCCTTCTGCCCCTTGCTTCGTTCACAATGCTTTCAAAATCAAAATCTGCATCGAAGCCAAACAGCGAAAGTTTGAATCCATTCTGCCCACTCGCCTTACCATGGCAACCACCTGCGTTACATCCAAGCTTGCTTAAAAGTGGAACTATTTCTGTGCGGAAATCAATCGGCCTGCCATTGCTAACACCAGACACATCAACAGGCACATCGAGAATCTTGCCTTGATGCGTTACATGAATCGTGGCTTGGCCATCGCCTACGGGTTCGACAAATCCTTTTTCATCAACCCGGGCAACTTTGGGATTGGTGCTTTTATAGCTTGCAATTCTGGTGACATCGGTTTGACCAGCGTTGGCAATGATCTGCCAGCCTGCAAAAGCATCCTTGAATTCAATCGATTTTACAGGTGAAAGAATAGTGATCGAATCTTGCGCGGTGGCATTGCCCAAAAAGCTGAAGAAACTCATTACAAACAGCGTTGCAGTTGAGGTAAATCTTTTAGCTTTTAATCTGGTTATTCTCAAAGCTGCACCTTAATTACAGGAGAGAAGTTAAATTGACCGTAAGGCAGGTTAAAACTATACTTCACATCAAGTTACATTCTACACCTTTTATCGACCTAACGCCAACATAAATTAAGGGTTAGGTAGATTTTTACTTGATGCTGAGGGGCTATAAGTAATAGAAACACCATGAATCCCATAAAAAAAGCTTGGCATTGGCTTGTTACAGACTGGCAATGGCCCCATGCGGCCTTGTTTTCGGGCATTCTCACCATCCTTTTACTCCTCGGCTTGCTCCCTAAAATCGGGGTTCTTTTATTTCTTATCTGCATTCAATTGCCTATCTACCTGATCCATCAATTTGAAGAACATTATGAAAACCGTTTTCGCAATTTATTCAATCGACTCATCGGTCAGGGTTTTGAAGTCTTAACTCCAGATGCAGCTTTCATCATCAACTCGGTTTTCGTCTGGGGCACCGATCTCGTCGCCATTTACCTTGCAGTTTTTATGACTCCCTTTTTCGGCTTGATTGCTGCCTACCTTTCCATCACCAACGCCTTGGTTCATCTTTTACAAGCAATCATCATGCGCTGTTACAACCCAGGCCTAGCAACCGGGTTACTTTTCTTCCTTCCATTGGGTGGATGGTGCGTTTACGAATCGGCAAACAGACCGGGCTGCACTTTGGAATACCACGCACTGGGCCTCGCCATTGGCATCCTGATTCATGCAGGCATCCTAATTCATGTGCGCTTAAGGCTTAGGAAATTAAAGGCAGAATGATGGGCCATTGCCACCCAAGGCTTCAGCGTTTTTTGTGTGAGACCTGTCCGCTTGAAAAAATCGGTCGAAAACTTTGCTTTGATCTTCCTTGGCAATCCCCACCCCGGTATCAGAAACATTTAAAATAACCTTGTCAGCTTCTTTATAAAGTTCAACAACGATGGTTCCACCTTCGGGGGTGAACTTGAGTGCGTTATCGATGAGATTGTTTACCACCTGCTGAATCTGTCTAGCCTCGCCAAGTACAAGGGCAGGGTTTATGGAATCGAGTTTGAATTGGATTTTCTGTTGTAAAGCAACATCCTTGAACATGTCGTAGGATTTTTCGATGATGCGATCCATCTGGATCACATGGTGCGGAATATTTGCCCCGGCCTCGGTTTCAGCAAGCAACAAAAGTTGGTTGATAAGCAATCTGAAGTGGTCGCATTTGTCAGAGATTTCGCCAAGGGTTTCGCGGTATTCTTCGGGGGTTCGATTCCGGGAAAGGGCCAATTCAGAAGCAGCGCCGATTGCGGTAAGCGGGGATCGGAGTTCATGCGCTGCGTTGGCAACAAACTCCCTCTTTTTTTGAATGAAGATCGCAATTCGATCGAGAAAACCATTAATGGTTATTGCAAGCCTGTCGAGTTCGTCCCCGGTGCCCTTGATGATAAACCTTTCAGTAAGATTCTGGGGTCTGAGTTTGGAGGTAGTAGAAATAATGTTCGCAATAGGTTTTGTGGCCTGAACTGCAAGTATGTAGCCACCGACCGGGGCAATTAGCACAACAAATCCCATCGAGGCAAGCATGAGCCAGCTTAAGCTTTCGACATCTTCCTCGATAAGATCCATGCGGGATCCCACCCTGAAGCTTGAGAAATCTTTTGTGACATTTCCTTCGAGGCCTTTGTCTAGAAATCGAAACCCATCAGCGGTAAGAAGCGTATTAGAGATTTTGATGGAATTTTTAGGGAGGGGTTTTCCATCAAGATCCAAACTGCTGAAAACGGGTTTTGCATTCTTGTCATACAACTGGATAAATAAGCCGCGATGCTTATGGCTGGCCGTATGCCTTTCGATTTCCGCACGGATGGCATTAAGATCCGGATACATCTCATTTGCTGCAAGTTCAATTTCGTTTGCATCTTCCCGGAGGAGTTGGTCGGTTTCCCGAAGAAGTGTAACCCTAAAGGAAGTACGCAATGCAAGAAGGGTAAGAACTACGGAAATTAAAACGACAGAGATATTCCAAAGCATCAGACGAAAGCGAAGGGTTTTAAATAAAGAATTAATTCGTGATAAGAACATAGCCACGGCCTCGTACGGTTTCGATAGGCGCAATACCAGAACACTTCTTTAGTTTATTACGCAATCGGTTGATATGCACTTCAATAACATTGGTGGCGCCCTCCCAGTCGGATTCCCAAAGGTGTTCGCATAGCATGCGTTTAGGCAGAACCTGGCCTGAATTTCTTATTAGTAGTTCAAGAATGGAGAACTCTGTGGGTGAAAGGATGATTTCTGTTTTGCCTGCAAGAACCCTTCGGGTGGTAAGATCCAGCACCAACCCCCCAGCCTCCAAGGTTGGGGATGGTTTTAAGGTGGCCCTTCTGCAAACAGCATCGATTCGGGCAAGTAATTCTGGGAATGCGAAGGGTTTTACCACATAATCATCTGCGCCGGCTTTCAGGCCTGCGACTTTTTCCTCAACAGATCCCAACGCAGTGAGAAGGATGACCGGGGTTTTATCCCCTGAATGCCGGATGGATTTTAGAACTTCCAATCCGCTTAGTTTTGGCAGCATCAAATCAAGAATGATAACATCAAATTGATGTGTTTTAGCTTGATCAAAGCCTGCTTGCCCATCTTTTTCCCAAATACATTCATCGAAGTTTTCGGCAAAAGCCTTCTTTACGGTTTTGCCAATTGCGAGGTCGTCTTCCACTAATAATATTTTCATTTTTAACCAGTTACTCAGTCAAAAAGTTCAAAAATAATACTTCCGCAATAGATACTTTAAGGGCTTTTGCCCGCTTAGGGTTCAACCTTACGAATTTGTAACCATACCAATGTTGTAAAAGTCACGTTATGTGGGAATATTAAAAAAAGGAATAGAATTAAAATACTCAACAAAAAGCCATTGTAATTATAATCATGAAACAATCTTTAAAACAAACTCTTTTAAGCGATGCATGGGCCGGATTCTTTGTGTTTTTAATAGCCCTGCCCCTTTGCTTGGGCATTGCATCTGCAAGTGGATTTCCGCCTATTGCAGGCATATTCACCGCAGTTATCGGTGGCATCATCCCCCTGTTTTTCAGTAACTCGGAATTAACCATCAAGGGACCCGCCGCCGGCCTTATTGCAATTGTTGCTGGCGCAGTACAGGAATTCGGCGAAATCTATGGCACCAACAGTAATGACCCCATGCTTGCCTACAAGGTTACCTTGGGGATAGGGGTGGCCGCAGGGGTTTTTCAGATATTTTTTGGCTTGATCAAAGCAGGAAAGTTTTCAGACTTCTTTCCCAAAGCGGCTGTCCATGGGATGCTTGCAGCAATCGGCATCATAATTTTTTCGAAGCAAATCCATGTGCTTTTTGGTGTTACTCCCCTTTCAAAAACTCCGTTCACCCTCTTGGGGGAAATCCCCGCAACCATCATGAATTGGAACCCTGAGGTATTTTGCATCGGGGCATTAAGCCTTCTGTTGTTATTTGGATTACCCATGCTTCCTGACAAAGTTAGAAAAGTTTTACCTGCCCAAATGTTAGTGTTGTTATTGGGAATCACGCTGGGATATGTTTTCGACCTTGAACACGAACACATGTACCTTTTTTTAGACAGCCATGAATACATGCTGGGGCCTAAATTTCTGGTTACCATCCCCGATAACATTCTGGAGGGGCTGACATTCCCGGATTTCCGTGCTGTTTTTACTCTTGCCGGGGCAAAATGGATATTATTGTTTTCCATGATTGGGACCTTGGAATCCATGATTAGCGCCAAGGCTGTTGACATGCTCGACCCAGAAAAACGAAAAACCAATCTTGATGGCGATATGTTGGGAGTTGGCGTTGCAAATACTGCTGCTGCATTGATTGGTGGTTTGCCTATGATTTCTGAAATCCTCCGCAGCAAGGCCAACATTGATAACGGCGCCAAAAGCAGGTTTGCTAACTTCTTTCATGGAATGTTTCTTTTGCTATTTGTTGCGCTGGTGCCATGGTTGATTCATAGCATTCCTTTGGCATCGCTTGCAGCACTTCTGGTTTATACGGGTTACCGGTTGGCATCCCCTGGAGAGTTCATTAAAACCTACAAAATCGGGCCTGAGCAGATTCTTGTTTTCGCCACCACCACCATTGCTGTTTTGGCAACCGACCTTTTGATTGGCATAGCAATCGGAATGCTCTTAAAGGTGATGATCCATCTTTGGAATGGAGCAAAGATCAAGGATTTATTTAAGCCGGATCTTACTGTTGATGTGGTGGATTCTGAACACGTTGTTTTGAAAGTTCAAGGTGCGATGATATTCACCAACTGGTTATCTTTCAAAGGAAGTTTAAGGAAAGTAACAAGCTATAGGGAAATTAAGATTGATCTGGGCCGTTCCAACCTTATTGATCACACGGTAATGGAGAGCCTGGAAGAATTAGTTCATGAACCGCATGGGGAAAACGGCAGGATTGAAGTAACCGGCTTGGACGAACTAAAGCCTGTTTCGAAGCACCCTAATGCCACGAGAAAAAGCGTGGTAATGGAAAATCCGTTTTACAAACCCAAAATCAAATAGTAATGCACTAATTTGTCAGTTTGATAGGAATCTTGATTTTACTTAAGATCTGAATTTATGAGTTTCAATTCACATTCAAAGCATCCTTCAGAAACCGGTAAGGGGCATCCTGAAAACAAGCTGGATTATCTGGCTGAGATCATAAGCCATGCTGCTCATCTTTTGCCCGCACAGGGGCCGATAACCACTTTCGTGCATCATAATCCACTGCATCTTTTTGAATCAAAGCCTTTTCATGAATCGCTATTGGAGGCAGACAGGATCTTTGGTTCGCAGATGTATCTTTCCGAGGAGAGATATCACGAAGAATTGGAAAAAGGCAGGATTTTATTCACTGATTTAGAGGAAATACTCAAATCAGAGCTTGGTTCAAAAGCGGAAGAAATCATCATAGGGAAAAGCACCCGGTTTGAAATTCAATCCAGCATGTTGCGTAATCTGCCCTTTGCTGCAACAGAAAAAGAAGCGCAATGGTTTATTGCCAACTCCAAAAAACTATACAAGATCATTCATCCGGAAAGTTCTACCGATAAAAAGAACCTAAATCGGGTTCTGGAATATTGTTTGAAGAATACGGGAAATGCGGCATTGAAAACCGAGCATCATGCTCCTGCAAGGTTTCGGGAATTAATTCTAGAGGTAACAGGGCAGGACCCAGACTTACTGGTAAACGAACTTCTGATAAGGTTCAGCAGCGCATTTTTGGACCAGGGTTTTGCAATCTGGGGGTTGCCCAACCGGGATGAAGGATTTATTGCAGCATTTAAAAGTTTCTGTCAGTCCAATTCATCCCTCTTGGGAAGTTGGGCCAGAACCCTCCCCGATTATTTAAAAAACCTGCATCCGGAAAAAGCTTCCGCTCTTGAAATGATTCTTGAATCTCTCGAAATTCTGGGGGTGCCTCAGGAAAATTGGGAGCCTTTTCTGATCCAAAGCCTTCTTGCTATCCGTGGTTGGGCAGGGATGATCTGGCAGATCGAGGTTAGACCAGATAAAGTTCCCCTGCCTGTTTCGCCAGGCACTCTTGCCCAATTTCTTGCAATCCGATTATTGCTAGACCGATTGGCGATGAAGAAAATCATCAAGGAATTCTCCTTTAAGAAAACAAATTCAAACAATCTTAAACATGAACTTGCAAACCTAAAGGGGCACTCTGAAACAAAGCAGGACCATACGGCTTTGGCACTCGAAGTCTTCTGCGTCGCACTGGATCTAGGTTGGGAAAAACAAATCCCAGACTTCACCCCCGAAGATTGGGCGAAAATTGTTTTCGAGATCGAGTCGTTCTCCCAGTTGGATCAACGAAAAATCTTCCACCTTGCATATGAAAAGCATTTGTACCGGCAGGTTTTAGACAGTATCACCACCTTGGAACGAAAAAAACAAACCAAACCTTTTTTGTTTCAGGCTGTCTTTTGCATTGACGAAAGAGAAGAATCATTTCGCAGGCATCTTGAAGAAGTTGACCCTTCGTTTGAAACTTATGGTGCAGCAGGTTTTTTTAATGTACCCATGTATTTCAAGGCTACCCTCGATTCGTTCTACACTCCGCTTTGCCCCATTATTATCACCCCATCAAACTGGGTTGAAGAATTGCCTGAGGAAGAATTTTTAAAAGCATACAAAACCCGTGCAAGTGGCATGAAGACCATTCAAATGGCAAGTCATCAGTTGCATTTGGGATCACGTGGCGGGGCACTGGGGGCCTTGCTTTCCGCAAGCCTCGGAACCCTGGCAGCAATTCCACTTGCAATGACGGTTTTATTCCCACGCCTTACTGCAAAGATCCGAAGGTATCTCACCCCGTTCCTTCGTAAGAAAGTTGAAACCAAACTCAAGCTTGAACGCTTTACCGAAAAAGCAGGACCAACCGGAAACCAAGTTGGGTTTTCGCTTCAGGAAATGGCAACAATGGCCGAACGATTCCTGCGCGATACAGGGCTCACCAGAAATTTCTGCAGGCTTGTTTTTATTTTCGGGCATGGCTCGACCAGTATCAACAATCCTCACCAATCAGCCTACGATTGCGGGGCGTGCGGTGGTTCGCCAGGTGGTGCGAATGCCAGGGCCCTTGCACAAATCCTCAACGATAAAAGAGTGCGATCCATTCTGCAAAATAATGGCATCGATATCCCCGATGAAACTTATTTCATGGGCGGGCTGAGCAACACAAGTATCAACCATGTAAGTTTTTTCGACAAAGACCTGATGCCAAGTATTCATAGCCCAGATTTTGAAAAAGCAAAGATATCCCTTCGTGAAGCCTGCATGCGCAATGCCCACGAACGATGCAGGCGATTTCAATCTGCTCCCCTCGATATTTCTTTGGAAGAGGCGCAACGCCATGTCGAAGGCCGCGCTGAAGACCTGGCACAACCCAGACCCGAACTGGGCCATGCGACCAATGCCATTTGCATTGTGGGTAGAAGAGAACGAACCCGGGGTATCTACTTGGATCGAAGAGCTTTCCTTGTCTCTTATGACCCCACCCAGGACAATCCAAACCACGATATTCTCAATCGTATTCTTAATGCCGCCATGCCTGTCTGTTCGGGCATCAACCTCGAATTCTTTTTTTCGCAGGTCGACCCAACGGGCTGGGGCTGTGGCACAAAGTTGCCTCATAACCCGACCTCATACCTGGGTGTGATGGATGGCGCAGCAAGCGATTTACGAACAGGGCTTCCTTGGCAGGTGGTTGAAATTCATGAAGCAGTAAGGCTTCTTTTCATTATTGAATCCACGCCAGAAATCATGCTTAAAATACTTAACCGATGTCCGCCTCTTGCAAATCTTTGTTACAACCAATGGATCAACCTTGTGGTTCTTGATCCGGAATCCTCACAGGCGAGTATTCTTAAAGGCAGGGAATTCATCCCCTACGAATTCTCGGGAACACCTGCGCCTAAAGTTAAATCTTCCATCGACTGGTATCGTGGCAAACGAAATCATCTGGGTTATCCGCACATTTCCAATGCGATTAATGCCGGGGTGAATGTATGAACGACATCGGACCAGCCTTGGACCTCTTCGCAGCAATGGGGATCTTTTCCCCGTTGGCGCTTGCTTTGTTCATGCTCCTTGCATTTGTATTTCAAATCAAGCTGCCTGAAAAGATCATCGCCTTCGTGGTTGAATTAAGTGTATTTATAGCATTAGCAGGAATCCTGGGGATTGTTTTCCTGTTTCTTTCAAATGGCGTAAAGAAGTGGGGTTACGAACCTTTCCCCACTTTTCATCTTGAATCTTTCCACTTTGATTTTCAGTTTTACTTTGATTGGCTTTCGTTATCTTTTGCAACACTTGCTTTGCTCCTTTGTTTTGTAATCGCTTTCTTCTCGCAGCGTTATATGCACCGTGAACCGGGTTATCAACGCTTCTTCGTACTGTATTCAATCTTTGTATCCGGGATTGTTATTGCCTCGCTTTCCGGAACGATTGAGTCGCTTTTTGTAGGTTGGGAAATGGTGGGGCTATCATCTGCACTTCTAGTTGCGTTCTTTCACGAAAGAGTCATGCCTACCCGCAACGGCCTGCATCTCTGGATTGTCTACCGTATATCTGATGCAGCGTTATTCCTTGCAAGTTATCTGCTTCATCATGCATTGGGGCAGGGATTCTTCCAGGCTATTTTGGAGCAAGGTTCGGAAGGGCTTGCACATGAAGTTTCATCTCCGGTTTTAATCGGAGCGGGGGTGCTTATTTTCCTCGCATCGGCATGTAAATCTGCATTGTTCCCGTTTTCCGGCTGGCTGCCCCGAGCCATGGAAGGCCCTACTCCCACTAGTGCGATTTTTTATGGGGCGTTATCGATCCACCTGGGCGCTTTTCTTTTATTAAGATTAAACCCAATTGTGCAACTTTCCCCGATTTTAGCATGGACTGTTGTCTTTTTTGGCATCTTGACCGCTTTGGTTTCAGGCATCATTGCCAACGCCCAGACCGATATTAAAAGCATTCTCGCATACGCAACACTAACCCAGGTGGGAATCATCATTGCTGAAATTGGATTTGGACTAGATATGCTTCCACTCATCCACATCATCGGGCATGCCAGTTTACGAACCTACCAGTTCTTAAGGGCCCCATCCTCGTTTGCTTATTACAAAAGCCTTGAAGAATCATTGGGAAGAACAGATCTTAACAAAAGTGTCCCCAAGGGCAGAAAAGTTCCTGCAGGGCCTTTTTCACTTGCGATCTATAGTTTCGCACTGAACCGGGGTGGGATGGATTCCATGCTTGAAAAATTCATCACTAAACCATTCATTCAAATGTTCAAACTAGCTGACATTTTTGAAAAGAAATGGGGCTCGATGCTTGCAGGTCTTGATCCTTCAACAACCAAAAACCAGGAGGAAAGATCATGAACAATTTCTTCTTGGAAGCAAGCCTGCTCATTTGTCTTCTTGGTGCAGTGATCTCGTCCCTGACAAAGTCCCAGGAAAAAATCCGTTTCATCACCATCTATTCCTCTTTTATCTCCGCACTTTGCGCCATCGCTGCTTATCTGCTCTTTAAATCTTTGCATCAAGGATTTATTACCCTTTCGGAATTCACCGCGCCCCTGCCCGCCCTTGCATCCTTGCTTTATTTTGTTGTGCTTTTATGCACACCCCGAACTAAATTCATAGGCACAGACAAGCCGTTCCCATCTAGCCTGCTTCTTGTTTCACAAGCTCTTTCTCTTTTAATCTGCTCCTCTTCCAGTAACTCAACTTTGTTTATTCTTCTCGCTTTGGAACCACTCATCCCTTTGATCGACCTCCTAAGGCGGGGCGAGCGCATCCGGATTTTTCTCATACACTGGATCCCAGCATGGTTGATTGCAATGGCTCTCGCTTTTGCAAGCCACCTGTCCGATGAAGCAACGGGAATCCTCATCACCATCCTGGTTGTCATCCGCATGGGCTTATTTCCCGGTCACGCATGGCTTGTTTATTTAACCGAAAAATGCAGCTTCACCATCGCACTTTTATTTATCACCCCGATTACACCCACATTGATTCTTCTTACAAACAACCAACTCCTTCATAACACCCATGCAAGCCTTTATCTTTCATGGTTGGCAATTGCTAGCATCTTTTATTTCGCAGGCTTGACTCTGGTGCAACGATCGCTTCGAAACTTCTTCACCTACCTTTGCCTTGCACTTTCCGCAATGGTCACACTTGGGGTTTGCTCGCACGAACCTCTGGAAATTACCGCAGCTTATTCCTTACGGAATTCCCTTTGGATCGCATTAACAGGGATGGCAATTATCGTTAGGGCACTCGAAGCCAGGCACGGCGGATTATCCCTCTTCCAAAACCATGGATTTTACGAATCCACTCCAATGCTTGGAATCGCATTCCTGGCATGCGGCCTTGGGTGTGTTGGATTCCCCGGCACTTCCGCCTTCATCAGTTTTGAAATGCTGGCGGATGAAATCATTCCATCATCGCCTTTTTTCGGTATAGTCATCGTTTTTTCTGAAGCACTTATATCCATAAGTTTGCTCATGGTTTACTTTAAATTATTTTGTGGCAGAAAAATTGAATGGTCTAATATTTTCAAGGTCCGTTTAAGGGAGATGATAGCACTTTGCATCATCATTTTTTTGATTTTTGGTTTGAGGTTCCTGCCTCTTTCAGATATCTCAACAACCCATCATACCCTTGAAAAAATTGCCTCCCTGCATCCCCACTAGCAGCACTTTTGCTTTTCCGTCAATTTGTTACTTATAATATGGATAGTTGACCATTGGTTGTTTGTTGGAGGTTTGCAATGAAGCGGATTTTTGGCTTTGTTTATTTTTCCATCACCATGCTTATCCACATGTTCATCGGTTATCCAACTTATGCTTTTGAAAATCAATCGCAATCGCTTGAAGCGTCAAACCTGCGATCTGCAATCGATGAAGCCAACAAAATCAAAGATCCAAAACAACGACTCGATTCACTCAGGGCCGCATCTGATAAAATCATGGTGGCTTGCAAAGAAAACTTGATGGTGCGAGATATCCTTGCTAAAACTGCAAAAGACATTTCCAAGATTGATGATATCGCAAAACAAGCGGATGCTTTTCGTGCCGCACTTTTGGAAACCCTGGTAATCCTTACTTTCAAACCAAGGGTTGAGGCTCCTGTTCCTGCTGGGTTTCCCGCACCTACCCCGGTTGGGGTTGTTGAAATTAAAAAGCTCCCTGTTTACCGCATGGCAAAAGTCAACAATGGTGCTGCTGGAGGCAACAGTTTCTTCACCCTTTTCAATCACATCAAGAAAAACAATATTGAAATGACCGCACCTGTTGAAATGACGATGGCTGAGAAAAATGGAAAGTTCACCGAATCATCGATGGCTTTTCTTTATCAGGAAACTACTTTGGGAAAAACTGGTCCGCAGGGAAATGTTGCAGTTCTTGATACTACCGAATGCATGGTGGCAAGTGTGGGAATGCGTGGTTCCTCCACTTCTGAAAACATGGAATCTGCAAGACGGTGGCTTATCGAAAAAATCAAGAATGCCCCGGAAGCTTATGAAATCGCAGGAGAATTAAAGGTGATGGGGTACAACAGCCCATTCATGCCTGAAAAACTCCGCTACTACGAAGTACAGTTGCCCCTTAAACTTCCCGCCAAGTAATTTTCACCAGCGCCCCGCGCATTGTTACTGCTGTGGCGGATTCGCTTCTTTGATCATCGCACCGCTTTGCTCACTCAATATCAATATCGAAAACTTTTCGATAGGTGATTTCTCTGGTGTGCTAACCGTTGCATAATCAAATCTGCCTCGCACATCGGTGTAACCATCCTTGTGGAATTTCACGCCTTGTGCGGTTCGTGAATAAACCTTGACATAGACTTTTGGAAGTGGCTTGGATGAAACGCTATCCACCACTTTTACCTGGCCATAGGTTTCGATGACCTGAACTGACATTGCATTGGCGTAATAGGGCAGTGCGATGGTTTTTGCACCTGCAGAGATTTCAACAAGGACATTCTTCTTCAAATATTCCTCAGGTAAATCAAAGGACATTTTTGCCTGTCCCTTGATCAGCTCAAGGGTCTTGGAGGCGTTGGGCTTGATGAAGGCAAATTGATTGCCCGACTGTTGTACAAAGGGATTCCTGCTGAACAAAAGTTCCACGTCCATCAGGTAGTAATTAACTTTTACAGAACTTAGGTTCTGGTAGTTAAGATTGATTTTCCTGGCATCTATGTTGAAATCGAAGCTGGCTTCAGTTGCAGCTAACTGTGCCTGTTTTTGCTCCTTGCTCTCAGGATCAACAACCTTGGCATCTTTGCCCTCAGCCTCATCAAGCTGGTTCAGGATGGTTGCGAAGGTGTTTTTCCAGCGATCCACGGGATGGTTGGCATACTTGAGTGCCACCGTTCGGGCCCTTGGATATTCCTGCGTATAAAAATCAAGATAAGCCCTGCAATAATCGTATTGCATCGCGGTTGCAATTTTCGAAGGGTCAACCTGGCCGAAATAAGCCAGCGCTTCTTCCACCCTGTCTTGAAGCAACAGGTAATAGGTTGCAGCCAGCAGATCAGAATCGTTGAGCTTGGTGCGATAAGAGAGGGTTTTAAGGAAACGCTGGTATTGCTCGAGTAGACGATCATTCACAATTTGTCTGGCCTGACCCAGTGAATGGGCACGCGCGTTCACAAGGGGTTTGTATTCAAGATGTTCATACTGGCCCGATGCGATGGGATTGTAATTTAGGATCTTGCAATCGATTGGCCCACCGCATTCAGCTATGATTTTGCCGGAATTCAATAGATACTGCCTGATTGCATTCACATCGTCATGCAAAATGCTGTAGGCCCAAAGTTCATTGTTGAACAAATGCCTTTCTTGCAACAGCTTGATGATGCTTGTGTAAAAGGTTTTATCTTTCATCCTGAATGCGATCTTCAAAAGATTGAGTGCCCGGACATTTTCCCGATCCAGGAAATCAAGCACCTCTTGGTTGGTGCCCTGCTGGGAGACATAATCCCAGGACGTAACATCAAGCTTGCTGGGCTTTGCGAAAACATCGAATACAAAGGGCTTGGAGGAGGCGACATACTTCTCATTCTTTGCGACATGCACAGGGAAATGGTTGAACTTCCCAGGCATCGGGAAGTAAAAGAAGTAATCGATTGTCTGGGTGCGATAAGGCTCCAGGTTCACCAGGATCGAATTCGTGAACTGGCCGTTGTTTAGAGCAATAGACCCAACGGGCAATTGCATTAACACCGTGAGTTTCTGCCTGGATGAAGTAGGATTGGTAACCACCACCTGACAGCCATAAACGGTATGAACCACAAATTCACCCGAGATGAACTTGTCAAGTTTTTCGCCATTCTCTTCACGGAAGCGATCCCCCTGCTTGTAAAAGTTCTGGCTTACAAGAATGTTGATCTGATCTTTAAGAGGCTCTGCAGGTCTGACTTCCTCATGGAATACGATGACTGGTGCTGCAGGTTTGAATTCCATGCTGCCCGCTGCAAATTTGACCTCGGCTTTTTTTGATTCAAAAGGAAGATCAAGCACGGATAGGGCAAACATCATTTCCGTGAAATTGCGTGAGGCTTCGGGGAAGTGTTTGCTCAGGAAAGGTTTTGTCGCATCAAGAGAGGCGTAATCTTTCCAGAAGGAAGTAACACCCACCAGGCTCGAAATTTGGGATTGAATGGGAAGATGATAATAGTTGTTTTCAGCCCACTCCATCGTTGGGTCGATTTTCAGATAAAGCTGCTTTAAAGTTGAAGCCAGGGCGCGATTTCGATAAAGCGAACTTTCATCCTTGGCTTTCGCAAGCCTATCCATCACCATATCTTTGTCTGCACCCTCTGCATCCCGTTCCATTAATAATTCGTTTTCCTTGGTTGCCCCACTTCTTCCATCCTTGCCACGAAGGGCTTGTTGTGCTTGCTTCTTGGCGGCTTCCATGGGAGGTGCGGCAGCAGATGGAACAGCTTTGGTACCGTTTGAACTGCCTATTCCTCCAAGGGCTCCGCCCCCTCCAGCAAAACCGGGTGCAGGTACAGCCGTACCTTTAAAGTCTGTCCCTTTGCCTTCCGCCTGCTCTACTCGTTTTAGTTCCCGCCTAGCATCTTGCTTTTCTTTCTGGGCGTTCACTCCAAACTGGTCCCGACCCGACAAATCATCCACCTTGATGGAAGTGTCAAACAGCATCACCAATTGTTCGAGGTTTGGAGGAATTAATTTCAACATATCATCCAGATGACGCTGGGTTTTAGTTCCTTGCTCCTTGATCCTTTGAGCCAGCAACACTCTTTCCACCACATTAAGTCGATCATAATGCCAAGGTTCCAGGAATGAATCCAATGGCGATTGCAACAGCCAAAGATCCATGAAGGTTTTGTCTTTTTTGTTGGCAAGATAGGGTTGAACCACTTCTTTGAAGAAGGCTGCATCTTTCTTGTAAATGAAGAAGTTCAACTCATGGCTTGAATGCTTGGAGTAAAGCTTTCTTTTTTCTTCAACCTTGAGCTTGGGCCATGTTGTTATAAAAGAGAAATCCTTGAGATTCTCGTTTTTCGAAAGAGTTGCATACAAGCCATAGACTTTGCCAAGCGTGTCATAAGCTTCAAACCTGCTTCCTGAAAGGTCTTCAATTTTAAAGTTGGCATTGGTATCAAGAACCGAAACCTGCTTTTGCTGGGTGAAATGCTTTGCAGGGTCGAGGCCCTTGTTAAAGCTAAGGTCGAGGAAACCTGCGGCCTGCTCGGGCAGTGAGATGTTGCGTGATGTTGTGCTTACAGGGTCGACTGCGACCACATTTATCATGGAGTGTTTCCCAAGGTCTTTCCTTGGTATTTTGATCATCCCATCCTTGTCTGGAACAAGATTCAAAAGAACCGCAGAGGAATCTGCGAGGAAATCGAGATTTGCAAAACCACCTGTTGAACCGCCTGGCTTGCCATCCATCAAAGGGGTGTTTGGTGCTGGCATGGCTGCGCCTGCTTCGCCCTTGCTTTTGCGTTGGAATTCTTCCCCACCTACTGCAGCCTGTTCGCCTGTCTGCGTGGAGCGGATAACCCAGGGGTTCAAAAGAATCATCGGCCTTTCCAGCATATTGCCGGGATATTTTTTCTGGCCCTTTCGGTCAAGCACATAACGGTATTCATCCCCTATGTTTCTTCCGGAAAGGTAGACTGATTCCGAATACCCTGGGATGATGCCATCAAGTTCTGCATCGCGGATCTTCCCCAAGTTGTGATAAGCAGAAAACTCCGGGTTGTACCGGGTTGCATAAATGTGCACCCTTGCAACCGCCGAGGAATCCTTCAAGCGGATCACCATTTCTTTTTCATCTGTGGTAACACTTTGGATTTGAACCGGCTTGAGCAAAGGCAGCCGCATATACCTGATATTGCCTAGTACAAAGCCCGCTTCAACAACGCCCTCAACTATTCTGATTCGGATTTTTTCGCCAGTTCTTTTTACATGCAAATCGTAGTCGCCAGCCTCTGCGCCTTTGATTTCCAGCATGCCATCCTTGATGGAAAGTGCTGCAAATGCATCGGTGCGGATGACGCCACCAACCATGGCAAACAAGGCATAATCGCTGCGTAAAACAGTAACCCCGGTGCCCATATGGGGCAGGGAGATCGTTTCCCCGAGTCGCGCATGAATAATCTGCTTGTATGTATGTTGATCTGAATTCAGCACCCAGTTGTGGGAGGTGCCTTCAGGGCCGGTTGCAGAAATATTATTAATATCAACCAGTGGCCCCAGATTGATTCTTCCAAGTTTGTCTGATTTCAAGGCCAGTTGAATTGGAGTTTTAAAATCCTGATGTTTGATGACCAACGAAACCGACCGATCCATCCGGGGTTCTCCCGAACGCCCTAAAAGTTCTATCACATGATCATTGCCAAACTTTGCAAAGTGCAAATCCTCGATTTTTTCGGTACGCTCAATCTGATTGATTTGCACTGAATGCGAAGCTGAAAGATCAATCGACTTTGCCTGGCTAAGATTCTTGACCTTGGCCGCAAGGGTGATATTAAGGTTGGACAACCTGGCCGGAACACGGATTTCGTGCACCGATTCACGATCTTCAAACAACTTGAAATCAGGCACTTCAACCGTGCTTGCAATACCGGAAAGATCGGTTGAGGTTATCAGCAACCGGACTTCCTCGAGCATCTTGATGGAAACAGGAACGCCGTTTAACTTTAACGAAGGTCGAACGACCACTTGTGCCGTTTTCAACGAAAGCATGGATTCCCTATCCACATGAAAGCCAGCAAGCAACTGGTAGGTCTCGGACAGATGGTTGATGGTATCCAGTGAGGAAAAGCCCTGGTTGGAAATGACGATGGGCCTTTGGCCCGGAGACGCAGTAAATGGGATGATGATCGAGCCATCCTTGTCGGCTTTGTATTCCTGGCCACCCAGCCACACGGTGGCTTCCTTGATCGCCTTTTTATTTTCATCAATGATGTTGATAATCTGGCCATCTGGGCCTGCTGTGCTAAGAGCACGAAGCTTTCCCTTGTGGATAAGGGCCCTGCTGCTCTTCCCCGAACCGATGAAATCCACCACATAAACGCCGTTTTTGTTCATCTCGTTGAATTCAAACCGCTTGGATACCCTGCGGAAAGGGCCATCGTTAAAGGTGTAGGTCTTTTCAGAATTTGCAACCAACCCATCCAGGTTGATGTTGGTTTCTATTTCACTGAGCTGGGTCTTGTAAAAATTCAAAGTGTTGATTTCAAACACCTTCACCAAAAGGGAAGGCACATTCTTAATGTTGAGCTCCAGCACTACAGGGTCCGCAGAGGCAAATTGCGTCTTGTTGGCGTAACCAAAATCAATGTCGATGCGTTCACGCAACTCCTTGAATTTTTCAGGGGGCAGTTGATTAGCCCATGCTTCCACATCGCCCAAGCTGTTTTCAATCTTCGTTTCAGCAAACAAATGCCTGAGGTAAACATCATTGATATAGGGTTCAAACTCCTTGGGGGAGTTCACTTCCATGAAAAAATGTTTCAGGTAACTTCGCACCAAAGGCTCATCGATCCCCACCTGCGGAAGTAAGGTGAAGTTGGAGAAGTCAGACCCCAGTATTGCAGGGAATTTGCGGGAGTCATCGTTTTCCAGCAGTTTTAAAGCCATGTAGTGCTGCTGCCGGGGAAGATTCAAATAAGTCATGAATCGTTCCTGATTGTAGATCCCCTGCGCACGATCATGGGCAAGGCGATGATAAAGTATATGTGCCTTAAGGGAATTATGAACGGGGGCAAGGGTTGAAACAAACTGCCAAAGGCGTTCAAAATACTTTTCGGCCTCCTTGGGATTTCTTCTCCAGTCAGAATCTGTGTTGGGCTGCAGATGCTTGATCGATGCGTTTACAAAAGCAGATTGGTTTAAAAGTGCAGGGCGGTTTTTTTGCAACTCGGATAGTTGCTCCATCGTAAGCATCTGATGGATCGGGTATGCACCAAAAGGCACAGGATTGGGGTTCTTGAAATCCTGTTCAATCAAGGCGGGCAGGTTGACAACATCGGGCCTTCTTAGCCTTTGCAGATAATTACGCAACTTCTGCGCATCAAGCTTGGATGCATCCAGCCAATCCAAGGCACGATCTTCGAAGTTTTCAAGATTCTGCCAGCGGGTCAAGGATTCTGCCAAAAGGGTTTCGCGCGATATTCGTTTTGGATCCAATGCGGTGGGCAGATTTGGAATTGCTCCCACGGTTTCTTTTTGATGATTGAAATTCAAACCGAGATTATTGCGAAGATAGTCAAGGCTTTTGCGGGCATCAGCATCGTAGGTGAGAAGCGCCTTGCGGGTTTGTATTTCATTGAGCCTCGGGGTTTGGCCAAAGCGCTCAAGCCAGGGCTTGATCAGTGGTTCGATTTTTTCAAACTGGCTGGTGTTTAGATAATGAAGTGCATGGTAGTAATAATAATCTTCGGTGCCCGGGATCAACTTTTTCAGGGCTTCGGTGCGATCCTTGGAAAAGCTGAAGTCTTCGATGAAACCTATTTCTCCTGCTTGGGAGAAAGCTTGGATCAAAACAAACAAGGCCAAGGAAATAGTACTTCGCATAAAAAACTCCAGTCATTGGGTATCACTCATACCCATACAGACGATTCATCTTGCCAAAAAAATCATTTTAATTGAGATTTTTTGAAAAACAGAAGAAAATTGACTCCCATGCAGCCATTTTTCAAACTAAAAGGCCAATTTTCTGGATTAAACGCCATAAATGGATGCTTCAAAAGGCTTTAGGTTACAAACTTATGCCTTTTATAGAAGTTGCGAAATGATTTCACCCTCGGTTAGTGACACCGGGCGGTTAAACTTATCAATAATCTGATGATGTGGGTCGATCCCCAAACTATGGTAAACCGTGGCTGCAAGATCTGCAGGCTTCGTTGGGTTAAGGGAGGGGTATGCTGCGTAGCGATCACTGCTGCCATGCACCAAGCCACCTTTGATACCGCCACCCGCCAGCACCGAGGTAAAGCAGTTGGCCCAATGGTCCCTTCCATCTTTCCCCGCGCCCGCCCCACCTACAACCGACTGCCCGACCCTGGGGGTACGCCCCATTTCACCCGTCCATAAAATCAGCGTATCATCCAGCATTCCCCGTTGTTCAAGATCATCCAGTAATGCAGAAAATGCAATGTCGGTCACGGGGCAAAGGCGCTCTTTTAGATCGATGAAGTTGCGCTGATGGGTGTCCCAATAAACGCTGACATTGGTGATACCATCGTTGGGCCAGAAAACAGTAACTAGGGGCACACCCGCCTCGATCAATCTGCGTGCTTGCAGCACACTCTGCCCATGCAGGTTCATGCCATAGCGTTCTCTTAGAGCCATGGGTTCCCGGGAAAGGTCAAATGCCTGTTTCGCTTTGGGTGAGGCTAGAAGGTCGTAGGCCCGTTGATAATGGCTGCCTAAAGCCTGGGTGGTTTGCAAAGATTCAAGCTTGAGGAATTGGTTTTGAATCGATTTTTGCAGGCCCCGTCTATCTTCCATGCGGGAAGCAGGGACATCAAGGCTGAGATCAAACTCACCCACTTTGTAATCGGGCTTCGAGGCATCTGCATCAATACGCATCGGATTGAAGCGAGGGCCAAGCCAACCCGCCCCCTGCCCATGCGAAGACTCGACAAATCGTGGCGCACCATTGGGCACCACAGGCATCATCGAAACATAAGGAGGCAATGGCCCCTTGCCCCTGCCCAAATAAGAAAGCATCGCACCATAGTTTGGCCAATCTTCGTTGATGGGCGCGGTGCGGGTTGGCCTGTCTCTTCCGGTTAGCATGAAATGGGTTGCAGAAGTATGATCCACATCGTTATGGGTCATCGATCGGATTTGCGCAAGCTTATCCATGCGCATTGCAAGCCTGGGCAGATGTTCGCAAACTTGGATACCTGGAATCTTAGAGGCGATGGGTTTAAACTCGCCCCGATATTCCACGGGTGAATCGGGCTTAATATCCCAGGTATCTTGTTGGGCGGGGCCACCCCACATGAAAAGAACGATGCAAGCCTTGGCTTTGCCTTTTCGGGCGGTAGAGCTTTCGCGGGCTTTAAGCAATTGGGGCAACCCCAACCCCAGAAGGGGAAGAGACCCTGCTCGCAAAAATTCCCGCCTGCCTGTTTTCATTTGTTTTCTTTGCCCCATTAAGGTTCCAACATCATAGTTTCATAGACGATTAAAGTCAAAACCGATCTTTAAGAATGAATCC
>RFZJ01000062.1 GCA_009920765.1 Planctomycetota bacterium | reverse complement strand
TAGAATTAAGTTATATTCATTAATGAAATTAGTATGATTAAGAAGAAAGCCAGCCCAACTAAAAAGCCCGAGTATAGGAGTTAGAACAAGATGTCAGCAGAACCTCGAAAAAGAAGACTAGAAGTTGAAGAAATTGGCGATGTAACAGTTGTTAACTTCGTTGATCGGAAAATTCTGGATGAACAAAACATTCAGATCATTGGCGAGCAATTGTTTGAATTGGTGGATTCTGAAGGCCGTAAGAAGATTCTGCTCGACTTTAAAAATGTAGATTATCTTTCAAGTGCTGCCTTGGGTAAATTGATAACCTTGAATAAAAAGGCCAACACCTCGGGTGGTAAATTGGTGCTTTGCAATATTCGTCCTGAAATCAAGGAAGTATTTGAGATCACTAAACTGGACAAGTTCTTCAAGATTAAGGAAGATGAACAAGTTGGTTTGCAAGCTTTTGCCTAAACATACTTGCTCTGTTATGGGTTTATTAGCTTATCAACTATAATTTTAGCTGTGGCGTAAAGCTAATTAGGGCGTTTAGATTTTTTATTATTATAGAGATTTTAAAAGTGTCAGACTTTGAAACTTCTGCCCTAGAGATCACGATCCAATCAGACACCGCTGAAGCGCGACGGGTTCAGGACATTCTTGAACAGGGTTTGCAAGGTGTAAAAGCCCCTGATAAAGATGTCTTTTGCATCAGGCTTGCCCTTGAAGAAGCTCTTGTGAATGCCATCAAGCACGGCAACCAAATGGAAATCACCAAAAAAGTGTTCATCAAGTATACTCTTGATGCTGATGTTTTTGAGATTATGATTTCCGATGAAGGCCCTGGATTTGATCCAAATGATGTGCCTGATCCCACTGATATTGAGAATCTTGAAAGGCCTTGCGGTCGAGGCCTTATGCTTATGCGCCATTACATGACCGAGGTCAACTATAATTCAACAGGCAATTCGGTTCGCATGAAGAAAGTGTTCAAAAAAGCCTGATCTAATCCCCGCTTTCCCAAAAGTTTAAATGTCTACCCCAATGATGCAGCAGTACCTGGAGGCCAAGAACAGCCATCCGGGTATGATGTTGCTTTTTCGAATGGGTGATTTTTATGAACTTTTCAACGAAGATGCCCAGGATGCCTCGCGAATTCTTGGCCTGACTCTCACTTCACGGGATAAATCGGTTCCGATGGCGGGATTCCCCCATCACTCGCTTGAAAATCATTTGAGAAAACTTTTGCAGGCTGGCAAGCGCGTTGCTGTTTGTGATCAGGTTGAAGAAGCTTCTGAGGCCAAGGGGCTTGTGCGCAGGGAAGTTACCCGCATCATCACGCCGGGTACCCTTACCGAAGATGATCTGCTTGACCCGAGAAGTAATAATCACCTAGCTTGTGTTTTGCAGGGGGCGAAGAATTCGGTTTGTGGGTTGGCCTGGGTCGAGCTTTCCACGGGACAGTTTTTTGCAGTTGATCTTTCCCCTTCAGAATTGCGTGATTATCTGGCTAGGCTTCGTCCTGCGGAAATTCTTTTCCCAGATAATCCGAAAAATCCTGAACCACCATTCGACCTGGTGGCACTTCTACCAGATGCAGCTTTTTCACCCAGGTCTGATTGGTGTTTTGAGTCTGGGGCCGCATTAGGTGTGCTTTACAAGCATTTTGATGTTTCTACCCTCTCGGGGTTTGGGTTTGAAGACAAGCAAATTTGTTTACGGGCTGCTGGCGCACTTCTTGGGTATCTTCATGAAACCTTAAAAGCTGCCTTGGTTCACCTGCGGAAAATCAGTCCCTTTTCTCAAGGTTCTTTCCTTGCAATTGACGAGGTAACCCGTAGAAGCCTGGAGCTGACCCGGACCATGCGTGATGGAAGCCGTGAAGGTTCGCTGCTTCATCGTATTGATCGGACTTCCACGCCTATGGGCGCAAGATTGCTTTCTGATTGGTTGCTTTCCCCACTGGCAAATATTAATCTCATCACGGAAAGACTTGATGCAGTAGATATTTTCAAACGCGATTACAGGCTGCGTTCGGATCTGCGCAATGTATTGGCTAAGGCGTATGATCTGCAAAGGCTTTCCGCACGAATTGGAACAGGGCGAGCAGGTCCAAGAGATCTTGGTGCTGTCGCTCGCACTTTGGTTTTGCTTCCCGAGATTCAAGCTGTGCTTGCAAGAGGCGACTGCCCATTGCTTCAAGCTCTTTCCAAGAAAATCGCACTTCTCCCCAATCTGCGTGATAAATTATTTGCAGCACTTGAAGAGCAACTCCCCCTCTCCGCCAAGGAGGGTGGCATTATCAAACAGGGCTATGATTTTGATCTGGATGAGTTGCGCAATATTTCGGTTTCCGGGAAGGAATGGATGGCGAACTTCCAAGCCCAGGAAATCGCACGCACCGGCATCTCAAGCCTTAAAGTCGGTTTCAACCAGGTGTTTGGATACTTTATTGAAATCACCCATACCCACACTGCGAAGGTTCCTTCTGATTACCAGCGCAAGCAGACTTTGAAAAATGCAGAACGGTACATCACCCCGGAACTTAAAGAGCAGGAAGAAAAAGTTCTTAACGCCCAGGAAAAACTTGAAAAATGCGAGTATGAATTATTCCTGCAACTTAGAGAACTGGCTGCATCCCATACCTTGGAACTTATGGCGACTGCAGAAACTCTGGCAATCGCTGATGTTTTATGTTCGCTTGCGGAACTTGCATCTGAAAGGGGTTGGACCAGGCCTGAGATAGTAGCAAAGCCAGTATTGGATATTGTAGATGGTAAGCATCCTGTTTTAGAGCAAACCATGCCTTCTGGTACTTTTGTGCCCAATAGCGCCTCAATGCATCCCGAGCATGGCATGTTTTTGCTTATCACAGGGCCTAACATGGGTGGAAAAAGCGTTTACATCAGGCAGGTTGCTCTCATCACCCTGCTTTCCCATGTGGGCAGTTTTGTTCCTGCTTCCAGGGTTATTGTTGGCTTGACAGATCGCATTTTTACCAGGGTGGGTGCAAGCGATGAGCTTGGGCGTTCTCAAAGCACCTTCATGGTTGAAATGACCGAGGCTGCAAACATTCTTAATAATGCCACGGCTTCAAGCTTGGTTATCCTTGACGAAATCGGTAGGGGAACCAGTACCTACGATGGCGTAAGCATTGCCTGGGCCATTACCGAACACCTGCATGATAAAGTTGGGTGCAGAACTCTCTTTGCCACCCATTACCATGAGTTGGCTCAGCTTGAGGAATCATTGAAGAAGTTTAAGAACCTCAGGGTCTGTGTTCGTGAAACTCCCACCGGGATTATTTTCCTGCACCGTATCGAAGCTGGAAGTGCAGATCAAAGTTATGGTATCCAGGTAGCTCAAAGGGCAGGGGTGCCCAGACCCGTTCTTGATCGTGCAAAAGTCATACTTGCAGATTTGGAAGAACGGCATTTGCTTTCGAACGAACCAGATGGCGCACTTGTCCGCAGGCCTAAGGTAATCCAAGGCAGCCTTTTTGCAAGCACCGAAGATCCTATTCTTGCATCCCTTCGCGAACTCGATTTGACCAAGCTTTCTTCCGATCAACTTCTTGATCTTATTATTCGGTGGCAAAAAGATCTCCGAAAAGGGTAGAATCTTCTCTTCTCTATATTTCTTTCTTTTGGGTGCCCTACTCATGCCGATTAGTGCAGATTCTTTTTATCAGAAAACAAAGATTGCGGTTGAAGAGGGCAGGCTTGATGAAGCGCTTCAAGCCATTCGGGTGCAAAAATCTCCCATCAATGCCAAAACCCGCGAGCTTGTATCCACCCTTGCCAACGCACTTGCCCACCGTGCTGATCGACATCTCTCCCTCGATAATGAAGATGCAGCCTGGGTTGATCTGACTAGTGCAGAATCGCTAAACAGCAATCTCCCCCGCATTGAAAAACTTCGTTCCACCCTAACCAAACTAATGGTCAGTAGAGCCCAGAACTGTCTTAAAGAGGGGGATCTCAGGCAGTGCGAGGAAGTGCTTGGTAAGCTTCGGGATCGCAACGGGAACTCTTCCGAACTTAGTTCGTTGGTTACCACCTGTGTTATGTGGATTGAGGGGCGGGAGTTTGCTGAAACAGGTGAGTTCCAACCTGCAATGGCTTCTTTGGAGCGGGTAAGACGAAGGTTGACCGGGAGTGATATGGGCGTCTTACGCGAAATGGAGGTGCTGGCACAAAAAAAATTGGAGTTTGAATCCCTGAAACCTGAATTTAATGAGGCAGTTTCTAAACGCGATGTTCCCCGCATTATAGAGCTTGCCAACAAGTTGTTACTTATTGCGCCCAGAGATCATACCATCAATAGAATTCGCAATGCTTTCCGTAGGGGCATCGAAGCAAATTCCAACGCTAGCTGGACTATCGAGAAACCCGAAACTTCTGAAGTCCCCGTATCTAAAAATCTTAATGATTCTTCCTTTTTCCTCTGGATTGATGGCTTTGCTGGTTATTTAGTACTGCTTGATGACAAAGTTTCGATTGGTCATGCGGGTTCCGAAAACCCTGTTAATCTTCCTTGGGTTGCTGATATCGGCAGAGTTCATGCCAGTTTGATCAGGCAAAAAGAGGGCTTTGTCATAGAACCTCATTTGCCAGTCTTCATTGACGGCCAATTGGTTACACAGGCTTCCATTCTTGAAGAAGACACTTGTATTAGGTTGGGGGAAACCTGCGAAATTAATTTCAAGCTTCCCCATCGTGGTAGTCTTACCGCACTTTTAGCGCCCTTGAGTAATCATAGGCCGCCGGTTCCCGTTGATGGGATTATTCTTTTATCCCAATCGCTGATACTTTGGGATAATGAAGCTTCGCACATCAGGGTGCCCGGATTAGATAAGAAGATTGTTATCTATCGAACTTCTCTCGGTCTTAACCTCAAATCTGAAGGGGTTACAATGGTCGATGGGAAAAAAATGACCGTTCCAACTTTGTTGGGAAACAATTCGCTTGTGATTTCTGGGTCGGTTACTTTTTCTTTGGAGCCCGCCCCCGCACGACTCGGCTTGTGAGGTTATCATGGCTTTTATGTATCAATGTGGCGATCGACCCTTGGAGGGATATACCATCAAACGCGGCATAGGCAGCGGCGGTTTTGGTGATGTCTATCTTGCGGTGAGTGACGGGGGTAAGGATGTCGCCCTTAAATGCATTCGTTCCACCACGAATCGTGAAATTGAAAAACGGGGTGTTTCCCAATGTATCAATCTTAAACACCCCTCCCTCCTTACGCTTTATGATCTACGCACTGATGATCACCTTGAAACTTGGGTTGTCATGGAGTTGTTGCTTGGACAAAGCCTTGCATTACTTATCAATAAACATCCTAATGGCATGCCTCTTGAACAGATTCGCACTTGCATCACCCAGATTGCACAAGCCATTCATCATCTTCATGATCATGGCATTGTTCATCGAGATTTAAAACCAGGTAATGTTTTTATTGAAAAAGATATTGTCAAGGTGGGTGATTATGGGCTTAGTAAAACCATTGGCGCTGGTGTTCATCGAGACAACACCCAACGGGTGGGCACGACCAATTACATGGCACCAGAACTAATCACGGGCAATTATGACAAAAAAGTTGATATCTACGCCTTGGGAATCATTCTTTTTGAAATGCTCTCGGGTAAAAAACCATTTACAGGCAGTAATCATGATGAATTTGCACGTAAGCAGCTTCATAACCGCATTGATTATTCATGCCTGCCCTACAAGGCCTTCATTCCAGTGCTAAATAAGTCGCTTGCTATCGATAAGAATCAAAGATACCCAAACATGCTGATGATGCTGGATGAGTTTCATGCTGTTTGTGATCAAATTATCAAGCCTGATTCTTCCCCCTTGGCCAGTAAACCGAATTCAAGCGGGATCAGGGCACAGGCCGTGGCTATCCCAAGGTGGAAAAGATTTTACCAAAAATGGGCTGACAAACTTTTGATCCCTCTTTTAAAAGCTGCTTTATTTTCATGCCTTTGTGCACTTGCCTTTTCTTTCATGGGCCTGCTTCCATCCCTGTTTGTTGGGTTTATGCTCGCTGGAATAACCTGGTTGATTTCTGGCTCCGTGTTTGTCTGCTCTCTTTTTTGGAAAGGCAAAACGAGAGAATCCGTTCCTTACCGAATGATTCAAGCTGGAATCGGGTTGGTTGCTGGAATCATGGCGTATGGAATGGCTGGCACTGGCGAGGTACTCGAAATTTCTATTTCCAAGCCTGGCGCAATGATTGAAATTCCCGTCTGGGCCAGAGTTTTGCTTTTCTACATGGTTGCCATGTTTTTTCCAAAGTGGTGGAAGATGGCATGGCGCTACCGTAGAACCAGGGTTGATTATGTTGCAACGATCATTGCCATTGTTTGGGTGCTTCTTCTGGTTGCAATTTTGAAGTTGCAATTAATTCATGCACTCGTGTTTTCTTTCGCAGTGATCATAGTTCAAGCGGTTGCATTAAAGACAAAACGCAAGTCCAGGACGTAAGTTGAAGCGCCTGATTATTTTCCCGGTCGTTCGCCTTGGATTTGAATGCAGAAGTGTTCGAATTCGATCGGTTCAATTTTCGAAACATCAGGGCCTATTTCCGCCCTTTCTAGCACCGCACTTATCAACACCCATAATGATGCGGATTCTCCGGTGTGGTCATAGCCATCGGCGTCTACATCACCTTCGATATGCCAGTACCAGAATCGCCTTTCCAACCCGAGGTCGGCATCCTCCTGCCAGCCTTTAAGCGAGCGTACGCAGGCATCTAGGGCAATTTTCCATGTTTTTAAATCGCGAATGGAAATAAAGAGTTCATCCTGAGCCTGCTCAAGTACCATGCCGGGTATCTGCCTGATGTTTTCGAAAAGTTTGTTTTCTAGTGCGCTGGCACGCCAGGGTGAATAGAGGTGGACCACCACACAGGGGGTTTCAAAGATCAGGCCCATCAGGTTAAGTTGCATTTAAATCACTCTGGTTGCAAAAAGCTTCATTATTAGATTCTTAGCAATGAATAGGGGGAAAGCCAGCAAATAATCTAGGAAGGGTTGTTTGAAGTTTCGATTGCGGCCTGATTTTTAGGCACGGGTATGGCTATGATGACGAGATAGGCGCTGATACCGATGATCCAGGTTACAAGCCTTTGCACAAGAGATGCCAGTACCCCCATGGCGCGATCAGTTCCAAACCATGAGTAAAGTGCGCCAAAACCAAATTCTCCAATCCCTGCGCCTCCCGGAAACATCGGTGCTGCCTGAATAACCAAACCCAATGGCACAATCAAGAAATGTTCAAGAAGATTGGGAATTGATTGGCCATCGCGTAGCACTTGAGCCGCACAGTAGAAGGACAATGTCAGGCATACATGCCCCATCCATGAAATTAAAAGGGACTGTACTACCACCCATGGTTTGCAGCGGTAACGCCAGAAGGTCAGCCAGAATTCTGCAGCGGGCCCTGCGACCCATCTTCGTAGTCTGCCTTCAAATCGTTCGACGCGCCATTGGGGTAGCCAGCCCAAAACAAACCAGCCAAACCCGGTGATCACGCAAAAAGACATGGTGATCTTGATGATGGACTTGGTTGCAGCAGCGCCGTTGCCTTCTCCTAGATATCCTGCAAGCAAAAAGATTGCCCCTGATGCCCCCGAGAAAAAAATAAGGCCCCAAAGGGCGATCGCCCGGTCAAGTAGAATGATGGTCACCGCAACACTTCTGCGGGATTGGTTTTTGCAGACAGCGGCAGCTTTAACAAGATCCCCCCCGACCGATCCAGGCAAAAGTGTATTAAAGAAAAAGCCGATGAATCCAATGCGGATTGTATTCCAGAAGCCCATCCCCATATCTTGCGCAAGCATCATTAAATGCCAGCGTATTAAAGTTCCGCAAACACCCATGAAGAATAGGAATATGGAGGCAAAGAGAAAAAGCAGGTGGATGGGTTTGCCCTCGACCAAGTGTTTTTCCCAGACTGCTTCCAAACCGCTTTCATTCCCAGGCAGCCAATTGGAATGAATTACATAGGCGAGCAACCCCAAGGCGAGTAAATATTTTGAAACATTCAAGAGCACGCGTAACAATGTTCTATCCTCATGAAAAGCGACGGGGCATTTTCATGTTTGTAGTCAAAAATGTAAAGACTGCTTAGATGCGATCCAGCAAATCGATCCAGGTTGCCATTGTATCCAGCGTTATGGAATTGAAGTATTGATGCCCCATATCCTTCATTTCACGAAGAATAAGGGGATATTGAAACCCGAGAAGCTTTTTTGCGGTATCCAGCACCGTCTCGCGAATCGGGTCTTTATCACCCACCGCCAGGAAGAAAGACAGGGGTTGGTTGGCCACCCTTTCCTTGGGGGTTGCGCCCAGGGAAGCCCCCACCGCAGCCACACCACGGATCATTTCCCGCTGTTGAAAGGCGAGATAAAATGCCATCTGGCCACCTGTTCCCATTCCATGCACTACAACCCTCTTGCGATCAATGTTATAGTTTTCGGTGGCATGGCGGATGGATTCAATAATCAGGTCAGATTCGCCCGGAGTCCAGCCGAGTTCAGCATCAGACCGTGGAGCCACCATGATGATTTTATATTCTGCACAGTACTGATCCCAGATGCTAAAAAGATCATCAAGGTCCTTATCTTTACCTTTGCCTGCAGGATGAAGCCAAACCATCAAACCATAAGAGGTTCTGGGGTCGTAAGAGATTGGAACGGAAACCCAGTAGTTGCGATCGCCCGCTGCATTTTGTTTTTTGATGGTTCCTATCTCTGGTTTTTTCTCGGGTTCTTTATCAAGCTTTGCAAGCGATGATTTCTCCGGGGGTTTCTCAGGCAGAAAACTTGTCGCCTGTCCAATCGGCCCCTTCAATGTTACGGTTGTTCCATCCTCTCTCTTTACTTCAACAGCAAGGAAGGAACCAATAATCGCCGTGGATAATAAAGTTGAAAGAGCATCCCGGTTTGCAACCTCTGCAACTGCGGTAACCTTGGTGATATCAGGCCCAATCCCAGCTTTTAAGATGCGATCACCTGCTTTAATCCCAGCCTTTGCAGCTCCACTTTCAGGAAATACATAACGAACCTGAACACCCTTTGTAGGATCATCCCGCATGGGGAGAATGCCAAAGAAACCTAGTGGCGGAGATTCCAAGCTGCCTGAAAGTTCAATCTTTTCAAGCTTGATTTCATCTTTACCACGAACGATGGTCAGCGACACCATGTCGCCTTCGTACTTGGGACCGAGTTGATGCATGAGTTGGGCATGGCTTTCCACTTTTTTGCCATCGATCGCAATGATTTTATCTGCGACCTTAAGCCCAGCTTTGAAGGCTGCGCTATTAGGGGCAACCGAATTAATGACAACCTCATCTGCATACATATCCTTGTTTTGCATGGTGATGCCCAGGAGGCCTTTACGCATATCTTTGCCGAGCTTGAGTTTTGGAAGTATTCCATAAATGTGGTCAAGGGGGATGGCAAAGCCAATACCTGAATCATACCACTCGAATCCTGCGGTTTCCCCATCGGCCTGGGGTGATGCAGGCACGAGGATGCCCAGGACATTGCCTTGTAAATCGATGAGAGGCCCGCCATAATTCACGGGAGAAATCTTGGCATCGGTCTGGATGGCGCGGCCCCAGATTCTACCCAATGCTGAAATGATTCCCATGCTTACGCTGGGCGGCGAACCGGGGCTTCCACCCAAGGTTCGACCCAATGCGATCACCGTTTGGCCCACTTCCATTTTTGAGGCAGGAAGCGCTTCCGGAATAGGCAGATTAGTCGTATCGATTTTTAAAAGCGTTACCATGCGCGATTGATCCGTTGCAACAACTTTGGCGATGTAGCGTTTGTTGTCCATGGTGGAAACAATGATGGAAGTTGGCTTGTTGGCGAAATTGAAAGCGCTGGAAATGACATAGCCATCAGCAGATACGATTACGCCCGTGGTTGGGCCTGAACCTTTGCGCACCCCTGGGCCTGCAGCAGGGCCAGGCCTTCGTTTTCCAGTTGCACCCGCACCACCCCCAGCGGAAATCACCTCGGTTCCACCCGTGGTTTCAATTTGCACAAGGGTGGGGGAAACTCGCTGCACCGCCCCTTGAATCGCTTTTTCTTGAAGCTCTTCCAGCGTGTTTTGACCCAGCATTATTTCTAATACGCCTAACAAAAATAGTGTTGTACCCATGATTAGTTTCCTTTTGTTTCAGGGCCCTTGGATGGCACAGCTTTTGGTGGTGCCTCGACTTGTATGCTTATGGTTTGTAATTTATCACCCCTGCGTATTTCTAATTGAATCCGCTCTTGGGGCCGATACTTCTGCATTAATTCCAAAAGCGAATTGACGCTTACAACAGGCAGGCCATCCACATAAACAATTAGGTCGTCAGGAAGCAACCCGGCCTTTTGTGCGGGTGAACCCGGTTCAACATATTCAATGTAGGGTGGGGTTCGATCCACCACATTGGGCACATAAACAATACCGAGATAACCGCCTCCCCCCGTGGATTTCGAAGCCTTGGTTACAGGCTTGTATGCTTCTTTTTTCTCAATCAAGTTGGTGATGGAGATTTTCTTGGTGCTACCATCTGCAAGCTTGACCTCCAGTTCTGCATTTACAGGCACTGCATAATTAATCCATGTGTTCGTTTGTTCGTTCCGAAGTTCTTTGCCAATAATTCCGATGATATCTCCCATGCGATTGGTGATGATTCCACCTGCAGCCCCTGGGTTGTTGGTGATTGCATCAACCACATAGACATTGCCCGAGTATGGGGCTTCGAATATTCCTATTCTGCCAAACAGCCTTGCATAGGCCGCGATGGTGCCTTTCATTACGGATACAGGTTCGTCTCTGCTTGCAATTTGAAACTGGTTGCTGAAGGCAAGGACCGCAGTGCCGGGGTTTGCCAGCGGAGCCTTTGCAGCAGCAACTATGTCATAAAAAGGTAGATCATCAATCTTCGATTTATCGGTGCCTATTTTCAAAAGGGCAATATCCAGCTCAGGTTCCATGGCTACCAGCTTGGCGGGCAATCTGGTGCCATCGTAAAGATGAACTCTTAGGTCTGTTGTTTCCATGAGATGGTTCGCAACGGTCAGGACATAGCCATTGGGGCTGACCAAAACCCCGGTGCCATAGGCTGGTAAACCTTTGAACCCCCCTGAGCCATAGATCTTGACCATTTTTGGGTTCACTTTTTGAACCACGTCATTAAGCGACATTTCACCAGCTTGGAAAGAGGCAGCAAGGGCTGCAAAAAGGGATGCCTGTAGTAGGAAAGTCATGTGTATAGTCCCGGTTGCGTTGCTAGAAAACCATAAAGTTATCATACTTGATTTTACAGTTCGGTGGGAAAAAATACTGCTTCAATTGTATTGGAAACAAATCAATTAATAGGAGTTGCATCCCATAGTTTTAATTGTTTGTCCTTCCCGAGAGAAAGATATTTTTTTCCACCAGGAAGTTCGATTACCCCAGAAACCTGCCCGTGGTGGGCATTTAACTTGAGCAATTCCTGCCCGGTTGTTCCATCCCAGAATCGAATTGTGCCATCCATCCCCCAACCAAAAAGGCGTGTTGAATCTTTTGTCCACTTGAAACCACGAAGTAGGTTGGCTTCGAAATTGCGGAAGTCTCGGGAGTTGGTCATCGCAGGAAAGTTCATCACCTGTAGCGAACTTAACCCTTTTACAATGGAAATCAAATTAAAATCGGAGCTCATGGCACTTAGTGTTATTTCTGAAGGGGACTTTATATATTCCTTTATCAAGGTTCCATCCTGCCAGTTTAAAGCCACCATCGCTCCTGTTCTTTGGCTTACAATAAAAGAATCTGATTTTGGGAGGTTTGCCATTGTACTGAATGGAGACAATCCACCCGAGTAGGTAGCAATCAATTTTCCTGATTCAATCTCATATATTTGCACCATGCCCGTGTTGATCTTGTCAAACTCGGAGGTATTAATGCCAATTGCCAAGTTGTTTCCACTTGGAGATATTAGTATGGTGCCCGAGGGTGGTGACGGGCAACGTATGGGTAACTTGGATGTTTTTCCCTGATGATCCACCTTCCATATTTCCCTGTTGTCCAGTATTACAAGAAAGTATGGCTTCAATGGATGTGGTGCAATTGCGATGGAAAAGTCTGGTAATTTCACCCGGTTGAGCAACTTGCACTCGGGTATGCTTATCAACGAGAAGTTTTTAGATTCTTCAAAAAGCAAAGCGACTTTGTTCTCTGAATCAAGTTCAAACCCCAGAGCCGGATTTTCCAGCGTTTGCATTACAGTGGAACTAGCCACCTTGTTTTCCTCCCAAAACAAAAGCTCTGATTTTTGGGGTGCTATTTGAAAACCCAAGCTGGATAATTTTCCACCTTTAGGCCATTGGATCTGCCTGATATTGCGAAACGTGTGGCCTGTTCTTCGTTCGATGAGTTCACCGGTTTCCGATTTGAGGATATCAATGGTTTGTTCCCCGCCCCCTAGAGCAATTTGTTTGTCATCGGGACTCCAAGCCATTGCGAAGGAAAAGGTATCCTTAAGATCTTTGGCGACCAGATTTTTTTTAGATTCTATATCCCGGACAATAATTTTTGTCGGGTAACAGACCCATGCGATTTTCTTTCCATCGTTGCTGGATTCGCAAATCTGGCACAAACGTCCCTCACAAGGAAAGTCATCCACTTTGGATTTCAATGCGATATCCCAGATTTGTATTCTTCCATCGTTGCCCCAGATTGCAAAACGGTCTTTGCCACAAATGCAAAGATTCAATTGGAAGATCTTTTTTTCATCAGGTTTTTCCCAAAGCACTTTTCCTGAGGAGATATCAAGTATTTTCCAAGTGTATTTTTGCAGTGCCAGTAATTGGTTCTCATTTAAAAAAAGCAATCTAAGTAATTTTTCTTCGTTTTTGAAGGAACCCAATTCTTTGAAAGTTGCTGCATCAATCCATTGAATTACGTTTTCGTTGGTTACAAATGCAAGTGCTGCACCATTGGTTGAGTAGGTTGGCTCTTGGGCCATGGGGATAGATAAAATTTCCTTGGAAGTGTTTGTATCCATTATGGAAATCGAGTTGTTTTTTTTTAGGCTGATGGCAGCGTGATCATTTCCACCGAGGGAATATCTAAGGGCAAAATCTTCCAGGATTGCTACTTTTTGGTGGGCTTGTGAACAAAGCCTTTTCCAGTAATGCCATTCGAAATTGCGCAACTCCTCGCCCCCCAGTTGCACCGGGGTCAACCCGTTGAGCCGATCAATAACCTTGGTTATTTCGCCTTCCTTGAATGCGTCCTGGATTGAACGCATTTCCGATGCATAATATTGGCGGTCTGCTAATTTGCGATCACGCAAATATCTCTTGGCCTCTGTATCTGAGAGATCTTTTTGAATCAGATTTTCTTCTGCCTGATTTGTTACTTTTTGCAATAAAACCATGAATACAATTGTGGAAATTGTCAGGGATAAAAAAATGATTCCAAGTAGGGAAATTAAAAGTGCGTGCTTTTGGCACCAGCGTATTCCAAGGGCAAATTTTCCCAACGGCCTTGCGATGGTGGGTTCGCCATTGAGAAACCGTTGAAGGTCGGCATTCAGGTCATTCATGGTCAAATAGCGCAGGGAAGGTTTTTTTTCCATGCATTTCATGCAAATTGCTTCGAGGTCGGGGTGTAGATCCTTCCTGTATGTTTTCAAGGAAGTTGGTTTTTTTTCCAAAACCTCCCTAATCAATTCGCCCATGGTGCTTGCGGGAAAAGGTGCCCGATTTGCAAGCAATTGATAAAGTATCCCCCCTACACCATAAACATCACATGCTACAGATAGCGAGTCGCGTCCCATTGTCTGCTCGGGGGCCATGTACATCGGGGTTCCCAATCCAATCCCCGAACCAGTGACTGTACTGGTTGCAGCAAGGGTAAGTTTAGCGAGCCCGAAGTCTGCGATTTTAGGAATGATTTTTTCATCGGGGCAATCAGCTCCAGGTATTTCAAGCAGAATATTCCCCGGCTTCAAATCGCAATGCAGCACACCCCTTGAATGTGCATGAATCATCGCATTGGTTATTTCCAAAGCCCAACCCGCGCCCACTTTTTCAGGTATGGGGGTGGTTCTATTCCTTAGCCAATTGGATAAGGATGCTCCCTGGACAAATGGTGAAACAAGGATCGCTTGATTTGGCATATCAATGATATCAAGCAAAGGCAGGATTCCCGGGTGATCAAGCCTGGCAGCGGCGCGAGCTTCCCGAATGGCTAGTTGCTTGCCTTCGTTATTGTCCTCGGAGGAAATGCGAGGCATTTTGACAGCAACTTCCCGCCTCAGTTTTTCATCATAACCCTTGTAAACAATACCGTAACCGCCTTCACCGATCTTCTCGATCAGCTTGAATCGCCCTACATGCACTTCCTCTTCGGGTAGCGAATGAAGCAATTTTGGAATCAGTAGGATCAATGATTTTATTTCCTGGTCTTCACATTTCCATGAATCTGAAGGGTTGCAACCTTTTCTTAATAACAATTCTCCAAGTTCAACACATGTGGAAATTGCGGGCAAATCCAAAGTTGACTCATCCAGTGGATCAAGTGAAAGATCAGTCTCAACTTCCTCGTGGATTCTTCTCAAGGCCCCGATGTACTTTAATCTTTTTTCCCATCTTTCTTCAAAGTCATCTGGTACCGCACCTAGGAAACTGAATGGTTGGTTGTATCGGGAATGTAAAACTGTCCGGGCGGAATAGCCAAGCTTTTTAATGCCAATCTGAAGAACCAATGCAACGGGGTCAGAATCCACTGAATCAGCCAAGGTATCTTGCAGGTTTTCTCCATCAGTATTCCCAGTATTTTTAATGTTCCTGCTTGGGATGAAATCCCACTGTTGCAATGAATTGCCAAAGGATTGTAAAAAAGCCAGGTCTTGCTGCTCTTTTTTTGTCAGTGATGTAGAATGCTTGGCCGCTATTGCACTCCAATGACTTGTAAAAAGTTCATGAAGAAGTTGTGGAAAATGTTCGTTGGAGTTCTCGAATAAAAGGTAAGCGGAGTTTAAAAAATCATCTATCATTCTGCGAAAGGTGGAATCTTTTACCGTGTTGGTATCTACAGCAGTGGGTAAGGAAGAAGCGGGTTGCATGATATTAAGAGATGTTATTCCCTGAAGGATCTCAAGCGTTGTACTTATTTTCCATCCATTCCCACGGGTATGACCTTGGAGGTTTCCGAAGGAGTGAATCTAACATCTTTGGAAACCGGTGGCAGCTCTTTTTTGAAATCATCCTGCCCCGAACATCCAAAAGAAGATATCCAAATCAGTGAAACGATGAAAAAACGGTTACACCAGATAAAGAAGAAGTTTTTTTTCATTCAAGTACCTCGGTATCACCATCTGCTTTTCCAGCAGCAGCTTGGAAAGCAGCCCACCTGGGCTCACCCTTTGCAAGAATTATTGCTGTTGTTGCAGGGGTTGCGAAATTTTTGGTAATTGCCCGAACAGATCCATCCGCCATGACAAAGTTTGCCACCCCACTATGGGCGCTATTGGGAGAAAAATGCATTTGGGTCGGTGAATTATTGAAAGTGTAGTTCATGGGAAAACCACTGGCACCCATCCATGACATGGAATAAGTTCGTTGCCCATTGGAGGTGTTTCCAAGATATTCGCAAAAAAGAAGGGTGTTCGAAGTGCCATCGGTGATGTTGGTGATTGCAAATTGCTCATTGGGAACAAAAACTCCCTCATGAGAAGCGTAATAATCCAGTATTGGTGAAGGAAAAGGAACGGGAAATCTGCCCAAGGTTCCTGCGTTGGGAACATAGTTAGTCAACCCGGGGACTCCGCCAGCAGCAGCAAACTGGCTCACCTGTGTTCCTGTTATCCCTCCCCGGGGATCAATGAAACAAACCACATTGTTGGTAGCGCTTCCTTCAACTGCATAGGGATCATCGGAAGGGCAGAGAAACATTTTAATTTTTGTGCGGGCAAGAGAGTAAGTGTTCGGTGCATCGAAGTTAAGCCAGCTAACGCCCCCAGAATTCGAATTGAAAGTGTAAAGTTCAGGCTTGAAACCCTTGAATAAATTCTCCTGTTCGATGTAGGGCAGGATTTGCACAAGCACTCCTGCCTGGGTTCCTACTGCCAAAGTCTGGGTTGTAGAGGCGGTACCATGCTTTCCCAAGGGAAGCCTTCGAAAGGTGACTTCGAAATTGAGGGTGGCCAGCGCCAGTTGCTTCATGTTGTTGGAGCAGGTCATGCGAGCGGCAGTTTCTCGCACTTTTTGAATGGCAGGCAACAACAAGCCAATCAGGATTGCAATGATTGCAATTACTACAAGCAATTCAATTAAAGTGAAGGCGTTTCTGTTTCTTTGAACGATAAATGCGGGCATGACAAATACCGATTCTTTTAGAGTGGGTCAAAACAAAACTTTTACTCCAACTTCCATCCATCGACTTTGAGTGAGGCGTATTCCTTATCGCCATACTTGACTAGTATCTTACCGGGAAGTTCCCTGCCGGAAGAATCTTTTTTATAGTCGGAAAAGTGAATTTCGCAGGGGTCGTCCTCACGATCGGTGGAAACCTCATAACCCAAGTCGGGCTTGAGAGCGTTTTCAGAGGGGGAGTAGTAAGGCTCGATGCCCCCGTGGGAGAAATCCCCAACAAACCCTTTTTCCCCATAGGCCAGTAATTGCCTGAGTTGAAAGAAAGCGACTAAAAGGCCACCGCTTCCGGGTGGATCTTTGATCGCTTTGCCTACTTGTTCAACAGTCAGGGGTTCAATGGAAAAATCGATGCCATCAAAAATACCCTGAACAAGATCATTCTTTGCATCCTTGGCACCCTTTGCGAGAATGCGCAAAACAACAACAGCCTGTCTGCCCTTGTCGCCTATCTTGCCTGTGGTTTGCACCTGCCAGTTGCCCGAGAGGGATGAGAAGTCGCCATTCTTCTTGAAGTTGTTAAGGAGTTTTTCTTTTTCGAGTTTGTTGAAATAATAGTTGGCATATCCAGGCTTTGCTTCATAAAGCTTTGCTGCAGGGCCTGTCGGAAGCTTGGGGCCGGGAGCCTTAGGCGGAACCTGCCCTTTAGGAAGAGGCATTGGCATGGGCTTGGGTTCAACAGGTACTGGAGGCGCGCCATTAGGGTTTCCGATCTCCATTTTTTCTGATCCCATGAGCCTGACCAAGATTTCTTTCCTTTCGGAAGAACCATTCTCAAGCTCGCGCTTGTAAGTTAAAGGCAATCGCCAGCCTTTCGGATACAAGCCAAGTACATTTTTAAATTGATTAACGCTGGTCATCGGCCTGCCTGCAAAGTAAAGAAGCTGGTCGTCAATCTTAATTCCCCTGCGGGAAGCATCGGAGTCAATCATGCCACTTACAGATACTTTTCCGAGGGCGGATTCTTCAAAACCACTTGCAACCACTGCGCCCAGGGATGCATGGTCGACGAAGTGCCCGGCACGCAGATGACCCATGAAGTTTTTAATCTGATTGATGGAGATGGCATAACCAACACCTGAGTTGATGCGTGATCTTTTGTCGAAAGAGCCCCTGCCATTGATGCCGATCAGTTCCGCATTCATGTTGAAAAGCGGGCCACCCGAATTACCAGGATTGATGGAAGTGTCGATCTGAATGCAATCGGTGTATTCGAACATTCCTTTTTCCGGATATTGGTAGCGATGGGTGCCACTAACCAACCCGAAAGTCACGGTAGGAGAAAAGTCGGTAGCCAGCATGAAGGGATTACCCATTGCTATCGAGAAATCGCCCACCTGGACTTTGTCGCTGTTGGCAAGTTTTGCAAAGGGAAAAGGTTTGTTCGGTTCCTTGGGAAGAAGTTTGATGAGTGCCACATCGCCAACTTTATCGAGCCCAACAAGCACCGCATCATAAAGGATGCCATCTTGAAGGCCGCATTTTAGTGCAGGGCTTTGTCCGGCGACCACATGGAAGTTGGTAAGTGCAAAACCATCAGCGCTAATGAGAACGCCTGAACCGCCCCCAGTGACCACCGCAACGACAGAGGGCGCCACCTTTTTAATCACATCCATGCGGGAGGATTCAAATTGTTTTAATTTGGGATCTAGGTCTGCAGCAAAGCAAAGATTAATATTGAGCAAAGCAAGCATCGCCCAAAATATGCGGGTTCTCATGTTCAAAGATCCTTTCATTACTTATTTATCTGGGCGTTCGCCAAGTCGAGATGTTTGCCAAATTCCAAGGGATTGGAAGAGCGCACAACAATCCGAAGCCTTTGTACATCTTTAATGCTGAGATTGATTGCATTATCACGTTTTTTGTCTTTGCGAGTAAGTTCCAACTTTAATAGTTGCTTGCCATCACCCTCGATTTCCAGGATTACCGATCCTTCAATCCCGCCCACCAGATCATCAAAACCAGCGATGGCTTTGAACTCGCGGTATTCACCCTTGAGATCGAACTCCAGGTCGGTGGTCGCAAGCATTGCCAGGCCCTTGGCGTAAGAAATTCCATTGATGCGAAGTGGCCCCCCATCAAGGTTGGTGTCTTTTCTGAAAGCGGAAAGCCGTTCTTCATCCTGGGATAAAAGTATTTTGCTGGGCTCGATATCAGAGAGGTAGGCCAGCTTGCCCTTGCTGAAATCCAGCTTATGAATGGAAGGCATCGGCAGGTTTAAATCCAAGCCTGCAGAGGTTTTGATCTTGAGGCTCTCTTTATCAAGGGTGATCTTTGCAGCCAGAAACTCCGACTTTGATTTGTCGATTACCTTGCAAAGAACAGGCAGAGCCTCGGTATCGATAGCCCGTAAAAAAACCAACCCATGAAGGTTGGCCTGCGGAACAGGTATGGGCTTGGTGGAACCGACGGTGCTGAACTCGATTGTTTTGCCATCATCGCTTCCTTTGCCCAAGGTTCCTTCCAGGAGATTTAGAATTCCATCGGGGTTGTCCGCATCTTTTTTGAGAATCGCAACCACATCGCGTTTGCGCTTTTTACTGATTCTTTCATTCCAAGTCGCACGATCGGAAGCAACCTGTGCCTTAAAAAGCACCCAGGAAATCTTACTGGTGGGTATGGCAAGTTTTTCTCCACCAGGGAGATTTAGTTCCATTGAATCGCTTTTAATCGAGCAGGTGTTGGCGACAATCTGCGAACCATCAGAAAGCTCTACCAGTGAAAAAGGATTGGGCGGATGAATCGCTGTTGGCTCGAGTGTAACCTGCATCATTTCCAAAAGCGGGATTTTGCGCACTGCGCCCGAAGCTTCCAGCACGATTTCCGTATCGGTGAAAGATGTGATTTTACCCTGGATGGTTTCACCCTTGAGGGTTTTAAATTCGGCAGCATCAACGACAAAGGGTTGAGCCGTAAAGACTATCAACCCAATGCTGAAAACCAAAGTTAGAATTTTGCAAGGTTTGTTCATCACGGTGCGGGGTTCGCATCTCCGAGTCGTTTGAAATAAATTTCGACAGCCTCACGGTATTTGGGTGGAAGACTTCGGGTGAGTTCCACCATGGCTCGTGCCCTGTCTTTCTCAGGAAGTTTGCCCCAGACTTCTGCAAGTTCGCGTACGCGCTTTTGATCGACCTGGCCTGCTCCACCACCATTGCCACCAATGCTGTCTTGCTGCGGAGCAGAGGATTGCACATTATTTCCAGGAGGGCCATTGCCTGGTCCGGGGGCACCAGGTCCACCTGCGCCATCTCCGGCTTTCTTTGCCTGATCTTCCATTTCTTTGATCATTTCATCCAGGCGCACAACCACTTCCTTTTGGATTTTTTGTGTCTTGTTGCCACCCTGCCCGAGATCCAGCCTGCGCTGGATGTTTTCCATCTTGCGTGAAATCCATCCGAGATCCTTTTCCCGCCATACCATCATTTCGATCGCCATCAACGCCGCAACATTGCGGTAACGTTCTGGAGATTCTGATACATCATCAAGAAGCCTGTTGATGGTTTCATCAGCTTCCTTCTTCATCATCAGGGAGTATTCAGCAACTGCCCGGTGAAAAAGGTAGGAGGAAGGATCCGCAACCTGTTCAGGTCGGAATAGTTTCAAGGTATCAAGCGCCAGTTCATAAACCTTGTTCTGGCTTAAGATTCTAGAGTAGGTTACCGCAAGGTTAGCACGATAAAACATGGGCTTCGAAGCATCTTTCAGCAAAGCTGGAATTTCCTGGGGCGCTTCAAAGGCAGATTCCTTCGCTTGATTGAGAATCAATGCAGCTTCAGGTTCGAAAAGTGCAAAAGTCTGTGCAAGCTTGTCGGAATAACTGTCCGCACCCGCCCACAAGGCATCCATGGCCTTTTGCTGTTCTTGGGAAAGTGGGGGCTTGGTTTTCGCCCATGCATCAGCTTGGGCCTTAACCTCTGCTGCTGTTGGAGATTTCAAAACCCCAAAGGATGGGATTTCCAAAATGGGCTTTACAGGGGCAACCGGGGTTGCATCGCTGCTCCAGCTCCACCCTATCACGCCCAGAGCCAATGCGCCTGCAATTATTCTTGATCCATTAATCATGGCTAACATCCTTCGTTTATTGGCCTTTGTTTCGACCTTTGGCTATGTCTTCTGTAACCTTGGAAAGTTTCTGCTGTCTGGCGGAAAGATCCTTGAACTCTTTTCTCACCCCGATTGCTTTTTCTTTTTCCTTGGCATCTGCAACCTTGGAAATATTGGGCACCTGTTCACCCTCTATTTGTTTGCCATAGATGGTGGTGCGGTTATTCACCCTTATCTGCATCGAGCGGATCATTTTTAATTCTGCAATCATATCGATCAGTTTTTGATCGGGCGGCATACCACCACTTGAAGGAGGCATTGGTGGCATCGGAGGCTTTGGCTCTTGATTATCCTTGCGGGCCTTTTTTAGCGCAGCCACCATTTCTTTCAATGCATCGATGATGTCGTTTTCAATGGCAACAGTAACTTCGCCTACGTCAGCCCTGCGCAATCTGCCCGCAGCCGTGTTCATATCGCCCAAAACCTGCTTGAATACCTCTGCAAATGCAACAGCAGAACCCTCGGCCTCGATAAGAGAAAGAGCCTTACTGGCTTCCTTGCTGATTTCATCTTCTTTATCAGAAAGTTCGAGGGCCTTTTGATCGTCTGCCCGGCTCGATTTTTTATCGGGGTTCCCTGCAATGATTTTATCTAATGCAACGGTGCCATCCTTGACTGCGATTTGCATAGCCAGCATTTTTTCGCAACGGCCCTGAAGTTGGGCCAACAGCCTTTCGATTTCTTCTTCCCGCAATTGCTTTAACAGTTCTTCCAGTTTTTTCTGGGCCTGCTTCAGCTTATCAACAGCCTTGGCCTGATCTTCTGATGCACCTTGCTTGTCGTCTTTCTCGATTTTTTTCTCTGCTGCTTCCTGCTCCTTTACCCCTTCTTGAATCTGTTTCTTGGCTATCTGAGTTTCAGGATTGGGAGGCATATCTGCAGACTCCCCGGATTTACTATCCATGGGATCGCCGCCCTTACCATCCTTGGGTTCTCCACCGCCTTTGGAGTCCTTACCCTTGCCATCTTTAGGGTCGCCGCCTTTGGAATCCTTACCCTTGCCATCTTTAGGGTCGCCGCCTTTACCATCCTTGGAATCCTTGCCGTCTTTAGAATCTTTTCCATCTTTGCCTTTACCATCCTTAGGGTCGCCGCCTTTACCATCTTTGGAATCCTTGCCGTCTTTAGAATCTTTGCCATCCTTAGGGTCGCCGCCTTTACCATCTTTGGAATCCTTGCCGTCTTTGGGGTCGCCTGCTTTTTTAGGATCAACAAGGTCTTTGGTTTCCTTGGTGACTTTATTTTGAGCTTTAGCGATATCGGTTTTGCCAAGTTTGCCCAATTCGGTGTTGGCTTGAACGCGTTCTTGTTTCTCGATCACTTCCTTTAATTTTTCGAGAAGCTTTTGTACTTCTTCGCGTTCTTTGCGCAGTGCGGATTCTCGATCATCCTTAAGCAACACATCGATTAGCTTGCGTAAGTCGTCACGGATTTCCTGGTTTTGAGTGAGTACGCCTTGCAGGGTATCAATGTTTTTGAAAGCGTTGGAGGTTTTAAGAGCTAAAATAAGTGTGGTGAACTTGACTTCAATCCCTTGTTCGGAAGCTGCCTTTAAAGCATTTTTCAAAGCTTGGGCTTTATCGCGGTCTTCTGCCTTGGTGCTGTTCTCAAGCCTTTGAGCCAGCCTTAATAAGTCAGTCGTGAAATCCTTAAATTGCTGCTTAAGCCTTTCTTGGCTACCGGTCACGTCTGCCTGTATGGCTTTATTATCTTCTTTGGCTGGTTTTGCGTCTTGCGCCTGTACAGCGATGGAAAAAGCCAATCCAAGAAAAAGCATCAACGAACCAAGTCGGGTAATCATCGAACCACTCCCATCATAGACAATTCTAAAGTCTAGAATTAGCTTAAATAGTGTCTCACCACTCATTATTGACGATTGAGACAGGATTTGCCAACAGGATTGTTAAGAAAGGATTAATTTTATCTATTCTTACAGTCCAAATTATGAGAAAAAAAGGAGAATCATTAGCAAAAACGTGTCAAATGCCCTTATTTTCTGTGCAACCAAGCCTTTTAAGGCACTTGGGGGATTACTTTGCCATCGTTCTTCTGAATCAGCAGCTTTAGTATTTCTGGGTCGATGGGCGCTTTGAATGCCCGAACCGAGCCATCACAATGGGAAGCGGAAAATTTGCCATCGATACTCAACATTTTTGGCAAGGGTTTGGTTGGATCAAAAGCAAAATCATTGGGGTTGGTCCAAACCACAGGATCTTCAGCCTCCACCACCATGATAGTATTGGAGGTTCCATCCGCAATGGTTGCGATGGTAGAAGTTTTGTTGAGTTCGAATGCAGCGCCCTTGCCATAGAAAAGGCGGTAATGTGTTTTATCATCACCTGGTTTGTTGGCTTTAGGATGGAAATAAACTTTGGGCATGTTCTTTGCGAGCTTTAAATTGTGTTCGCTATCCCAGGGTTCATCCAATTTGAATTGTTTGTAAAGAGCATCTTCATCAATAAAGGGCAGGATGGAAACGCGCCAGCTGAGCAGGGGCTTGCCGGTTTTCTTATCGCAGATGGCTGCCGCGGGAAAACCATTATAAGTGTCGTGATAATTATGCATCGCCAAGCCTATTTGCTTCAGATTATTCATGGAAGAAATTCGTTGGGAAGCTTCTCTTACCTTGGCAACCGCAGGAAGCATCATTCCAATTGCGATTGCAGTAGTGGGAATCAAGGCATTGGAGGATATCTGGGGCGTCGTATACTCGGCTTTTAAAGTTGTTCCAGCAAGCACGATGGGGGGATTCTTCAAGAGGTTTTCTGCTTCGTTAAGAATTGCCAAGCCAACCATCGCTGCTAAAAACTCGGGTAGGTCGGTCAAAGGGTTGGCTCCCACCTGATCCTTGGGGAACACCCTTTTCTCCACTTCCTTGCGGGGTTCCTCTAACTGGGAAAGTCCCATTTTTGCAAATTCCTTTATGGTTTCCAGAGCAGCCTTGGCTTGTTCTTCTTTTTCGTAGGTGTAATTGGTGGAAAGCCGTATGGTTTTTTCAACAGCAATCCCCGCCTCCATGTATTGGATGCCGTTGACAAGTGAATTGAATGGAGGGGGGGCAATCGCAAAAACCTCTTTGGGTATGGGTTCAAAGTTGATTGCAGCATTGATAAGCCCGGAAGCATTGCCCTTTAAAAATCGGGCAAAGTCACCCTTTGCGGGGGCAGTGTTCTTTCCCAAGTTGGGCAGCAGAGATGGGGAGCCCACCGTAATCAGCCTGCCTTGATTCAATAAAACCAGGCCGATGCCATCTTTTAACTGCATGTTGATGCCATCTTTTTTTATTGTTTCTCCATCGGGCATAGCAGATAAAAACAAGGCTTTTTCTTCAACGGGATTTTTAAGGGAAATAAGAAAAGCAAACTCCGTAGGGGCCCCGGGGTTTTTCGGAAACATCACAAACCCACTGACTGTTTGCACGGTGGTTGGATCTGGGATAAAACGCTTTTCTAATTCGATCAAAGCCTTCGGGCCTGCTTTTTTAAGTAGATCCCGCATTTCCTTCATTGATTCAGACTGCCAAAGCTTTCCCAGATCCATGTGCACTGCTGCGACTGCATTCCCAGGAACCAGTTTTAAATCTTCTGGTTGCTGTGCATTTAAATTGCTTGTTGAAATAAATGAAATGCTTAAGGTGAGAACAAAACAAAAGACGGATTTTGAATAATGATTCATGTCAGCCACCCCAAGGTTAGGAACAAATCATCTTGCCCGAAGATTATGATCTACCACGATTCTTTAAATCAGTCCAAGGTTTTTAACTAACTGCTCAGAACTTGGTACCCGGTTAAGGCTGTAGATATGGATAGACTTGGTGCCATGCTTGATTAGACGACTGCAAATATCGGTGCAAACTTCAACCCCCAAATTGCGTACTTCCTCATCGGTTTTACAGGCATCGATTTTTTGCAGTATGGCTGGCGGAATCTTTGCGCCACACATTGAGGTGAATCTTTTAACCTGTTCCGCTCCCAGGAAGGGTAGAACGCCCGGAATAATTGGCACATTAACCTTGTGCTTGCTTCGCAAATAATCTTGAAAGGTTAGGAATGCATCCACATCGTAGAAAAGTTGTGTGATCAGGAATTGTGCCCCCGCATGAACCTTGGCAGCGGTGCGATCCCAATCAAGTGCTTTATCGGTGCATTCGATATGGCCTTCAGGGTATCCCGATGCTCCGATCGCAAACTGTTTTTTATCCTTGATGTATTCAATTAAACTCAGGCTGTGGGTAAACCCTCCCTCGGTGGCTTTGAATTGGGTTTCACCCTTGGGAGGATCGCCCCGGAGAGCAAGGATGTTTTCAACACCCATGCGTCGGGCTTCCTCAAGAACTTCGCCAATCATTTCACGGGTGGAACCCACGCAGGTAAGGTGGGCCATTGCTTCGATGCCAAATTCTTTCTTGATGCGATTCACAATGCGAAGGGTTTGGTTGCGGGTGCTACCCCCCGCCCCATAGGTGACAGAGGCAAAGGTAGGATTGAGAGTTTTAAGTTTGGGGATGGTTTCTTCAAAAAGAACGTGCTCAGCTTCCTCGGTTTTCGGTGGGAAGAACTCCAAAGAGAAAGTGACTTTATTGGTATTTAACAAATCCGTGATACGCATGGAACTAATTCTCTAACTTCTGTATTGGCCCTAGTTGAACAAATGTAACCGAAAGTGGATAAAAATCTCAACAGGAGTTCATCTCGAGTTGTGATTTTGCATTCAAAGTAACTTCACGAGCGAGTGGAAATTATATGAAAAGCCTGAAAGTGTGACTTATTGTGTCAAAGTTTGCAGTGCTTTGGGTAATCTAATAATCAGCAGTCCTGCAAGGTTATTGAAATATATTTTCGTATTGATTCCTTAACAGAGAGTGATTTTTGAAATATATTCATGCAGGATGCGAACAACTATTGTAATGGGGACTGAAACACTAATACTGGAGGATTTTATCATGGCTACTATTGATCGGGCTATTATGATCGCTTCAATTGCGCACGCTGGCCAAAAAGATAAGGCTGGCAAACCCTATATCTTTCATCCTTTAAGGGTGATGCTTACGGTGGCATCGGATAAAAATGCGACGGATGAACAAAAAATAGTCGCAGTATTGCATGATGTGATTGAAGATACTTATGTACAAGAGCACCATCTTAGAGAAAATGGTTTTTCAGAAGAGATTATAAATGCGATTAAGTCGGTTACTAAAATTAACAAGGATGAAAGTCGTATGGATGCTGCAAAACGTGCCAAACAAAATGCCATTGGTAGGGTGGTAAAGCTTGCAGACCT
>RFZJ01000061.1 GCA_009920765.1 Planctomycetota bacterium | reverse complement strand
CCTATGATTTTCATGGTCAACTAGTCTGGTACCTACCATCCTAATTGACCATGAGCTTTATCATGAATCTAATCTTTTGCATCATTGCCCTAGCACCGCTGCAACTTAACACCGACTGGCCCCAATGGCGCGGCCCCACCCGCGATGGCACCTGGCACGAACCCCGCTTCCCTCTTCATCTACCAAAGGAGCCAAAACCTTTGTGGAAACTCCCAATCGGCGGAGGCTACGGCGGGATTGCTGTTTCAGACAATAAACTTTTTGTCATGGATCGCATCAAAGAAACCAAAGAAAACGAAGCAGAGGAATTTGAACGAATCCATTGCCTTGAACCGCTTACAGGAAAACAACTCTGGTTGCACTCCTACAAAGCCCCCTACAAAAAACTTGATTATGGCAACGGCCCCCGCACCACACCCACCATTCATCAAGGCAAAGTGTACACCTTCGGATCTGTCGGTGACATTCATTGCCTTGATATGAACACTGGCAAAGTGCTTTGGCATCGCAATGCAGTTACAGACTTCAACGCAAAGTATCCAACCTGGGGCTATTCTTCTTCGCCCTTGATTGACGAAAATAAACTGCTGTTACAGATCGGTGGCAAACCTGATGCCTGCTTTATCGCATTGGATAAAGATACTGGTAAAGAGGTTTGGCGCTCGGGGACAGACAGGCCCGGTTATGCTTCCGCTCAGATTTTCACAGTGAACAATCAAAAACAAATCGTTTGGTGGAGCGCCCAGAATGCTTGCGGGCTAGACCCCAAGACTGGTTCGATCCTTTGGAAATCCCCCGTGGGCATGGATTACGATGTAGCGATCGCAGATCTCATATTTCATGAGGGGGTTTTCCTTGCATCAGATTATTGGACAGGAAGCAAGGCAATTGAACTTGCACCCGCCGGCCCCAAGGTTGTTTGGGAGGGCAAGCAACTCAGCATGCTGATGTGTTCACCCTTGGTTCGGGATGGATACTTTTATGCACTTGATCGATTTCGTGGCATCAAGTGTATAGAGGCGAAAACCGGCAAGATTATGTGGGAGAATGAATCGGTGACGGTGCGGGGCACCAACCCGCAGGCGAGTTTGGTTTGGGTGGGAAAGAGGGCGCTAATCTTTAATGAAAAAGGAGAACTTATACTCGCAGAGCTTTCCCCAAAAGAATTCAAAATGATAGATAAGATCAGCGTGTGCGGTTTTACCTGGGCTCATCCTGCGTTCGCACAAGGTTGCATCTTTGCACGCACCGACAAGGAAATCGTTGCGGTACAACTTTTCAAGCCTTGATGGATCCAACGAAAAAGCCCCGAAGATAGTAAATCCTCGGGGCTTGATTGTAGAAAAGACCTAACAATTACTTGTTCGATTCTTCCAAATCTTTTTCAATCTTGGCGAAGTCGAATTTATCGGGCACGGGATAATCCATGTTCTCGCGAAGTTCCATCAAGGTTGGCCTCTTGGAATTCACACCCGTAGATGGCACTTCAACCTTGCAAATCCAAACAAGGGAATTAAGGATCATCTTACGGTTGTTGTCATTGCCCCAGTTCCAATGGGAATGACCACCGGTATAACCAAAACCCCTGCCGCCATCGGCGCGATCGCATGCCCAGGCAAGTACTTGCTTTTCCTTACGATCAAGAACAGCTTCGCGAACAAAAGGATTATTGCTATGGGGGCCATCGCCTCGCGAAAGTTTGCCATCTTTGTTGACCAAGGTTTCGCTGGGGGGGAGAGCGCTTAGGATTGGGGTAACGCCTTCCATTTTTGGCCTGAACCTCATGTGGTAGTACCATTCATCATGGGTTTTAAAAGGACTTACTCCCCGGGTAATCGGATGATTTTTAGCTAGCTCTGATTCTCCCAGGCGCCAATGTGGATTGACTGACCAATTGGTTTCAAAATACCCGCCGATCCATTCAAGAAATTTGTCCCCACTCTTGCCCTTGGGAACTTCTACCCCATAATGAAACATCGCAAGTCCGACCCCCTTCTTGGCGAGGGCGTCAATTTTATCGAGATGTGCATTGTAGGGATGGCCACCACCCCCATCGCTGTAAATACAAATACCATCGGCGGAATCGAGGATGGATTCATCCGTAGGCCAGCCATCTAAAACCAAAGTGGTTTCAAGACCGGGAACATTTTCATCAAGAGCTTTTTTAAGCAAGGAGCAACCAGCTTTGAAAGAATGCTGGCCATAACCATGGCTTTTCCTGCCCGCAATAAGGACCAACTTCTTTTTCTTGCCATCTTGAGCAAAAAGGGGGGAAAAACTCATGCTGACAGCGATGCCCAAAAGCAGCATGGAAGCTAATAATCTTTTAATCATGATCACCTCAACAACTTGGATGGTTTAATGAATCCTGATTTTAGAATAAGGGGAAGTGCCTTCTTTTGCCAGCATCTAAACCTTATTTTTTAAAGGAAAATTACAATTAATTCCCCTAGTTACAAATTTCTATTCTGCTGCATCACTCTTTTAAGGTATCTTCAATCCAAATGGGCCAAAGATTCGTCTTATTAACAAGGCCGTTTATTTATTAAAAAGGATCAGCCATGAACAAAAAATTTATCTCCTTGGCTTGCACAGGGTTTCTATTGACACTGGCAGTGCTGGCCCTGCCAGGATTCTTTAAAGAGCAGGTTCGTGGTGCTGATGAATCCTCTGATAAATATCAAAAATTGTTCAATCAGGGCAATTACAAGGAAGCTTTTGAGGGCTTCAAAAAACTCGCTCTCGAGCCTAATACTGAGGGCAAAATAGCTGCCTCCCACATGAACCTGGCGATGCAAGCCCTCAGAAACCTAGGCAGAAATAATGAAGTTGATGCATTCCGTGATTCCGTCATCAAGGTGCATGAGAGCAAATGGCGCTTCATGCAGATGGCCGCTGCATCATTTCTGGAATCAGAACATTATGGCTTTTTGATTGCCGGGAAGTTTGAACGGGGTTACCACCGAGGTGGTGGTAAACAAGTCAGCAGTTACGCCCGCGACCGCGCACAGGCAATGCAATTGCTTTACAAGGCCCTACTGGAAGTTCGAAAAGATAAAGATTTGCAAGCTGCCTCTATGTTTTATCTCGATTTTGCTGACATCATTTTACGAGGATCCGCAGGGCATGAATCTTGGCGCCTGCAGGTGCTTACCGATTTCTCAACCCTTCCAGAATATGATGAAAGCCCCTACTGGCACCCCTACCATGGGGTTACCCCCGCCCCGGTTGATGAGAATGGCAAACCTGTTTTTTACAAAGCTCCTGAATCTTTTGAAAAAGCCTCGAATGATGGGGAACGATGGAGATCGCTTCTTCAAGAGGCAGCAAAGGCTGATCCCTCCAGAAAAAATGTATCTAAAATGCGCCTGGCTCAATTCTTATATCAGCAGTTTGGCGTGCACACCCTGGCAGGCTATTTCCCCGGGTTCATGGAAGATTCCAAACAGGAAACAGGAACTTACGATCTCGCCAAGCTGAAAGATGAAGAAACAATTGCTCGCATTGCCTCGGGTATCAAAAAACTTTCTCTCCCTGATGAATTCAATTACTTGAAGATCTGGCATGAAATTGCGATCGATGGCAAAAGCACCGAGAACGAAACCGCTGCAGATATGATTGCTGTGGAGTATGAAAATCGCAGGCAATATGTCAAAGCCGCTGATGCCTGGAAGAAAGCCATCGCCAATTTTGGGGGCAAGGGCAATTACAGTAGATCCTATAAACTTGAACAAATAATTGGGAACTGGGGTCGTTTCGAACCAACAAACTCTCAAGTCTCAGAAACCAAACCTGATATCCAGTTTCGTTATCGCAATGCAAAGACCATAAACCTTGAAGCTTTTGAAATCAATGTTGCCAAGTTGCTTGCGGATGTACAGAAGTATTTAAAAGACAATCCTGGCAGGCTTGAGTACGAGAAAATCAACATCGCAGATATTGGCCAACGAATTCTCAATAAAAATCAAGAATTCTATTTGGGTAAGAAAGTCTCTGCTTGGGATCAAAAACTCGAACCCAGGCCCGCCCATAATGATGCCAGGGTTGCTATTAATCTACCCAAGCTTCCCGCAGGGGCTTACTTTCTGGTGGCCAAGCTTGAAGGAGGAAACACCAGCAGATTGGTGGTTTGGCTCAACGACCTGGCTATTGTAAAAAAGAATATTGATGGCAAAGGCTACTACTTTATCTGCGATGCAGTTACGGGCTTGCCTGAGGAATCCGCCAAGATGGATTTCTTTGGCTGGAGACAGGAACAAATCAAACCAAACCAAAACAGCTTCAAAGTTGTCACCAAGGAGTTTTCAAAACAGGCGGACAAAGATGGCCAGGTTTTTGTTGATGGCAACGATGCAACCAACTCGATGCAATGGTTGGTGCAAGCCAAGGGCAAGGAAAAAAGGCAGGCTTATCTAGGTTTTAGCGGGCTATGGTATGGTAACTACCACGACACTTATTTTCAGCAGATGAAGGCATTTGCGATCACCGACAGGCCGGTCTACCGACCCGGTCAGAAGGTTGAATTTAAATTATGGGCCGCCGAGGCTCGTTATGATTTGGAAGGGCCTTCACGCTTTGCTGGTCAAAACCTCAAGATCATCATCAACAGCCCCAAAGGCGACAAGATTTATGAAAAAAACCTGGTTGCAGATGCTTTCGGTGGGGTATCGGGTTCCTTTGATATCTCGAAGGATGCGACTTTGGGCGCTTACTATCTGCATACCGCAAACCCCAACAATAACATCCCAGGCGGAATTCAATTCCGGGTCGAAGAATACAAGAAACCAGAGTTCGAAGTTAAAGTTGAAGCACCCAATAAACCTGTGATGCTGGGCGAAAAAATCCCGGTTACCGTCATTGCTAAATACTACTTCGGCGCACCAGTCACCAAGGGTAAAGCCAAAATCAAAGTCACAAGACAATCCAAGTCCACCGATTGGCACCCCAGCGGCGTTTGGGATTGGTTTTATGGCAGAGGCTATTGGTGGTTTTCTCCTGACTATTCTTTTTATGAAGGCTGGGATAAATGGGGCTGTGGCAGACCTCATCCTTTCTGGTACCCCAGGGTTCAAGGCCCAGGCGAAATCGTCCTTGAACAAGAATCCCCCATCGGGCCAGATGGTACCATCAAATTAGAAATCGATACCGCACTTGCAAAACAATTTCATGGCAACCAAGATCACGAATTTTCCATCAGCGCTGAAGTCGTTGATGAATCCCGCAGGGTAATCAATGGCTCGGGGAAGGTGATTGTAGCCCGCAAACCCTTCAGGGTGTTTGCATGGCTCAACCGCGGGCATTTCCAAACCAACGATACCATCGAGGCCTTTTTCAACTCCCAGACACCTGATGGCAAACCCGTACCCGGAGCTGGCGAAGCGATCATCTTTAAAATCTCTTACGACAAAGCTGGCAAACCCGTTGAACAACCCGTCGATAAAGCCTTATTGCGCGCAGATGAACAAGGCAAGGCTTCTTATAAATTCAAACCCTTGGCATCGGGACAATACCGCGTCTCACTCACCCTTGCTGATGAAAAAGGCCATAAAGAAGAAGGTGGCTACCTATTTAATGTTTATGGAAAAGACTTCGATGGCAAGTCGCTCAAGTTCAACGATCTTGAGTTGATTTTGGATAAAAAAGAATTCGCCCCGGGTGATAAGGCCAAGCTTCTTATCAATGCCAACCAGAACAACGCCACCGTTTTGCTTTTCGCAAAACCTGTCAATGGATTATCCAAGGCACCCAAGGTAATTCGCATGGATGGCAAAAGTTCCCTCGAGGAAATCGTACTCACCCAGGGCGACATGCCAAATACCTTTGTTGAAGTACTCAGCGTTTCCAATGGAAAAGTTCATACCGAAATGAAGGAACTTGTGGTTCCGCCTGAAAAAAGAATCTTGAATGTATCCGTGGTTCCTGACAAAGAGGAATACAAACCCGGTGAAAAAGGAAAGATCAAAGTCAAGGTTACTGACTTGGAAGGCAAGCCTGTTGCTGGCTCTATTGTGCTTACAGCTTACGACCGAAGTGTTGAGTATATTTCAGGGGGATCCAATGTGCCTGATATCAAAGAGTATTTCTGGAAATGGCGCAGACATCATCACCCCTCACAGGAATCCACTCTCACCAAAGTCGGGTATAATCTTCTTAAACAAAATGAAACCGGCATGAGCGATCTAGGTGTCTTCGGCGCACAGGGTGTTGATGAATTCAATCAAATGGATATGCAAGGGCGCAATGGCATGAACAAAGCCCGATTTGCAAAGGGTGAAATGGCCGGCTTTGGAGGTGGCGGGCCTGGTGCCCCTATGGCCATGATGGCCAATGCAGCAATGGATGGTGCAGAACGACGAGATCGAAAATCCCTCGAGTCAGATAAGGCAGGAGCAGATCCGGGCAACGCAGAAGCCCCTGCAGGACCTGACATGGTGCAACCCACCATCCGAAAAAACTTTGCTGATACCGCCTTATGGGTGGCCTCCATCGAGGCGGGCCCAGATGGCACCGCCACCGCTGATATCACCATGCCTGAAAATCTTACAGGCTGGAAATTACGTGCTTGGTCCATCTCGGCAGGCACCCGAGTTGGCGAAGGCGAAACCATCGTCACCACCAAGAAAGACCTCCTTGTTCGCCTACAATCTCCCAGATTCTTCACCCAGAATGATGAGGTTATTCTTAGTGCCAATGTTCACAACTATTTGAAAGATGCCAAGACTGTTGAGGTTTCCCTCGAGCTTGATGGCACTGTTTTAAAATCTCTTTCACCTTTGACTGTTAAAGTTCCCATCTCCCCAAATGGAGAAAAACGCATCGACTGGAAAGTGAAAGTGGTCAACGAAGGCAAGGCAATCGTTCGTATCAAAGGCATCACTGATATTGAATCTGATGCCATGGAAATGAGCTTCCCTGCGTATGTGCACGGCATGGCAAGAACCGAATCATTTTCTGGCGCAATCCGACCGAATCAAAATTCTTCCAAGTTGACTTTCAATGTTCCAGAACAACGAAGGGAAAACGATTCCAGGCTTGAAATCCGTTACTCACCAACACTTGCAGGCGCCCTGGTCGACGCCCTTCCCTACCTTGCAGATTATCCCTATGGCTGCACCGAACAAACGCTTAATCGCTTTGTTCCAACTGTAATAACCTTAAGTTTGTTGCAGAAAATGGAAGTAGATCTTGCAGCAGTCCGGGAAAAGCGAACCAATCTTAATGCACAGGAAATAGGCGACCCCATGGCACGTGCAAAAGGTTGGAAGCGCTTTAATCGCAATCCGGTATTCGATCCTGAAGAAGTTAAAACCATGACCAAAGAGGGTATCAAAGCTTTGCAAAACATGCAGCTTTCCGATGGCGGATGGGGCTGGTTCTCCGGGTTTGGGGAATACTCCTACCCCCACACCACAGCCATTGTTGTTCATGGCTTGCAACTTGCTCGAGATCATAAAGTTGAGCTTCCCGCCAATATGCTTGAACGAGGTATTACATGGCTGAAAAATTACCAGAATAAACAAGTGGAGTTAATCAAACGCGCCCCTGCAAAAGTTCAACCTTACAAAAACCATGCAGACGACCTTGATGCGTTTATCTACATGGTTTTGCTTGATGCAGATGTTGCAAACCCTGAGATGAACGAATTTTTATACCGCGATCGCACCCATGTCTCGGCTTATGCCAAGGCTGTTTTTGGTATCGCACTGTTCAAACAAAAACAACAGGAAAAACTCGATATGATTCTTCGAAACCTGGAACAATTCCTTGTTCAAGACGAAGAAAACCAGACTGCTTATCTCAAACTTCCGCCTGAAAATCATTGGTGGAACTGGTATGGCAGCGACACGGAAGCCAATGCCTGGTATCTCAAATTACTAAGCAAAACCAACCCAAAAGGCGAAGTCCCCGCAAGGCTTGCAAAATATATCCTCAACAACCGCAAGCATGCAACCTATTGGAACAGCACCCGCGATACTGCCTTCTGTATCGAGGCACTTGCAGAGTTCTTTACCGCATCCCAGGAAGATAAACCAGATATGACAGTCGAAGTTTTACTCGATGGAAAAATGATCAAGGAAGTAAAAATCGGGCCCAAGGATTTATTCACCTTCGAAAATACCGCCTTGGTTCTGGGCGATGGGGTTCTTACGGGCAATCATACCGTCGAACTTCGTAAAAAAGGCACAGGTCCCCTTTATTTTAATGCTTATCTCACCGTATTCACCCTTGAAACTCCTATTAAAAAGGCGGGTCTCGAAGTTAAGATCAATCGCAAATACTATCTCTTGAAAAAATCTGCTACGGAAGTAAAGGTGCCGGGCGCAAGGGGTGAAGCCGTAAACCAGCGAGGCGAAAAATATGAACGCATCGAAATCCAAGATCTTGCCTCGGTCAAGAGTGGTGATCTTGTTGAAATCGAAATGGAAATCCTAAGTAAAAATGATTACGAGTACATATTGATCGAAGATATGAAAGCTGCTGGTTTTGAACCGGTAGAACTTCGCAGTGGCTATGGCAACAATGACATGCGCGCTTACATGGAACTTAGGGATGAACGCGTTTGCTTCTTTGTCAGGCAACTTGCAAGGGGTAATCATAGTCTTCGCTACAGAATGCGGGCGGAAATACCCGGACTGTTCCATGCTTTACCTACAAAAATCAATGGGATGTATGCCCCGGAACTCGTAGGTAATTCAGACGAAATTCGCATTAACATCGAAGATGCACCCATTGCCTTAGGGGTTGGCAATTAAAACTACAGAATAAGTAAAAAACTATTTCGATTCGCTGATGAAAGTGCCATCCCAATCAGAAGGGGGCGGGAAGTCCAAATACCCCCTGCATCGCTTGACGTAAAACATGGCAACATGGTCATCATCGTTGACAGCCAGAATTTGTTGATAACAATCCATCGCCTGCTCGAATCTTTGGCTCAGGTAATGCTCAAACGCCTGGGTGGTAAGATCGATCATTTTACGAAGTTGAGGTGTTTCGTTTTCTTTTTTAGCTAGCACTTCATGAATGATGATTGCATTGGCTTTTCCTTTTACTGCAACCTTATCCACTGGACGCGTTAGAATTTGGCCTCTTACTCCCGATTCAGTCCTGTCTGATATCAAAATCAATGTCTTGTATGTTTTATTCGTCCCTTCCAACCTGCTCGCAAGGTTTACCGTATCCCCTACCGCTGTATAATTCAGCCGATCTTCACTCCCTATATTTCCCACAAATACTGTTCCCGTGCTTATACCAATTCGCATCTTTAATTCAGGCAGGCCTTCCGCCTTATTTCTTCCATTAAACAACACCATTTGTTCCTGGCACGCTAGCGCTGCATGACATGCCTTCAGTTCATGACCTTTGCAATCTTCCGGTGCATTCCAGAATGCCATCACTGAATCACCTATGTATTTATCCACCGTGCCTTCCAGCGCTTGAATCACATTGGTGCACATTGCCAAATGATCTCCTATCATCTTCACCAACTTGTCCGGTTCCAAAGATTCCGATATTGTCGTGAAATTCTCCAAATCCGAAAAAAATATCGAAAGCTCCTTCTTTTCCGCAAACGGCTCTGCTGTCTTTCTTGAAGCCAACACCTGGTTCACCACCTTGTAGGGAATGTATTTCCTGAATGACAACAATCCCGATTTCATCTTCTCAATACCTTCCTTTAAATCAATCATTTCTTTGACCAATATACTTTTTTCGGAGGAAAGCACTATATTCCCTTCACCGATACTGATGACATCCTTTGCCATTCTTTCCAGGGGTTTCGACATTATTCTGGACTGTTTAATGGCAACAAAACCAGTTGCAATAACCAATATTGTCAAAACCAAAAGAGTATTTTGGAGACTTGTTATGACAGATGCAGCGGCCAATTCACGATTGACACAAACCCCGATAACCCAATCAGGTTTTTGGCCTGGGTAAGTTGCAGTCCAAGAATACATCCACCTGCTGTTATCATCCGCCTTAACAGTATTTATACCCATTGAATTTTCATTAAAAGGGTCTCTATCTTCCTTATATTCTTTTTCAATGATTTTCGTGAAGGCCCTGATTCTTTGATCAGGATGTTTATTAGCAAGAATCAAAAATTTATTACTATCACTTACAATGGAGGGGTCGGGAACTTTTTCAATATAAATGGGATCGGGGTGGCCTATAACCACAATTTCATTGTTATTTCTTCTTTCCAAAACAAATGGAATCCCGCCAAAGCTATAATCCCGGTCCATTTTTTTGTTGGTTATGTCCATAAGATATTTTTGGAGCTGAAGTACCCCGATATCAAGGGTTAACATTCCAAGTAATGCACCAAAATCATCTTTTAAAGGTACAATATAACTAAGAATGGGGGGATAGCCATGAAGCACGTTTTGTGAATAACCTCTGGAGTTATACCATGCTTTTTTTGTGCCATCCTTAAACGCAAGATAGAAATCAAAATGACGGGGATCATTTTCGTTTGAGTCCGCCAAAATAATTTTTTGTTCGGGAGTGCCACGGTTTTCATAAAGCGTAGAATGAAAAATCCCATTTTCGCCAGGAATTGTTTCAGCAACCAACAATTTCCCTTCTCGATTTTTCATCGTACGAATCATGTGACCTGTTTTGCTTTCGGTCAGGGAAAAACCATCCATGTACTTGTTGGCTTTAAGATTATTTGAAATAAAAACCCTGGCTTGGTTTCTGGAAGCAATGTTATCGATGGATATTTTGGCCAATAATCCTCTATAAACTTCAGCATCAGTTTCTATTTCTGCAAGCAGATCCAACAGAAGATCATTGATGTTGTTGGAAATCAGATTCATCATCATGTATCTAGACGATCTACCCTCGTTGTATTGCATTGTAAAAGAGAATGAGGTAAGAACGGTGCCCATGACAAGAATCAGAAATATCAACCGAATCATCAGATTGTATTTTAAAGACCATCCCTTAAAGAAAAGTCCGAGAAAATCCATGGAATTCAAACACTTTCTGATTGATGCTAAATTAAATGCGAAGTTAATCTGATATTTGCATGCAAAACATCAGTTTTCAGGTCAATAGTTTGTTAATTATCCTGTTTCTCAGAGGGTTTTGCAAGTAATCTAATGTGGTAATTGCTTATAAGTTTAATTACAAGAACTGATCATCAAGGTAAGGCTTTTTAATCAAAGGAAATAATAATGAGAATAAGCAGGGTAAAAGTTTTGGGTGGAAACAAACTTGCTTTTTACGATGAAGCAGGAATCATGCTTCTCGAGGATGCTGCAAAAAAAGCAGGCAAGGATTCTTCCTGGTTGGCACATGCAGAGTTACTCGACTGCATTCATGGGGGTAAACACCATCATAACGCTCTAAGTTTATTTCAAAATTTCAAGCCTGATAAAAACCTCGCTGATGCGAGTTTTCTTGTGCCAATACCCAAACCCAATAAAATCTTCCTGCTCGCAGGAAACTATGCGGAACATATCCGCGAGGGGGGTGGTATTGCCCTCGAACGCGCAGAAACCTTTCCTTATGTTTTCATGAAACCAGCAAGCACTACACTCAACGATCCCTGCAAACCGATACGCATTCCCACAGTTTCCCCTGATGCCATCGATTGGGAACTTGAATTGGGCGTAATCATTGGCAGAAATTGCAAAGCTGTCAAAGAAGCCGATGCCCTTTCCTATATTGCGGGGTACACCATCATCAATGACATTTCCAACCGCAAATTCAGGCCGAATGCGGGTAGAAAAAAACGTGAAAAAGATGTGTTCTTCGATTGGTTGCATGGCAAATGGTTCGATAGTTTCTGCCCCATGGGCCCTTGCGTACTTGATGCTAAATCCCTGCCAGATCCCCAGGCCCTGAAACTTGAACTGAAACTCAATGGCGAAACCAAGCAGAACTCCAGTACAGCCCAGATGATATTTCCAGTCGCTGCATTGATTGAATTTATCTCTTCCATGGTTACCCTTGAGCCAGGGGATATTATTTCCACAGGCACCCCTTCGGGTGTGGGCCATACCTCTGGTACCTTTTTAAAGGAAGGCGATATCATGCATGGGTATATCGAAAAAATCGGAACCTTGGAAACCAAAGTCGCAAAAGAATTGGAATGCCCCTACGAAAGCGAGATCATTTTTTCCAGGCGGGACGATTCATAAATGGCATCAATAACCTGAAGGGTGGCGAATACCGATTCAGGAGTGTTCCTGCAATCGGGGCCACCCTTAGCCATTGCAATCCAATCTTTTAACAGGTGGATAGTTTTTTTACCACCATACCCCCTTGTATTATCCAAAGGCATGATGAACTTTTCCTCCATGGGGATGAATTGGGGTTGGGGGCCATGGATTTCAAAAAGCCCCCCTGTGCCTGGATGAGATGGATTCCAATGCACCCAGCGCTGCGAGCCGAAAATACTCCAGCCCGATTCACCTGCCCAGCGTGGCAACCAATACCCGCCTGAAAAATTTACCAAACTCCCCTGGGAAAGTTCCAGCAAGGCAGACCCACCATCTTCCACCCTTGCATTCGTTTCAGAAAAAACTCCCGCCCTTGCACATACATTCTTCACTTTGGATTCAGTAACATACAACAATAAATCGAACCAATGGCATGCCAGCCAATTAAAAAAACCACCTCCACTAACCTTTGGATCAAATAAATAATGATCAGGCCCACGCCTTGCAATATCGCTGGTATACCAACGCATCTGTAAAGAAACAAGTTTGCCAAACCTTCCTTCAAGCACCATGGATTTCAATCGTTGGGCGCCTTCATCATACCGCCACATGTACCCTGCTTGAAACGCAACCTTGTTGGCACGTATTGCAGCCATTGCGGGCAACCAATTGCTAGCAGATGCAGCACAGGGTTTTTCGACCAAAACGGCTTTACCTGCATTAGCAAGTTGAATAACAACCTCAATGGTTTCTCGATTAGGCAGGCAAACAATTGCCCCGTCAAATTCTCCCCATTCCAATAGTTCCTGAACGGTATTAAATCTTGGAAGGAGGGTATATTTTTCTTCAAGGCTTGCAATAGCGTTATCAAACCCTTTGACAAATGCAACAAGATCTGCCTGCCCTTCCAGCAAGCTGATGGATTCACGCCAACCCGAACCATGCGGATGATCCACACCGATAAAAGCAATGCGAAAGCGTTCAGCCATTGGACTTCTCTTCCTGAAAGTTGGAAATCAAAGAGGGATGTATGCTGGGCCTTTGATTCATGGTAAACCAAGTAAGGCCTACGGTTTCCTTTTTGGGACCGGGCAGAATGAGATCAAGCACAATCGCAGTTAGGATCATGATTAAAAGCGAGGCAGGCATTACCAAGGTGAAGCTGAGATTTTTTTCAAGTCCTAGAAGTTCCTTCCCATAGGAAATAATAATTGCAGCAACAAATGCAATCAGGGTTGCAGGAACAATTGCAACGGCCCTGATCCAGGGAATAAAAATACCAATGATAAACATCCCGCCCAAAGGAGCAGTGAAACAGTTGAAACTCCTGGGCATCATTTCAACGATGTTACGATCCTGCACCAAGATATCGATTCCGTATGCAAGAAGGGTTGAAAGCAAACCTGCAAGCAGGGTGACACGGGTGGCAAACCTTGCTCTTGAAGAGGGGTTTTCTGTTTGTTTTCTTTCCATTGCAAGCACAGTTGCAAGTGAATTGAACCCTGAAGAAATGGTGGACATAGCCGCAGCCAATACCGCTGTCAACACAGCACCAGCAAGGCCTGGGGGCAGGAACTCAACCATGTATCTGGGAAAGATCATATCCGCTTTTTTTTCCTGGGACAAATCAACTTGCGTGTTTCCCCTAAGGTTCTCATAAAGAATCGCAAGGCCCACCAACACAAGCACCGAATTGATGCAGAGGTTGCCAAAAACAGCGAGTATGAAACTTTTACGTGCTGCCTTCAAATCCGTGGTGGAGAAGTACCTTTGTACCGTCATCTGATTTCCCAGATGAATGCAAACATGCCAGACAAACATGGTCAAGGCAAAGGAAACAACGGTACTGCGGTGATAAGGATCGAGGCTGAAAACACGGGTGCTTTGTTTTTCGCCATGATATTGGGTTGCAGCCTGAACCCAATCAATGGGGGAGGAATGGGTGTTGATGGCGACAAATAAAATGCACCCAAATGCCCCTCCAAACATGAGAAAAAATTGAACGACATCCGTCCAGACTACGCCACGATATCCGCCCACCATGGTATAAAGCGTGGTGATGATGCCCAATAAAAGAATAATGCCGCCCAGATGCAGATGGGTGACTTCAACCATGGTTCTAGCCATGGCTAAAATGACAAAACCCATCCAGGCAATTGTCTGCAGAGAAAAGAATATCACACCCAGTTTCCGGGCGCTGGCATCAAACCTATAGCCCAGGTATTCATAAGCGGAGGTAAAACGGAAACGCATCAAAAATGGAATGAACAAAAATAATACAAACCCGGTTTCCAAAACAATTGCAATGAATTTTCCAGTGATGTTCGTAAACCCGGATAGAAAGACCTCACCCGGTTCAGATATGTAAGACAGCGATGATATCAATGTTGCAACGATGCTTAAGCCGATTGCATACCAGGGAATCTCGCGATGCGCCAGGAAGTATTCATCATCATCTTTCTTATGCGATCCCGCCCAAACACCTATAACCAACATTGCAGCAAAGTAAATCAACATCACCGAATAATCTAAGATTCCGAATTCATGTGGAGGCATGTTATTGAACCTGGAAGGTAGCGTACATTAAGAATCTCATGCAGTGCAGCATAATTTGTTTGGAGCAAGAAGTATACACACTACTGCTAAAGTAGTGACACCTATGCGGCAACGACCCTAGATGCTTGCATCCCTTTGGGAACCAAATTCATAAACAACCTTTCCATCCACATCACGATGCTGGAAAAGGATGGTACTTTTTTGCCCTTCACGGTTCAGGGTTACCGAAAGAAATCCGCCTTTAACACGATGAAAGCGATGGTAGGCGGGATCATTTCCTTTGCTGCCCCCTGCATGCAAATCGCTCGCAGCGCCAACGCTGAACTCATGCACTTTGGACTCAGGGTGGACCGAGTGGTATTGCCAATGGCGATCACCGCAGATTGAGAAAAAGTTATCGGGCACATTAGCCTTCAACCAATTGCGAATTTCATCACCTTCGTGTTTGAACTTAAGGTTGGAATGATTATCGCTTTTATTACTACGATCGGGGCCAACCAACGGGGTTGGTGTTACCAGGATCTTCCAAGTTGCGTTACTCTCTTTCACGGTTTGCTTGAACCAGGCCTTTTGCTCTGTACCCCAGATGGTTTTGTCGGGGCCATCAGGCACTTTGTTTTTAGAGCGGAAATCACGGCCATCAGTGAACCAGATTTGCAAATCACTCCCCCAGCGAAATGTACGGTAGTTCAAGCCATCACCCATCGGGGCCTGCTCACGGAAAATCTTCTGGCCTTCTGCAAAGGTAAATGATCCCATCGATTTCGATTCAGGCCCAGAATCATTATTCAGCGTATCATGATCATCCTTAAGCCAATAAGTATTCACCTGACGATTGAAATCAACCAAGCGAGGTAGGCTGAACATTCGCTGCCAATGATAACGCGCCAGCTCGGCGGAAGTTACATAAGGTTCATCTGCATCATAATAAACAAGATCGCCTGTAAGGCAGGCGAAATCAGGCTTCAATGCAAGCATCGAGGGATAAATGGAATGCCCATCGGGATGCCCACGGTCAGGGTACCCCTGACAGGTCATGACACAAAAAGTTAAATTACTTGGCACATCAGATTTCGAAGCCGTTTGAAACTTTCCTGTAAACCCGCCATGAGTCTTTTTATCCCTACCTGAAGTTTCACTGGTGAAATAATAGGTGGTTGCAGATTTCAAATCATTTAGAAAAAAGCGATGAATGAAATCAGTCTTCTCAGTGACTTCAACCCAATCGGTAGTTTTTGCATCCGACATATCTTGCTGAACGCCATACCGCAGCCTGACATTACCAGACTCACCAGGGCAGGCGCCTTCAAGCTGATCCACAGGTACGGTAATTGCAGGTCTTTCTGCGCCCTGTTTCACTTTCCCGGGAATCAACTTCCCTGCATTGTTCCGAACCGAGGCGGCGGTCATTCTCACCCAGATAATTGCGCTTTTATCAGTTACTTCCCCTGTTCGGGTACCCATGGATTGATGGTGATCAACATCTGCAAATGCAGCATCAACATTGAAATGGTAAATACTTGCAACCGAGGCGATCCCCAAGGCTGATTGGGATACGAATTTGCGCCTGTTGATTGAGGAATAATCTTCGTTCATGTTGATTCTTTCAATAACAGTCATCAGCCTGCGACGATGTTCACAAGTTTACCCGGTACGATGATCATTTTCTTGATTGGTTTGCCAGCGATGAATTCCTGAACTTTAGCATCTGCCAAGGCAAGCTCCTTAAGGGCATCTTCCGCAATGTTTAAAGCGACATTAAGACGAGTGCGAATTTTCCCATTTACCTGCACTGGGATTTCAACGGTATCAAGTTTCAACAATTCGGGATTATAAGTTGGCCAAGGCTGGTAGGAAAGAGATGCAGTTTCCCCCAACGCCTGCCATACTTCTTCAGCAAGGTGAGGCGCAAAAGGAGCAAGCAATTGCACAAAGGTTTTCAACACTGACTTTGGTTTCTCTGCAATGGGGGTAAGGAAGTTCGTAAATTCCATCATCGCAGATATCGCGGTGTTGAATCGATAATGTTCCAAATCATCGGTAACACGCTTGATGGTATGGTGCAGCATGCGCAGGGTTTCCTGGTTTGCTGGAACATCCTTCACCGCATCAAGGAGTGTGTTATGTTCAGCACGATCGTCGATGATCATGCGCCAAACCCTTGCAAGAAAGCGATAAACCCCTTCGACCCCATGCATGTTCCAAGGCTTGGTGGCTTCCAGAGGCCCCATGAACATTTCGTAAAGACGCAAACTATCAGCACCATAATCACGAACCACAGTGTCCGGGTTGATGACATTACCGCGGCTTTTGGACATTTTGGAAGCACGGGCATCGATACGGATATCAGGATTCCCGAGAAGGACAAAAGAATCGCCTTTTTTCTCTGCCTTGGACTCCTCGATTTTAATGCAATCAACAGGCAAATCCGTCTTCTTCTCTGTGGCAGAAACCCCATCAAAATTCACGAACGATTGGGAGATAAACTTTCCATCTTTTTGGAATGCAGTGTATTCCATTTCGCCAAGGATCATCCCCTGGTTGATGAGCTTTTGAAAAGGCTCTTTGCAATTGAGGTAGCCACGATCGTAAAGCAACTTATGCCAGAATCTGGAATAAAGAAGATGAAGGACTGCATGCTCTGCACCACCGATGTAAAGATCGACAGGCAGCCATGCGTTAAGCAGTTCTGGGTCGCAGAAGGCTTTGGAATTTTTAGGATCGATATAACGGAGGTAATACCAGCAAGAGCCAGCCCACTGGGGCATGGTATTGGTTTCACGAATATATTGTTTGCCATTGCGTTCCACTTTAAGCCAGGCAGTGGCTTTGCCCAAAGGTGGCTCGGGTCTGCCAGAAGGTTTGAAATCTTCGAGTTGGGGAAGTTCCAAAGGCAACTCGGAAGTTTCAATAGGCTCAATATTTCCTAGAAGATTACCTTGGGAATCGACCTGATGAAGAAGAGGAAACGGTTCGCCCCAATAGCGTTGCCTGCTGAAAAGCCAATCACGAAGCTTGAAATTAACTTTACCAAACCCCTGTTGTTTTGATTCCAAAACCCCGATGATCTTCCTCTTGAATTCAGAAGATGTCAAACCATCGAACTCCGAGGAATTACAAACCGTGCCTTCATCCGTAAAGGGTTCGGTAAAGTTTTGCATGGAGCTCTTGGTTTTTTCGAGCCAGGCATCCGAGGGCTTAACCACTGGCGTGATGGGAAGATTGAAATGTTTTGCGAATTCAAAGTCACGCTCATCATGTGCAGGAACCGCCATGATTGCGCCGGTGCCATAACCTGCAAGCACATAATCAGCAATCCAGATGGGGATTTGTTTGTTGTTTACGGGATTGATGGCATAAGCACCTGTAAACACCCCGGTTTTCTTTTTGGCAAGCTCGGTTCTTTCGAAGTCGCTCTTGCGTGAAGATTCAGCTTGATAAGCTTCAACTGCAGCTTTTTGTTCATGCGTGGTGATTGCAGAAACAACAGAATGCTCGGGCGAAACAACCATGTAGGTTGCGCCAAAGAGGGTATCGGGCCTGGTGGTGAAAACCTTGATCACTTTATCCGAGGCTGCAAGCTTGAAAGAAACTTCTGCGCCCTCGCTTCTTCCGATCCAGTTGCGCTGCATATCCTTGATGCTTTCAGACCAATCAAGATCTTCAAGATCGTATAAGAGCCTTTCCGCATAAGAAGTAATTCGCAACATCCATTGTTTAAGGGGCATGCGAACCACGGGATGACCACCCCGCTCGCTTTTGCCATCGATGACTTCTTCATTAGCAAGCACGGTGCCTAAGGCAGAACACCAGTTGACGGGAACTTCAGCCTGATAGGCAAGCCTTTGACTATCACGATAAATACGAACAGCTTCATCACCCTGATTCTTAATATTTTCAGGAATTGGGAGTTCTGCGATGGGGCGGCCTTTTTTTGCAGAAGCATCATACCAAGTATCATAAAGGAGAAGAAAAATCCACTGGGTCCAACGATAATAGGAAGGGTCGGTGGTATCAACCTCCCTATCCCAATCGTAGCTGAAACCCAGGGCTTGGATCTGCCTGCGGAAATTGTTGATGTTTTTTTCAGTGGTGATGCGTGGATGAGTGCCTGTTTCAATTGCATATTGTTCAGCGGGCAGGCCAAACGCATCCCAACCCATGGGATGAAGAACAGAAAAACCCCGGGCCCTTTTATAGCGGGCAAGAATATCGGTTGCGGTATAGCCCTCCGGATGGCCCACATGCAAGCCTGCGCCACTGGGATAGGGAAACATATCCAGAATATAGTATTTCTGGGCAGTCGGCTTTTCGGGGGTCTTGAAGGTTTTATTCTTTAACCAGAAAGTCTGCCATTTGGGTTCGATAATGCGTGGGTTGTAGCTTGGCATAATTAACAGATCTTCGTGTTCGAGGTTTTAATTTTGGCAACAAAAGCACCATTTTATCATCATATGGTAATGAGATTGGGTTCCTAGCGGGATGGCATTGCAAAAAAGACAGGTATCTCACTAAATGATAAGGCTGATGTAATAAAAAACGGGAGCCAGGTGATAATACCTGCCTCCCGTGATGAACATCAATAATCGCACAAGAAGCTTACTGGCCCAAACTTTTCAACATGGTATTTGCAACCAACTTGTTGCCAGCTTCATTCAAATGCACCCTATCAGTGGTGAGAATCCCAGATGCTTTTTTATCAGGATTATTCGCAGCAATATGGTCTACAAATGCTTTGCGTAAATCACAAAGATTCAAATTCAACTCCTTTGCAACCTTACGGCTGATGTTGGCATATTCATCCAACTTGGTATCGAGCTTGTTGGCCCCGCCGGGAAGTTCACCAATTACTGTGGGGGTGCAAACAATCACCTGTGCCCCAGCCTTGGTGCATTTGCCAATCACTTCTTTCAAACCGCTTTCAAAAGCTTCTGGCATGGTGCCTTTTTTAGGATCGGATTCACCATGCCATACATCGTTGATACCAATGTAGATGAAAACAATGGTGGGATTCTTGGCAACAACATCCTTGTCAACCCGCGCCTGAAGATTGGGTACTTTGTTTCCACTGATACCTGCACCAATACATTCAATCGCAAGGTCTTTTTTCTTTTCAGCAAATTCATTGCGGATTACTTGAATATATCCTTTGCCGCCATTGCCTCCTGCTGTAATTGAATCGCCCAAAAAGACAATGCGATCACTTTTTTTAAGCACTACAGGGGTAGGCTGTGCAAAAAGTGATGGGGTGGAAAAAGCAACAAACAAAACGCCGGCAAGAACAGAATTCAAACGAATCATAATACACCTCAAGGGAAGAAAAAATTTACAGGACTGGAGTATAACATTGCGTATTGCACGATAAAAGCGGGAAGCTGTTTATTTTGAAGCCTTGAGCAATTCAAGCATGGCTTCGCCCATTGCTTTACCTATACGGTTAAACCAAATCGCACTGCCATAATAATGATAAGGTCGATCGCTTCCGGTATTCACCCAGGCTGGGTTTTTCTGCCAGTTGGGGAACATTTCTTCCGCTGCTTTGTCCACCAACACATCAACAGGGAACGCTTTTAAATTACCTTTAAACTCGGGCACTTCATTCATCGAAAGTTGTGCTTCACGAACTATCAGCATCCCCCCGGTGGCGGGCTTTGATCCATTCTGGCCCAATGCCCCAATCACAAAAGGCAATTTCGGTGATTTAAGATCCTTCCTCACATCGTTGATGAAATGCCTCATATTGGATGCATACTCATTCTCAGCACCAAAAATATCATTAAAACCCTGAAACCAAACAAAGCCAGCCAGTTCAGGCTTCATTCCCTTTAACTCAGGAAATAAAATTGCATGATCATCCATCACGGTTTTAACTTCCACCATCATGTTGCGATATGAGGAACCATAATCTTTCTTGATATCTTCCATGGTTGGAAGGGGATCATTCTTTTTGTTCTTTTCATTATTTTTAATTACACGATCTCGCGCCTGTCCAAGTTCTTTTTGAAGAACTTCATCAGCGGGAAATCCGGCAGATGGCGAGCGAAAGAGTTTGAAAAGGGAATGCCCACCCCAGGCGGCTTTGACCAGGATAACAGGCTCATTAAAATAATTACCCATCATGGTTCCGAATTCCAACTCAACACCAGTGCAACCCGGAGAACCATAACCCACGGTGAGTGGCCCCTTGCGTTGCAAAAACTTGATGAAGACATCATCGCGTGTGATCCATTTATCATCTTTACGCAAATGTGTGAAAAGCTCTTTGGTAGGAGCGTTGGCAGCCTGGTAATCAAGCAGAGTATTTCGGGCTTTACCCTCCATGTTCGATTGCCCCGCCAAGATAAAAACCTTCACAGTCTTGGGTGTATCGCCAGCATATACAGGAAAACTTGATAGCTGTAACATTACCACTACAACAGCAAGAATTTTTTTCATTGTTTAATTACTCCTGTTAATGTCGGGTACAAAGCACCACCAAATCAAATTATAAAATCCACCTCGGCACCCGGGATTGATATCAATTTCATGAACTACATGAAAGCATGGAACAACCCGCCCGGTGCCTGGCCCACTCAGGGCGTTTTGCTGCATAAATCTCATTATCTGGTTGCTCATCATAAGGCTTGCGTAATACTTCAAGCAATTCATTCACCTGAGAAAAATCACCCTCTGCAGCCTTGTCAATCGCTAATTGTGCAAGATAATTTCGAAGCACATACTTGGGGTTGTGGGCATTCATTTTCTTAAGCCTGAACTCCCCAGAGGTGCCATCGGAATGAACCCGGGCCATATAGCTTCGAAGCCATTTTGCCATGCGTGCCTTGTATTTGTCGGTTAATTGATCAGGCAGATAATATGCTTCCACCAAGGGATTCAGCAGCACCTCATCACTTGTTTCATCTATTTGATTAGAATCAAGCAATGCTAATTTGCGGAAGAAGATAGTCATGTCGGTTTCAACCAACTGTAGCACCTGGAATAATTCATCCGTCAAGGTTTCATCTGTTGCAGGGTCGAAATGACGAAGCCCAAGTTTCCCTGCCATCATCTCGTTGTAGCCCTGTTTGAAAGTATCAGAATAAACGGTCAAAGCTTCTTGCAGGGGCTCTATTTTTTCAATCAAGGGATAGATGGATTCTGCAAACCTTGCCAGGTTCCAGAGTGCCACCTGGGGTTGATTGCCAAAGCGATAACGCCTGCCTGAAGCATCCGTGGTATTTGGAGTCCAATTGGGATCATAATTTTCCAGCCAGCCATAAGGGCCGTAATCGATGGTCAAACCAAGGATGGACATATTATCCGTATTCATCACACCATGCACAAACCCAACCCTTTGCCAATGCACCATCATGATTGCAGTTCTTCTGCAAACTTCCGCAATCCAGGTAAGATAAACCTCCGGGGATGGTTCGCCCAGTTGTGGGTAATCGGTTTTAATCGTGTAATGAACAAGTTTTCGAAGCAGTTCAACATCGCCACGCGAAGCCAGGATTTCAAAGTTACCAAACCTGGTGAAGGATGGTGCAACCCTGCAGACAACTGCGCCTGGTTCATGCATCGGGTTGCCATCGTAAAACATATCCCGCATCACTTTTTCGCCTGTAAGTACCAGGCTTAGTGCGCGGGTGGTGGGAACCCCCAGATGATGCATGGCTTCGCTGCATAAGAATTCCCGGACGGAAGAACGCAACACCGCCAAGCCATCTGCGGTACGCGAATAGGGAGTAGGGCCAGCCCCCTTAAGCTGCAGCGCCCAGCGCTCACCTCTTTTATTGATCACCTCTCCCAGATTGATGGCTCTGCCATCGCCCAACTGGCCGGCCCATTGGCCAAACTGATGACCACCATAACACATGGCATAAGGGTCCATCCCTGGCACCTGCTGATTCCCAGCAAACACCTGGGCAAAATAATCCGAGTTACAGTCTTCTGGTGAAAGATCGAACAACTGTGCAACTTCTTTGGAATAGCTGATCAATTGTGGTTTACAAACCTTGGTGGGTAAAACTTTGGAATAGCAGGCACCTGCGACCTGCCTTCTGCGATTTGAGGAATCAGGATCACAGGGTAATTCAGCGACAAAGCGATTATCAAAGTTCAATGCATCAAGTTGACGATTCATGGTTTTCTTTAATTTAAGTTTTTGAGCAAAGGCTTATCTACCAGTTGCCAACTTAACAGGAACATCAGTGATGGCAAGTGCCGCTATGCCATTGGAGCCATAAATAAGCTTATCGGGCTTGCCATCCCAATACTTACCCGAAAGATAAGAAATCAAATTAGGTTTATCAGGGGAAGCCAACTGCCTGCCTTGGGGGACAAGTTGAAGGATAATATTGCTGCCCTCCGCCTTGCCTGATGCGATGGGTGCAGCAACGCCATCAAGATAAATCCAAGCTTTGCATTGTTCCTTCCAAATCATTGGCTGATCAAACTGCAGGGATATCTCATTTTTAGAATTGTTGGTGAAAACAGCTCGCAATAGATTGGGAGCGCTTAACACCTTGGCCTTTGAAAGGCCATAGTTATCCTGTTCAACCAAGGGGCAAATCTGCTTTGCAATAAGGGCATAACCTTCCATGTCAAAATGACAAAGCCCCCTGCCGCTAGAACCACTGACAATTCCAAGCGTGGACATGATGCGCATGTTGGAAAAAAGAAAAGGAAGAGAGCGTTGCACTTCCAGCAACATATCTCCAGCATGAGTACCACCCATGTTGCACCCGCTGGGCCAGATTTGAAATACATAATAATTCTGGATGTTAGGGTAGTCCTGCTTCCAGGCAGCGGAAAGATCCACAAAGTATTGTTGATAAGATTTCCAGTCATAATCACCCGTGGGTGAGGCGGAACCTTGATTATTTTCTCCCTGATGCCAAAGAACCCCGCGAATACCATGCGTCAATTGGGCAGCTTGTATGCGGTTTAGAAGTCTGCCATAAATGGTTGAGGGATCATTATGGTTAGCTTCATTGCGCTGATGCTGATCCACCCTGGTGCCCCCGACTGCACCATTCATGATGCAAATTGGGATATGATATTTTTCAACCAGATCCGTTGCAAGCACCATGCCCCAGGCTCCGATCTGGCAATGTCCATAATCAGGTTTGCCCCAGATACGAGTGCGGATTGCGTTTCCCCAACCATTTTTTATGTCGCCATTATAAGAATTTCCATAACTACGAATCCAATCGCTAAAAGGGGAATCGGCATCCATGGTTGGTCCATTATTGGGACCGGTAGCTTCAGCATTAGACTGCCCCTGAATGATGTAGGCATCACCACAAACAATGTTGCCAACTGTGTTCACCAGTGTTTTATCAGCGCCCTTTAATGTGAAGAACTCCACCTTATACTTGATCAAACCGGGCTTTAATTTGAATGCGAAACTGTAGGATTTATCCGCATCAAGTTTCTTGGTTTCCGTCTTTAAAAGTTTGTCGTTGGCAAAAAGATTAAGCGCAACTGCATCAACCTCTGAAGAGCCAATACCATTGTAATAAAGTGTACCTTCATTTTTGTCATCACGCGCATAGAACTGATTATTTACAGGTTTCTCGTCTCTTCCTGGAATACGATCAACCCAAGGATCTTTTTGAGGTTCAGCAACCATGATCTTGGCAAAGGCAAAAGTATCAATCCCACCATTGTTGAAAGCTGCGCGCACCACTATTTCACCGCTATATTGCGAACGCTTAAGAATCAAACGATCGGGCCTTATCTCCTTGATCACCGCTCCGCCAATAACACTCCAAGTAGTCTTAACTTCACCAGCATTCCGGGCAAGCATTGCATCTTTATTAGTAATAACAGGAATGACTTCGATGGTATCACGGCCATTCCATTTATCAGGCGCCTTCAAAATTGCAACAGGTTCGGGAATGTGCTCGGTAATGGTGATTGGAATATCTTTGGTTTTAACACCTTCTGTATAAACAGCCTTGAACTGCAAAATCATTGAAGTGTTAGAATTGACACGGGTTGCGGGAAGGGTGAACGAAAAACGATCAACAGAAGCTATGGTATCAACTCCGTCTTTTTTAATAATCCAATATATCTTCTGGGCACCTGCTGCCTTGGCAACAACCGTGGCACTTGTGCCTTCCAGGACATCGAGTTTAGAATGGCTCAACTCAAAGGCGGAACCTTTTTGAACCAAGGGCCCTACCAGCGTTTGATTGGGATTCTGATTTTCATATTGCAGCTTCATCCAATCTTCAGAGCGTGCGACTTTGGAAACCCGGACCTCGTCAATATCACCAGAAAACTTGTAGTTTCCCCCACGCATTCCACCAATGTTTACAACTATATCACGAACAACAGACATGGCTGACTTGTGAAACTTTGTGGCCTCTTTTTTGCCGTTGATGAAAAGATTACTGGTTCCATTTTCATAAGTAGCAGCAACATGATACCACTGTTTCATTTTTATTTCGTTAGGGCACCTGACACCGCCGGGGCCATCAGAAGACCAATTAAAAGTTGCAGGTGACCCAATCCAAAGTTCAACTTCGTTGCCATCGCCCGTCTTTCCATTCAACCGGGTTGCATACCTGCCCCAGTAAAAAAAAGAATTGGAGGTTGATTGAGGGCAAACCCAGGCCTCTGAAGTGAATGCGCTATCCCCATAAGGAAAGGTTGTAATATGGTCACCACACTGGATGCCTTTACCGGGCATGAAATTTCGGCTTTCGCCAATCATTCCAACAGAAGAAGTAGTGCCCAGATTCTTGGGCGTAAGGGCGCCAAGTTCATCCTTCAGGGCATTATCGAGATGAAGCACACTAACATAACCATTGTCTGAATTGAAAACCGCCTTGCCATCCGATTCACTTTGAGCCTCTGGTTTGCCCCAATGCAATTTGATTTCCTGTCTATCGTTTCCCTTGATGACTGGAATTTTCACCCAAATACTGGCAGTACCCTTGGTCTTGTCCCATTGTTCAATTTGATAGGCAAACGGCTTACCTTCCCTGCCAACAAAACGAATATCTTCACCATTGTCCTTGGCCTGATTAAAATCAAACCAATCCTTGTCAAGCCTTACTAAAATCGGAAACCCCTCAACCATTGCTGCTGCAGGAAGGTTTGCTCCTTCAGGAGTAGTAAGAATAAAAATAGAACCATCATGTTTCCAATCTTGATAGGGTGAAGAAGAAACGTTGGGCGATAATAATACCGCCATGAGTAATGTCAGGCATTTCATTGTGATGAACACTTCATATAAGGGTTAAAAAAAGCAATTCAACGGCAAGGGCTATACAATTCCCTATTTCTTAGGGGCGCTTTTAGAAGCTTGGATGGTGCGCAATTCTGGCTGGGTGCTTGTAGATTCTATCGCCTTGATTGCTTCTTCAACCGAGGCAATCTTCATCTTCTTGGCCCAGTCGGGGAAATCTTTTTCCTCCTGGCACTGGATGATCAATACCTTGAGGTCGGGCAAAACCTCCTTGGCTGCACTGCCATAGCGAAGAAGTTCTTTCATGATCTCGCCCATGCGTTTTTCGCTTCCATGCGGGCTTTGAGTCTGGGCGAATTTCAAACTCACCCTGATACCTTCCCTGAAGTTGTATTTGGAAAGGGCACGAAGCCCCGCCATGCGGATTTCGTTTGCAAACATGGTGTCCGCAGGCGAGGGAATATCGATCGCCAAAAGAATGTCGGGCGCCAATGCCTGCACATCTTCAAGTGTCAATTGATTGGTGATGGTGTGGGTGAGTTGGGCACGGGCCATGCCATCTGCATTCTTGGAAATAGCACGAATCGCAGGATAAAGCAGCTCGGGATCAATCCCCTTGATCGAAGTTCGTAATAACCCCTTGAACAATGCTGCAGCTAATTCGCCATGCGTTAGCTGGATGGGATCATCCCAAACAATGGGTGCCAAAGGTTCTGCAGTAACAACTACAGCCTTCAACATTTCGGGAACGACAGGCTTTGCAGTGTCACCCATATTGCGGAGTGCATTGGCAGCTTTCACCCTCAACCAACGATCTTCATGCGTTAGCAAACGTACTAAAACAGGAAGAGCCTCAGCGCTATTGATATAGCCAAGAGCTTCTGCAGCGCCCTGTCTCCTTCGATAATCCGGTCCCTCTGCCAAAACTATCAATCGGGGAACCAACTCTTTTCGTTCCGGGCGTTTCCCTAATTCTTCTGCAGCCCAGCTACGTACCACGGGCGACCAATCTCCCATGGCTTCGATAAGCTCATCGGTGGTTTTATTCTTGCGATCAAGATCAAAACGGCCAGAAGCGATTGCATCTGCAACTTCTTTTTTCGTAAGCCAACTTGCCTGGTCAACTCCCCTGCCTGTGAGTGCGATTTTCTTCAATGGAATCGAATAAGTTAGAACGTAAGTTGCAGCAGGACTAAGACCATAATAACTGCTTTTACCAAAGTAGGTATTGTCATCTGTTTTCCCGGGCCCATATTGTTCCCCGCCATCATAGGTGAAGGAACCATCAGACCGGCGCACAAGATCAAAGTGCCAAGACGCTTGATTAAAATACGCTGCCAAAGCATCAGGACCACCCGTGTTAGCACCAAGCGCGCCCCAGAGATAACTGAACCCCTGCCCGGTATGGCCATACTCGCGATTTTGATAAGAAGCAGTCACCATCTTTGCCCAAAACTGGGTCTCTCGAATGCGATTGCCCTGCAAGCCAAACAACAAAGCAGTCATTGCGTTCTTGCCATTGTTTTCGTGGTTGGGCCAGGGCATATGCTCCCCATAGGGAATTGCCCCTTTGTCTACAAAATAGCCAAAGAACTTGGAAGCACGATCAACAGCGGGTTCAATCTCTGGATGCTTCACACCACAATTCTTGCCCATCACGATTGCCATGTTTGCAATCAAGCCGGCGGCATTCACCGGGCCATAAGGCGGTATCGAACCATGTAGCTGCCCATCCGGAGTCAACTTCGAAATGCCATGGCCAAAGGTGCCATACATGCTCTGGCCCTTCGCCAGGGAAATTGCATATTCATTGATTGCGGGAAGAACATCTTTATCGCCTGTTAGAAGATAATATTCGCAG
>RFZJ01000007.1 GCA_009920765.1 Planctomycetota bacterium | reverse complement strand
GATCAATCACCATGAGCAAAGCTAAAATTTTAGTTATAGCAAGAAAACATATTCCAGAATCGCTCTTAAAGCATGGATTTAACCCTGCATCTGAATACATGGTAAAATACATGATTGAAAACCCACAACTGCTTTTCATGGAAAGGGATTTAGCTGAAAACGACCCAAACTATAAACAATTGATTCCCTATGTAGTTTTTAAAAGCCCAAAAGGCTTTTTCAATTATCAAAGGGGAAAAGCAAGTTCTGAAACAAGACTTAGAATGCTTCGTTCATTAGGGGTTGGCGGTCACATCGAACAAGAAGATGGTGAAACGGATGAAAACAGCTATTTAAAAGGACTCTGGCGCGAACTCAAGGAAGAAGTAGGCATTGCTCCCTCCAAAAATATTAAACTTTTGGGTTTTATTAATGACGACACAAACGAAGTGGGGCAGGTTCACTTTGGGATTGTCCACCTATATCAAATTGAAACATCAGATTTAGAATCACAGGAACACAATTTGACTGACTGCAGATTCTCAAATATGACAGAACTTAAGGAGTCCGAAGAATCCTACGAAACATGGTCTCGTATTCTAATACCTTATCTTGAATCGTAAAACTATTTCTGGAATTCAACTGAAAAATCCATTATGAAACTATTTTTCATACCAGACTGAATCCAAGAAGAATACCTAGATTTAAGCACGCTTTTTCTTTCACCAAGCTCTTGATTAGATAATTGCTCGTCCTTGGACAATGGACTCCATACTATTTTAAAAAAATCCTTCTCAGAATATATCAAAACATTACCATCTTTAAGTTCAATCAAACAATCGTTGGGAAGTGCAATTCCAGAACAATAATCCAGAATTTTAGCACACAAAACAACTTGATCATTTTTCCACTGAACCCCTGCTTTACCAGAAGGGAAAGGCAACGGCCTGGCAAGAACGGGTAATCCAAGTTGAGGAGCATTTTTTGGTAAAATAACACCATTTGAATCAACAACCCTAAAATTTTCTGATGCTTCAATTTGATCAATTGGGTGCGAAATAGGAACCACCAGGACAGGATTTCGAAACTCCAACATTACTTTTAAATTCTTAGGGCCTTCTCTTTGTACATCAAGAACTTTATACACCCAAGGATGAAGTTGGAAGGCAGAAAAAATCTTCCCCAAAATACCCTCTTCCAACAAATCAAATTCTTCTTTCAAATTTCCGAAATAACGAACTTCGCTTAGAAATTCCTCTTTCGACAATACTTCGGGAAAAGGAGCGTTAATATTTGAAAAAGGAATTAAAGAAGCATGCCTGGAAACAATCAATCTATTAAAAGAATAATCAGCCTTGGATAACAAATAGATTAAAAACCCGCAGGAGAGAAAAGACAGAAGCATGACAATACCAAACCCCATCCAGGAAACGATAATTTTTTTCACAGTATCATCCGGTTTAAACTGCTTACCAAATAGTGATTTCAAGTTCCAGATCTACATTAAACCTTTCGCGAATACCCTGTTTAATTTGCTCAATTAATCTTAAAACATCTTCAACAACTGCGCTGGGATGAATCACAATATAATTTGAATCCCGATCACAGATTTCAGCTCCCCCAACCCTGGCTTTTTGAAATCCACCTTGCTCCATTAAAGACGAAGCAGTAAGGCCTCTGGGGTTTTTAAATATTTTACCAGCGTAAGGTACGCCAAGTGGTAATTGAATTTTTCTACTAATCCACGCTTTCCTTAATCTTTTAACAATCGATTCAGTCTTATCATGCTCAAAAGCAAATTCAACACTCAAAATCACAGGATCCCTAAGATCATTTCCTCTATCACTAAAAGACACCTCTTCCTTATCCCGAATTTGAAGATTACCAAGCGAGTCCAGAACCTCAATCTTTCGAACAAATCTCGAAATAGGTCCAGATTTATCACTGGTATTTGAAAGTAAGGCACCCCCAATGGTGCCGGGTATTCCTATAAGTGTTTCAAATCCAGCCATATTATTTTGGGAACAAAAAGCTATGGCGGAGAAAATAGAAGCCCCCGCCCCCATGCGAACTGTATTTCCTAGATTTTCAAAACCGCAAAATGCTGGATTCGTCAATTTTACAACTACGCCGGGAATCATGGCACTTCGAACTAGAAGATTGCACCCATTTCCCAAGATTCGGAATGAAATTTTATTTGCCTGGCATACCTTAAAGAGCGCAGCTAATTCTTCTTTGCTTCGGGGCTCTGCCAAATATTCGCATACCCCAGCTAATCCCGAAAATGTATGCGGGGATAAAGACGAAGACTTTTTCAAAATAGGTTCAAATTCCATCAGGCAGTTCATGTCAATCCCCATCATCTATTTACATAAAAAATTTAAAGTAGAAAATCTTCATGAATATTAACATACCATATTACATACGAACCTGAAGCACCCGTTAAATTATGAAAAAATGTCATAGGATATTATAGCTTCAAAATCCCATGAGAATATTTTATGAATTCCAGCATGACCAAAGAACTTATTAATTATCCAACTGCTGTTTTAGTGAGTGGTGGTCTGGATAGTGCGATATTACTGGCAGATATGGTCAACCATAAATTCCCAAAGGTATGCCCTATATTTATTCGATGCGGGCTATATTGGGAAAAAATCGAATTCCAGTACCTAACAAGGTTTCTTAACGCAATTAAAGCCCCTAACTTAGCTGACCTAACTATACTCGATGTGCCTGTTAGTGATTTATACAAAAATCACTGGAGCCTGACTGGAATCAATGTACCGGATATTGATTCGCCAGATGAGGCTGTTTTTCTACCGGGAAGAAATGTTCTTTTAACGGCAAAGGCACTTCTATGGTGCAACCTTAATCAAGTTAAAAGTCTATCTCTGGCTGTTTTAGAATCCAATCCATTCCCAGATGCAACTGATAGTTTTTTTCTTACCATGGAAAGAGCAATCAATGAATCTGTTTCCGGCAATGTTAAATTATTAAGGCCCTATTCAGGAATGCATAAAACAGAAGTTTTAAAATTAGGTAGGGAAGCGCCTTTGCAGCACACCTTTTCATGCATTTACCCAATTAATGGATTACATTGTGGCAAGTGTAACAAATGTGCAGAAAGAATGAATGGTTTTAAACAGGCTTTGATGAAAGACCCAACATCTTACTCTTGAAACAATTGTGATTTGAATATCCAGTTGGCAAATATTTTACCATTTTACTAGTTTATAACTTTAACGAAGAAACAGAATTTTCAGAATTGCTATTAATCAAATTAGTGATACCGATTCAACCAAGCAAACCCACCTATTAACAAAATATTAGCTTTAAAAAAACAGAAACAATAATACCAAGCCTTAGTTGAATCAATTTGTTTGCAAAAATATCAACATCAAACAATATTAAATCGTAAAAATCGTTTTTTTGAACGAGTTAAAAAACTAAATTAAGGCCCACGCTTCCAAGCCCGAGTAACAAGATTTTCAAGGAAAACCCCATAAGTTTGATTGGCAGAATCTAGGCTAATCGCCAATCCTGTAACAATATGAAGGTCAGGATTCGGATTAACCTCAATTACATAAATAGTTTCATCGGTAGAAACACGCATATCAATTCTTCCGTAATCACGAATACCAAGCGCAAGATAAGCCCGTTTTACGGTATCCTTTACTTTAGTAAGTAATTCCGGTGTAAGTTTGGCCGGATATTCATAAGGTGTGCCTTCAAACTCTACGGAATCAGGCTTCCATTTGGCATCATAGGAGATAATAGGCCAAAGCCCCTTATTGCGAATCGTAAAATGAATTTCTGAAGGCGCGAGAACAAAAACTTCCGGATCTTCAATAACAGCAGCAGTTAACTCCCTGCCATCAATAAACTGCTCTACCAAAACAGGAGGCCCATAATTTTTAAGCAACAGATTTACCCGCTCGACGAGATCATCCTGGGAAGTTACCACACTACCTTGGTCAACCCCTATACTGGCATCCTGAGTGGCAGGTTTAACAATAACAGGCCAACCCAAGGTATTCTGGGGGACAGTTGAATTGTTTACCCAAAAAAAACCGGGGGTAGAAACTCCATAGGATTGCAAGACGGCCTTAGCTAGCGCTTTGTTTCTACCCACAGCAAGGGCTTGTGATTTAGAACCCGTAAACGGAATCTTCATCCATTCAAGAAGCCCTGCGAGATGCACTTCAGTTTCAGTAAAATCGGCAAAGCCTTCAAACATATTAAATACAACATCAGGCGGATCAGAATTCAATCTGTGAATCAGGGGAGCCAAATCTCTGCCAAGGCCGAATCTTTCAAAACGGACGCCCTGCTCTGCAAGAGCGTTTTCAATGATTTCTACAGTTTCGATAACTTCATGTTCAGAATCAGCATCAGGATGGTCTAAAGGCAAAACAGGAATGTTATGAAGAATCATCACTTTAAAAGGTGATTGCGGAACTACAGTACTAATAGGAGGATTTTCATTCATACAGAAAGTGTATAAGTTTGAATCAAGATGTAAAAGAAAAAAGCGGGGTATAAAAACTAGAGCCCTAGCCTCTTCGTGGCAGCTTCAAAAATAGAAAGAATCAATTTTTCGTATGTCAATCCCATACCTTTGGCAATCAAGCCAAAGTCGCTGGTAACAGGATTAAGCCCGGGCAGTGGATTTGCTTCGATAAAAACAGGCTGGTCATCGGTATTAAGGCGAAAATCAATTCTTGCAAAATCTTTACACCCTAAAGCTTTGAAAGCTTTTAAAGCGCTATTAAACAAAGAATCAATAACCTCACCTGAAATTTTTGGGGGCACGCAGTAATCAACTCTAGTTAAATAATTTCTCTTTACTTCAAGACTGTATATAAAAAATTCGTCCTTGATTTTCGGAACAATCTCCATTGCTCCAACTACTTTTAACTCTTTGCCATTTCCAATCAAACCAACAGTCATTTCAACTCCTGGCAAATATTCTTCAACGATTACTGGCTGTTCATAGCCCTTTAAAGCTTCAATTAATAACGCACGGAGTTGCTGACGGGATTTAGCTACAGCAGAATCACGTATACCTTTACTAGAACCCTCCCAGGCAGGTTTGACAACAACAGGAAATTGAAAATCAATTGGAACTGAATCAATGTCAAAGTTTTCAGAGGTAAAAATGGCCCCCTTGGGAACTTTGACACCAGCATCAGAAACAACTTTTTTTGCTACATCCTTATCCAAACCAATGCAAAGTGTAAAAGGATCTGAACCAGAGTAAGGAATACCAAGAATTTCCAACAAAGCTGGAACTCTCGCTTCCCTTGCCCTACTTGTTCCACGCCCCTCAGCAAAATTAAAGACAAAATCAGGGCGATCTTTGATAAGTTCCGCTGGCAGATTAGGGGATTCCGCAAAATAGGAGATTTGATGGTTTTTTGAAGCCAAAACAGCCCCGATTGCGTGCATCGTTTCTGGTGAATCAAACTCTTCCTCGAAGTCATCGGAATGTGTGGATTTAATAACGCCAGATTTTAAGTTACAAACAATCCCTATTTTCATACTAGACCCCACCAACAAAAAAGCCGCCAAGTAAACAACCTGGCGGCTTTAAATTAAACTTTAATACCTCTAACGCGCCTTCCTTGCGGGGGCAACTTTCTTTTTAATACCCAACTCTATCAAAGAATCAGGAACAGCTTCATTTTCTGAAGGGCCTTCATTTGAAGCGCAACCAGAGGAAGCTTCTTCAGAAGAAACGGTAGCAAGATTCATTTGACGACGAATCATTCGTTCCGCATTTTCCGGAATCAAAGCAGATTTACTACCTTGAAGAAGGGAACTAACACCTCGGGTTCTGCCCTGATCACTACTTTGCAAAGGTTTATCCTCTGCCTGATAACGAACAAGCATACCCTCATAATTACGCAGTACAACAGCATCATCAGAAGCTGAAACAACATAATTAGGCATGACAGGAACTTTGCCACCTCCATGAGGGCTATCCACTACATAGGTTGGTATGCCAAGTCCTGACATATGACCACGAAGGCCTTCCATAATCTCCATGCCCTTCCAGATAGAGGTGCGAAAATGCCCAGCACCAATAACAGGATCACAATGAAAAATGTAGTAAGGACGCACTTTAATCCGAAGCAAACCTCGCATCAACTTGCGCATGGTATCAAGAGAATCATTAACTCCTTTAAGGAGTACCGTGTGATTATTCACAGGAATACCTGCTTTTAACAAAGACATGCAGACCTTGGCAGATTCTGCAGAAATCTCGTTAGGATGGTTAAAGTGTGTCTGAATCCAAACTTTACCAACCGAAGATAAAAGATCAATCAATGACTGATCAAACAACCGTTGAGGCAAAGTAACTGGAACTCGAGTGCCAATTCGAATCACATCAACATGAGGAATGGCAGCAAGATTTTCGAGAAAGAATCTAAGTTTTGTAACTGGAAGGGTCAGAGGGTCCCCACCTGAAACAATCACATCACGAATTTCGGAATGATCACGAACGTATTCAACCATACGTTCATCATCACGGCTGATGGAATCCCATCCGCCCCGAACCATGGTAGCACGTTTGCGGGTACAAAACCTGCAATACATAGAGCAAACATGAGTCGTGACTAGTAAAGCTCGGTCAGGATACCTGTGAGTCAAGCCTGGAACCGGCGAATCCTTATCTTCTTCCAAAGGATCCACCAACTCATACCCAGACGGGTTGGTAAGTTCCAAAGGGGAAGGAATCGACTGAAGCCTGATAGGATCTTCTGGGTCTTCAGGATTGATAAGAGAGAAGTAATAAGGAGGAATAGCTGTTTTATACTCTGTTTCCAAAGACCCTATGGCTTCCATTTCCTCAGGGCTAAAGGTAATTAAACCCTTAAGCTGCCTAACTGATCGGATGGCGTTTTGAGATTGCCAACGCCAGTCGTTCCATTGGTGATCCGGAACATCGCGCCAAATAGGATGACGCTTCGGCTTACCGGGAGGCTCTTCACTATCGCCACCCCCGAACTGATCGGCGAATGGAACGGGTGCCACCTCGGCTCGCACATCGGATTCACTCATAAACCTTATAACCTCCAAAAGAACTCTGAAATCTAGCCTGTGTCTTTATTACCTAAGAAAACAACCTCTGTTATTTTCAGCTGTAATAGTCAGGCACAACATGGAGCGATCATAACGATAACTTCTTAAAATACAAGAGTTTCCTTTCCTCACAAATCACTCCATTTGCATATTAGTCACAATTTGAACATCGCTTGTCAACACCAACAATCAATTCTGCAAACAAAAACAACATTAAGTTGAGTCTCTCCAAACAAAAAGATATTATGAAATCAGACCAAGCAACATTTTATGGAGTACACACATGAGACTTTTCCTTTCAGCTATTTTCCTGGGCACATGCATTACCACGTTTATAAGTGCAGAAGACACCAACAAACTTATTCTTCAGTTGAAAAACAATGACCCGGAAATCCGTAGAGCTGCAGCAAAAGCATTGGGAGAGAGCGGAGAGGACAATCAAAAAACCACAGCGGCTCTAATAACCGGACTGCAAGACAAAGACGCTTTTGTAAGAAGGTTTTCTGCACAATCACTCGGAAATTTAAAAACTAAAAATAAAGACGCGATCCCTGCACTTGCAGTTTTGTTGAACAATAATGATGAGAAAAAAGAGAACCAAAACGCAGCTGCAATTTCTTTGGGCAAGATTGGAGCTGCCAGTTTTTCAGTCCTTCATTCTGCTTTTATCGACAAATCCAAACCTACCAACATCCGAGAAAAAGCAATTGATGCAATCGGGGCCTTGGGCAAAGATGGAAAATCTGCCGTCCCTGATCTCATAGAAACTTTAAAGGACAATGATCTTCGTTTTGCATCAGCAGTTGCACTTGGAAAAATCGGCTCGGAAGCCAAGCAAGCAAAAGAATCTCTCAAGTCGATTGTGGAAGATAAAAAACAGCGAGATAAATCGTTCAAAGATGCAGCTTCCACTGCTTTGAAAAATATAGGGAATTAATTCGATCATTAATCAGGCAAAGCAGGCATGAGTTTTAATTCTTCTTCACCACCAGATTGGCTCATGCCCGAAGGGGTAAGCAAAACCCAATGGGAATATATTTCAAATGAATATATCGCAGAGAACTACGATTCCTCACTTAAAGACAATCCAAACTTTCATCAGGATCTAGGTTTTCTCGAGAAGCATTTTAATAAAACAGGCATAATCCTGGACCTTGGTTGCGGAACCGGGCGAGTAGCAGAATTTTTTGCCCCAAAAAACTACAAGGTTTTAGGGGTAGACCTTTCTAAACCTATGTTATTGCAGGCCAAAAATAAAGAAATCAAAGGTCCACATTTATTCTTACGGGCAAATATGCTTGAACTTTCCCAACTCAGTTCCAACTCAATTAATTATTCTTCATGCCTTTTCAGTAGTTTTGGCATGCTTTTAGACCAACAACATCGAATTCAGATGCTAAACGAAATCTTTCGTGTGCTTAAACCCGGAGGTAAATTAATTCTTCATGTACATAACATGTGGTCTGCCGCAAAAGGATTAAAAGGATACAAATGGCTCGCGTTAGATTTAATCCGAAGATTAAGTCGTTCAACCCATTTTGGAAACAAATTGCTCCCCATTCATCAAGGAATCAGTGGATTGACCTTACACCTATTTACCTGGAAAGAAATTTCAACTCTTTTAAAAACAACAAACTTCCAAATAATCGAAACACTACCTCTAGGTAATCTTTCCTGGATAGCAAAGCAATCACCTAGTATTGATAAAAAGTTTTTTGCCCATGGCTTCTTAATCTCATGCAATAAGGTTTAGTATTTTAAAACCAGACAAGGAAGTTTAGCTTATCGCTCATTAACCAAAAAAATACACTTCTAACGAAATTAACGGTTATAACCTTCTAATTCACCTAGTTTGTTGGTTAAATCAGGCGGTAGTTGTGGTATTCCTATCAATGTATAATTAAATTAAATTGTTCTTTCCTTCTCAAATAGGTAAACCTACACGATGCGATTTCGATTAGTGCCTCTTGAAGGCGGCAATTCTATCGAATTAACACGAGATCTTACGGTCGTTGGCCGTAAGGAAGATTGTGATTTACGGTTAGATCATAAATCCGTTTCAAAGTTTCATTGTGTAATAGTTAAAATGGAAAACACCCTGCTTCTTCGAGATCTGGGCAGCACCAATGGAACATTGGTAAATGGCAAAAAGATTCGAAGAGCAACACTTAAGAACAATGATTGTTTAAACATTGCAAATCTTCCGTTTCGAATACAGATAAATACTGGCGAACCTATTGATAAAAAACCGCACTTGGAAGGCACCATTCAAATTAACAATCAAGAAGAAGATGTTGACGAGAATCACGATGACAAATCAGATTCGTGCAAAATAAAAAGTGACGAAATTGTTCAAAACAATGATTTGCCTGATAATTACCCAACAAATAATTAAAACCGGGATAAAACTTCTTTTAACTTCAGAAGAAATCCATTTATAAGGTCATAGCTATGAAAAGCCGTGATGGAAACGCGAAGCCTTGAGGAATTTTCGGGAACTGACGGTGGACGGATTGGCGGAACCAAATACCCCTGTTCCAATAGGGCCTTGGAAATACGCATTGTTTTTTCAGCATTACCAAAAATAATAGGAATGATATGGCTTTGCGAAGGGCCAATATCAAGCCCCATATCAAGTAGATTACTGCGCAAATAAGCAGCTAGGGAATCAACCAGCACCCTTCGACTATTATCTTTAATGATCAACTTTATTGCAGCCCTGGCTGCAGCAACACAAACTGGTGATAGAGCGGTGGAGAAAATATAAGACCTAGCTTTGTTTTTAATAAGAGCTATTATTTTCCTGTCAGCACAGACAAAACCGCCCTGCGATGCCAAGGCTTTACTTAATGTTCCTAATTTTATCACCCTGTTCTTCCAATCCAAATCAAGAGGAAATGTGTCTGTAAAGCCTCGTGAATCTTCGCCCGTGACTCCGGTCGCATGTGCTTCATCAAGAATCAACATTGCATCATTTTTCAATGTAATTTGATAAAGAGTTTCTATTGGGGCATAATCGCCATCCATACTAAAAAGGGAATCAGAAAGTATCCATAATTTCCTGAATTTACCCCTGTCTCGCAATAATAGATTTTGAAGATGATCACAGTCTTTATGTTTGTAAAACCTTAATGTGGCACGAGAAAGTCTGCAACCATCAATAATGCTGGCATGGTTCAAAGAATCGCAAAGAATCAAATCCTTAGGATGAACTAAAGCCGAAATAACACCCAGATTGGCACCAAATCCACTGGAGAAAACAAGGGCGTCATCAAACCCTTCCCATTGAGCAATTTCTCGTTCAAGAGAACGATGCAGTCGGGTGTACCCGGAAACCAAGGGTGAAGCACCAGCACCAGCACCAAAAGAATTAAGTGCCTTATAAGCAGAGCGAATCACGTAAGGATGTTTTGAAAAGGCCAGATAATCGCTCGAGGCAAAATTAACCAGCTTTTTTTTACGATAGATAATAGAACCATCAGGGCAGAAATTAAGTGACCTTCGAAATCGTTTCAATCCAGCATTTGATATAAGATCCAACTCATGCTGGATCCAATCCAAATGATTGACAGATTGAGATTCAGGATTTTCCAATTTGTGATGCTATCCGATGGTTAAAAGTTCAACACAGGAAGTTGCAGCAATGAACCATTAGAATGAGGGGGATTTTCGGATGGGGCAACAGATTCATCCAAATCCCCAACACGATCATCCTGCCATTCAAGTTCAAGGTCGCTAATCATTTGTAAGTCTTCCTGATTAGCGCGGCCGTATGTGGAAAGATAATTACCAATCAAACCACTCGTCCCCCCAACATAAAAGATCCAACTTTGGAGATCTCGAAGATTTTTCTCCCGACCACCAGCAACTTTCAAATCTTGTTTAGGAAGTATCAAGCGCATGACAGCTATGATTTTCAAAATTTCCATTGGTTTTAGTTTAGGCTCATTTTCCAGGGGGGTCCCAGCAATTGGATGAAGAAAATTAAGAGGAACAACATGAGGATTAAGTTCTTTCAAACTGAACCCAAGGCTGACCCGATCATCAACACTCTCACCCATGCCAAAAATACAACCACAGCAAGCCTCAAGGCCAACCTTCTGTGCTAGTTTTACGGTGTCAACACGATCTTGCCATGAATGAGTGGTAACAATTTTAGGATAAAACTCTTTTGAAGTTTCTAGATTATGATTAATTCTACGTATACCAGCGGCTTTTAAATCTCTTGCTTGAGCTTCATTTAAAGTGCCAAGCGTGGCACAATGTGTAATACCATCAACCTTTTTCATGGAGTCAATGGCCTCCATGATTTTAGGCCATTCTTTTTTGTTAGGCCCTCTACCACTGTTAACAATCCCAAAAGCACTGGCGCCATTATCTCGAGCACTAGCACAGGCTTTTTCAACATCAGCACCATCCATCATAGGATAAGCGTTAACATCAGCATCATAATGAGCACTTTGAGCACAGAATTTACAGTCTTCGCTACAGTTCCCAAATTTGGTGGGAAGAATGCTGCAAAAAGTGACTTTATTACCATGAAAATGCCTACGGACTTTATTGGCTGCATAGAACAAGTCATAAAGTTCACCACCTTGAACAAGAAGAAGTTGTTTGGCTTCATCCCTTGTAATATCCCCGCCGGAGATAATCCGATTAGCAATAGCAAGAAAGTCAATTGAAGAATGCTGCGCCATATATGAACCCCTAAAAGGGAAAAGATTAAAGTCATAAAACCCAACTAAATCATTTTACGAATTTTTGCGACCAGGCATGCAAATAAGAACTAAAATACCAATAGAAGAAACAAAGGCAAACACCCCAGAAAGTAAATTACGAGTATAAGTTTTGTCTCCCGGTTCATTTTGTGCGGGGATGGGAGCATTTGCCGTTTGGGCACAAACAGGCCTAGTAAAAAACAAAAAATATGAAATTAAAAAAGTAGCAAAAACCATGAGAAACCCTTTCGAAGGATTAACTAGCATGGCGCCAAGGGTTTTTAAACCAAGCTCCAGGACTGGAATAAGCCATATTTTCATTCTGTAATCGAAACCTTTCTTCTTCCTGCATGAGACGCCATTTCCTCTTGCGGAAATACTTTGTCAAAAAGTACTGGATAATAGTGCCAAAAACAACAAATCCAATACAAATCACATCAATAAGACCAGCTTGCTTATCAACAATCAAAGAAGAATCCAAAGCTTTGAGCCTTTCAAGAATTGCAATAATACCATAAGCCGAGGCAAGCGTACCCAGTAAGCTGGAAAAAGCTGTAAACCAGAAAGGGTATAGTAAAAGTGCTGCGATGCCCCCCACGAGAAGGCATGCCAACCAAGCATCTCCTGCGGGCATTAGAACATTTCCGATGATAAGGCCGGTACACCCGCCAAAAATAAAAACCACCACACGAATAATGGAAAGTGCCAAAATACCAGCTGAGATACCGAAAAGGAGTGCAGCAAACACACCTTGAATTCCAAAATCTGGGCCTTTATCGAAGCCTAAAACACCAGCACCTGCTGTAGCCAAAAACACGACCCAAAATTTGTGAGTCAGATAACCGGCGCCCCAAAGCAACAATCCACATAATAAAATCGAAATCAAGGCTGGAGTCGATAATTTTACAACTTCAGAAAAAATATCAGGATCAAGAAAATGCATCAGGTAATCAACTCCTATCCGAGCAACCCGCGAATATAAAACGGATCTGTCAACTATCGAAGTGTATCTTTAATTCAACAATTTTGTCAATAAAAGGCTTGGAATGACTATGGGCATTCCGCCAATCGTACAAGAAAATTTAAAATCTGGGGGGAAAACAATTCACCAAACAAGGAAATGTGAATACGTCGTGCTTCAGTGCTTAAAACTTCTAAAAAAACATCCATCCTTGTGGCAGGTAGACAATTTACAATTTTTTCGGCCCATTCAACCAACACCACTCCCCCACAATTAAAAAATTCCTCACCACCAAAATCAATAAATTGTGACTCACTTTCCAAACGATAAACATCCAAGTGATTCACCGTGCAACGCCCTTGATACTCCTGCATAAGAACAAAAGTTGGACTAGTGACAAATTCCAATGAAGAACATCCAAGTCCCTGACATAAGGATCGAACCAGAGTTGTTTTACCACTCCCCAATTCTCCATTTAAGGCAATAACCAAAGATGGCTCAATCAATTCTCCAAGGGAAACGCCAAACTCCTTAAACTTCGCCAAAGAAGTCGCAACAAAAGTACAAGAAAAGGTGACTCGTGGATGCATAGAAAACATTCAGTTTAATTAATCATCATTCTCTTCAGGCCTGTCAACACTAGGATCGCCGTCTTGGATGCGCTTTAACTGTTTTTTGTAGTAAATCTTTGTAGGTTCAAGCGCAACAGCCTTGGTTTGAACATCGACAGCCTCTTTTTGACGATTCAACTGAAATAAAACTTCAGCAAGAGTATCAAGATGAGCAGCACTTTTATCATCGAGTTTAACAGCTATTTCAGCCTGCTTAAGCCCCCAAGCCAAATCAGACTTGCAGCAAGCAGAAAGCCAAGCTGCAGAATTATGCGCCCAGGCACAATTGGGATAATCATCTCCAACTTTTTGAATGGCTTTTTTTGCAGTTGCAAAGACCTTGTCCGCAAGTTCCTTCTTTCCTTTGGCAACCAAAGGCTGGTAAACAAGGATAGGCAACTCAACCTCCCCAGGCTGCAAATCATAAGCCTTGGAAGCAAAAGAATCAGCTTTATCAAAATCTCCAATCTCAACAGCAGATCTACAGCGCAACCTTGCGATAAGAGAAGGAACATTGACATAAGCCTGACTTTGAGTGAAGGAAACAAACGGTGTCATGCAGCGAAGCATTGCAAGTTCATACCCATCTGCAGCTTTTTCAAAGTTCTTTTTTTCAATTAGTCTACTTGCAAGGGCCCTCGAAGAAGCGCCAACACTGTAAGAACCAGGTTCGCCAGTTTTTGTAACCAAATCAAATTGAACAAGGGCGTCATCCAAAAAATTCCTTTTGCCCAAGGCATAAGCGAAGTCAAGCCTTAACTGTTCATTTCCAAGGGGGGTCCAGGTGGCCAATTCCTTCCACTTGGAAGACTGATTTTTATCTCCGATATTTTCCTCCATTTTTGCAACCATAAAAGCGATGATCGATTTGGATTTGTCTTTTTCCCAAGCGGATTTATAAGCGTCTCGGGCCTTACCCCATTCCTTCCGTTCTGCGTACAAGTCAGCGAGGGAAAGATAAATAGTTTCGCTAACGAACTTATCAGCCAATTCTTTTAACTTCTCGTGTAAGCCATATTTTTTCAAAATTGCGCTGGCAGCGTTTCTTAAACTAATACTCTCTTCTGAGGTAACCGTAGAAGCGTATTCCAATAGGTCATCAACAAGATTTTCAACAGCTTTGGGATTCGATTTTTTATCATGCAAAACGTTAAGCTGCATAATCACAGATTGGGCAGTTTCAGAATTTTTCTTCTTGAAAAAGAATCGGAATAATGGGTCGTAAAATTCAGAATCATCCCCATACAATTTATTCAAAATTCTTCCCGAAGCCTCCCGATGTTCCATTTTTTGTAGATACTTCGCTGCATCATCAAAAGCACGATCCTTCTTCTTGATTAACATCCAAGCATGAACCAACTTCAAAGGCCAATCACCTTCAGATTTATCAGCAATGCGATTACTGTAAAAATCAAGGGTTTTCATAGCCTGCTCCTTTTCACCCAACCCATAAAGGATTTTTGCCCAGTGAATTTCGAGTACAGGAAAATCCTTTGAATTCTCATTTTTGGCTTCTTCAATAAGTGCTTTAATTTTCTCAAACTCAAAACGACTTGCGTAAATCTCTGCAACCATCATGCGCTTTTTGTTTTTCAACAAATATTCAATCCCTTCAGGAACCATGTAATTCAGCAATGCTATTTTTGCAACCTGGGACAATTGCTCTGTAGATTCGACTTCTTTCTTATCTTTACCAGTTAACTCTTCGGCAATTTCAATCAGATTTTTGCTTTCTTTTTCAAATTCCGCTTTATGATTAGACAAACGGTGCATCGCCAACTTGTAACCTAATTTCCCCAAAAGCAAATCATCGGGAAAATGATCCGTTTCCAAAACAACCTTCCATTTAGAAGCTTCAAGTGCCAATTGGGTGTAAAGTTCTGGATTTTTAGATTCCTTTGCGAATTTTAATGCTTCAATACCTTGGCCCTTGCTTCGATATAGATATGCAAGAACCTCATTATTTATTTCATCACTAATTTTTTGGGATTTGTTTTTAGATAGATCTTTAATGATTTTATCAGTGGAAGATGAAAGCAATGCGTAAACAGCATAATTCGAGAAAACCCCCTCGGCCCTGTTTTCAAGCATCATCTGCAGAATTTGATCTAAGAATTTGAATTCATTTTTCTCAACCAGATAGGGGATGACCTTGCTTACCGACTTGGATGCATAAGAAAGAACCGAGTTCCTAATTTCTTCCTGATCTTCAGCACTAATTATTTTGATTACTGATTTAACCCCTGGCCCGCCCATTTCGATCAATTTAGCTATCGACTTTTCTTTATCTTGCAAATTTCCAGATTGATAAGCATGGATCAAATCAATGATGGGAATTGGTGAGTCGTGATAAATCCCCCATTTGAATTTTTCTAGCAATTCCAATGCTCGTTTCCGGATCTCTGCATCGCTGCCTTTCAAGGCTGTTTTAAGTTGGTCTTCGGCATCACTACCAGCCTTCCACAAATTTTTATGGGCATTTTCACGTACATTGAAGTCTGCATCACCTAATTCTTCCACCCATTTTTTAATCTGGGTTTGCTTTGAATCTTGAAACCCCTGAACCGAACCCAACAGGAAACAAAGAATAAAAATCTGGAAAACCCTGAATTTGATAGACATTGGCAATCCTCGCCCAAGCTAAAAAAGCAAAACTTAAAACCAATCGCTACTTAATCCTATTCTTTGTTTGCCTGAAGCGACAAGTGTAAACAAGGTAATTCGTTGCAAAATAGTTAAAACTATGAAATAACCTTCTATTAACTAAATTCATAGATTCACATTAATTCTGGAGATACATTACCGATATGAACAAATCACAACTTTTTCTGATAATGACCGGACTGGTATTCATTTTGGTTGCGCCTAAAAATTCCGAAACAAAACAAACTTCAAACGAAAAATTAGAAGTCGGATTTTCAAAGGGGGATGCGACCCCAAAAATTGGAAATAAACCAGTTTATATTGCTGGTTTTGGTCATAATCGAAAAGCAGAAGGCGTTAGTGATCCTATTTTTATAAGGGCCATGGTACTAAAAACTGAAGGCAAGAAATACGCCTTTGTTAGTGCTGATTTAATTGGATTATTTAAAGAACAAGTTGATGATATCCGTAAGGAACTTAAAGATTTTGAAAATGTCATGTTTTCCTGCACGCATTCCCACGAGGGGCCTGATACTTTAGGCCTTTGGGGACAAACACCTTTTCAATCTGGAACTGACCCAGACTATTTGCTCTATTTGCAAAAAATAGCAGTAAGCACAATTCGGGAAGCTGCTAAAAATTTAACAGAATGCGACACCGAAATTGCTGCAATCTCAATTCCTGAACTTTTACATGACGGGAGACCACCGATTGTAAAAATGGATGAACTATTAAGTTTGAAATTCAACAATACCAACACAAAAACAGCATTGGGAATAGTTCTTTTCTGGCATTGTCACCCTGAAACGTTGGGAAGTGGAAATAAAAAATTAAGCTCAGATTTTGTAGGTTATACAGTTAAAGAAATAATGAAACAAACTCAGGCCGAAGCGATTGTATTTACCGGTGCTGTGGGTGGATTAATGACTTCTTTAAAAGTTTCTATTAAAAATGATCAAGGCCAAAACTTAAATGACGGAACCTATGAAAAAACTGAACGCTATGGACAATTATTGGCAAATGCCAGTCTTAATTCTTTGAGAAAAGCAAAAGCAATTAATCTTACCCCAATCGTTGTGCGCAAAAAAGAAATCCTTCTACCAGTAGATAATCCAATTTACCGATTGGCAAAACAAATGGGTGTTTTTAAACGAGAAATAATCGATTGGGATTTACAACTCAATAAGCATGCCAGCCTGAATCAACGAGAAGAAAAACATCCTGCTGCAAAAACGGAAGTAAGTGTTATATCTTTGGGGGAACTTGGAATCGGCTGTATTCCAGGTGAAATATACCCTGAATTACTTTTAGGAAAGGTTGCGACAAAACCAGAAAAAGAAGCCGATTACCAAGATGCTCCAACCGAATACGATTGGTTTCAAAAATGGAAAATGCCTTACAAAACTGTAATTGGACTTGCAAATGATGAAATTGGTTACATTCTTCCTAAAAAACAATGGGATGAAAAACCACCATTTGCCTATGGAAGTAAATCTGCGCCTTACGGTGAAATAAATAGCCTAGGGCCTGATACCGCTTTTCTTATTGCCAATGCCTTCAAAGAATTACTTTTTGAATAACCATCATGAATGATTAGGATTTTAAACATAAAACCCAAACTAAACAGCTTGGGTTTTAAATTCAACACAAGTATTTGCTAATCAGAGCTTCATGAATCTCAATCCAAAATCCTTAATTAATTATCCTGGAAGTTGGATTTGCTGGAGTCGGTTGAGCCTGTGGTACTAATTTTGGAGTAGGATTTGTAGGCGTAGGACTCAATGGCAAAGTATTTTGCGGGCTTAATGGTGGTGGTGCCGTTTGAGTTGATACCCCTGGAGGCATCGGAATTGAAGGCTGGCCAACCACATAAGCAGGGCTTTCTTCAATTATGGGTGCCCCTTGCTGTACAATTACTTCACCGGTGTTCAAAGTTTCAGGAAAAGCACTTTCGGCCTTTTTAGCATGACCACCTCTTAAAAAGCCCCCATTACCATCCCCCCAAGTACAGCCACCCAAAACCAGAATTGAACCAATTAAAATCGATACACCCATTATTTTCGTCTTCATAATTTTGCCCTACCTAAAAAAATTGCAAAAAACATTAAAGCTCTTTTGTACCCACTCCCAACAATAGGATAATGCAACAGAAAACGCACTTCGGCAAATTGGAGATACAAATAAAAAGAAAACGCAATAATCCTTTAAAGGATCATCGCGCTTTCTCGTTAAAGACAGATTAAACGATAAGGTTTATTATTAGCTAGCTTTCTTCTTTGAAGGTTCTGTGCTAACAGTAGAAAGTAAGCCCTTAATGTATTTCAAAGCTTCATCAAGTTGACGATCTTTGAATTCCTTGGTTACAGGTTTGGAAGAAAGTTTGTCTTTTCTCTGAATAACCTCAATATCACGCTGATGTTCCATAAGATCATCACGTTCTTTACGGGAAAGTTTGATTTCCAAATCAGGTTTAACACCCCATTCATCCTCATCCTTGCCACCAGTACTTGATTTATTAAGATTCTTCCCACTAGGACGCCAGAAAGAAGCAATCGTTAGCTTTAATTCACCATCTCCAAAGGCTTGAATGTTTTGCACACTGCCTTTTCCATAGCTACGTTCACCAATGATAATCGCACGATGGTGATCCTGAACAGCGGCGGAAACAATCTCGCTACCACTGGCACTGCCTCCATTAACAAGACAAGCCATGGGAAAATCAAGCAAACTGCCATCAAGCACACCAGTATGTTTTTGTTCACGGCCTTGACGAGGCCTGATACTGACAATCAAGCCATCCCCTATGAACAAGTCTGAGATATCAACAGCACTATCAAGCAAACCACCGGGATTAAATCTCAGGTCAAGGACAAAGCCCTTAACACCATTGGAAACCAATTCGCGCATGACTTTGAGAAGATCACGGGCTGTATTTCTAGAAAAACTGGTAACACGGGCATAACCAATTTTAGAAGTTGGATCGATCATGAAATCCCAATCATCATTATCTTTGCGCTTGAAACCAAGAACGGTTTCAACTTCAACCCTACCGCGACTGATTTCAAACTCAATAGGTTTTTCAACCCCTTCTCGCTGAACAACAATTTTCACCTTGGTATTAGGTTTGCCCAGAATCTTCTTAACAGCGTCAGAAAGTTGCATTCCCTTGGTAGAAATGACTTCGGGTTTAGGCAGTGCTTTCCCTTCGCTATCAACCTCACGAATCACAGTGGAAATGATATCCCCCGCCATAACACCTGCTTTATATGCAGGGCTATTTTTAATGGGGGTAACAACCAACAACATCTCAGAAACAGCATCCTTACGAATTTGCACACCGATACCAGTAAAATTACCCTGAACATCCCGATCAAAGTTGGCCTTAGTTTCGCCATCAATATAGGTTGTGTAAGGGTCTAAATTATTAAGCATTCGCTGGAGGGTGATATCAACATCTTTACCGTTGTCCAGATCCTCCCTTTTGCCTAAATGGATTCGAGCATCTGAAAGAACTTTAATGATATCAGGTTCACGCAAATCCTTGGGATTCTTAATCTTTGCCAAAAGTGGATCGGGGATTTTCTCTTCAATTCGCCGATATAGCCCTTTGATTGCCCAAGCGGCCATTTCACCCGGATTAACTTCCTTTACATAGCCTTTGCGAATAACTTCGATGGCTTGCTGAACCTTTTTAGCAAAGGCATCAGCCTTGTCTTTACCTAACTTGGTTTGCTCAAGAATTTCGTTTCTTTTCTTTTCAAACCCTGCGGGATCGATCTTACCATCAACTAAAGATTGATATTCCTTACGCAAGCTTCGTTGCGCCTCAAGCCTGGGCATTTTAAGAAGCAACAACTTACCTTCAGCATCAAGTTCTTCGGGTACTTTTTTAGAAGCTACCATCTTTTCAAACTTCTCTAAACGGTCACTCGCCTTGGCAAATTCTTTAGGGTTATGCGTTAAAATAAAGTGATTTGTACGGCCACCCAATACCCAATGAGGCTGGTTTTTTTCTTCCTTGGTCTTACCATACTGTTTTGTTAAATCGGTCATTTTTTTGTCGAGAAATTCAGCCAATTCATCAACTGTTACTACACCATCAGCTTCATAGCCCTCCTTATCAGCATCGCCTTTCAAGCCTTCAATCACTGCTTTGGCAAAAACACCATTTTCTTCTGCTTCAACTGATGGGTACAAACCGTTTGTAGCTAGAAAAACAACCCGACCAGGAAGCGGCAAGTGGTCCTCAGAGGCATCCTCGCCCAAAAATTCTTGATAAGGATTGGCGCCTAGAGAAGCTTCGGCAACCGCTTTGCCCTGTGCAGCTTGAAAACCCTTGAAGTTAATATCAATAAAGGAGCAAAATTTACCTGATTTAAGGGATTTAAGTGTTTCAGCAAAATCACCACTTGCTATGGCATTTTTGTCACGACCTAAAAAAGTGGAATCACTAGTAAAATAACATCTACGGTCACCACTATCCCCAAGAGGGCCCCCTTGGCCAAAAAAGCCGAAAATCACTAGATCATCAGCCGTAGCCTTAGAGGATACCCATTTCAAAGCCTCGAGAACATTTTCACGCGTAGCCTCAGCAGTAAAATCCGAAAGATCTTTTGCCTTCCCAGGTTCGCCCAGGAGCAATTTTCCATTCTCTTTGGTTAATCCCAAAATGTTTTTATCTGAAAGCAACCTAAAAAGAGCGATGGCATCGGCCTCAGCTTTTGGCTTTTCTTTGATTTGTGCATCTTTATATTTACTTACACCAACAATAACGGTGTAAACATTTTGTTTTCCATCCGCAGCAGAAATCAAAGGTGTTAAAGCTATTAAAAATAAAGCAGCCAACATAAATTTAAGGAGTAACCTTGACATAGTCCAAATTCCTTTCGAGTTCCGTGCAAGTTATTTCAAAGTTTAGGAATTCACTTAACCTTCTTTTTACCATTTTGGCGGGTTTACTCACAATAAGTCAACCCTTCTATTGAAACAATGATAATTTTGTTATTTGAAAGATTTTGCAAGCTTTTGCAAAACCTCAACACCTCTTTCTAAAGTTTGCTGTTTAGCAGCAAAACTAACTCTAAAATTCGTATCGAAAGAACTAAAAGTCTTACCTGGTATTATTAATAAGTCGAGTTGGATAGCTTTTTCCACAAAAGCTGTACTATTACCCCCAGGTGCTTTAGGAAAAAGATAAAAAGCTCCACCTGCTTTTGGTATATCGTAAAAATCCTTTATTCCATTTAAAAGAAAATCACGCTTCAGCTTATATTCCTGCATAAAACCAGACATATCTTGGTTTAAAGCAGTGATACCTGCGTATTGAACCATACTAGGTGCACAAACAAAAGTGAATTGCTGTAATTTGATCATTTCTTGAATTAATTTGGCGGGTCCATGTGCGTAACCCATTCGCCAACCTGTCATTCCATAAGATTTGCTAAATCCATCCAGAACAAGGACATTTTGATTGAAATCGGCTGGTGTTTGCAACGAACCATCATAATGAAAAGCACTATAAATCTCATCCGCAATCAACAAAACGCCATGCTTATTGGCAAGCTCTGCAAGATTTTTAACAGTATCCCGGGAATAAGTTTTACCTGTTGGATTTGCTGGATTGTTAAACAAAATAACTTTGGTTTTATTTGTGATGGCTTTTTCCACTTTGTCGATATCTATTTCGAAATCAGGATAAGTGTCAATAAAAACAGATTTTCCACCTGCAAGGGAAACAAGATGAGGATACATGACAAAGTAAGGATCAAAAATAATAACTTCATCGCCCGGATCAACCACGCAGCATAAAGCTAGAACCAAGGCGCCACTAGTACCACTGGTAACAATCAAATCACGATTAGATCCTGGAAATTTCGCCTGGACATTCTGCAACAACTGCTGCCTTAGTTCGGGTACACCTTGGGTGAGTGTGTAGGTATTTCTGCCAGCATCAATTGCGTCTTTGGCCGCTTTTTTTATAGGTTCCGGGACATCAAAATCTGGCTGGCCAATACTTAAATTAATCGGATTTTTAATAGACTTCGCAAGTTCGAATACCTTCCGAATGCCAGATGACTCTATATGTGACATCCGCTCTGCAATCCAATCACCCACAACTGCATCTTGATTCGTCATTGCCTGGCCTTTCATAAGCAAAAATTATTTCGAATACTTGGAAAACAACTGTTGTTCTGATAGTTGGACAGCCCATTTGTCCTGCAATTTCTTAAGTGCATCATCAATTGGGATAGCCTTGAGCATACCCTCAGATTCTTCTACCAATCCAAGTGCTTTAAGTTTTTTAACACCATCCACAACATCGTAATCAATTTTTTTAACAAAGTGTTGGGCAAAGAATAGCTCAACAAAATCATCCAACTGCCGGATATTCCAACCTTTTTCTGGAGCATATTTTAGCAAGCAATAATACCCTAGCATCACTTCTCTGCTTTGCTGTTCTTCAGCTTCGTCAATCAATCGTGAGATTACGCCTGCGTTACTGTCAAGCAATTGAAAATAAAGATGTTTCGTCATCTGTAAGTCGTAATTTTGCCTCTTAGTCACATAATTATAGTAACTACGATACCCATAACCGCCAAAAGCCAACGCCAAAGGCCAAATAGTAATGCTGAACAATGCAACAATTCCAGCCTTTAAAAAACCTACAACAATGTTGTAAAGAACCCAGCCAAATCCAGTCACAAGCGGATAACCAATCATGCTTTGATCAATGCGATTGAGTCGCGGTTTTGCACCTGGCAGAACCATCGGGATTTCATTTTTAGGGAGGTCTTTGAATAACTTTAGAAAAACATGATTTGCAACGGGCGAGGTATCATCGGGACGCTTTTTTTTATCTTCACAAAAACAGCAAAGCGGGAAAACCCAGCGGTAGGCACCTTCTCTTGCTTCCAAGGTATCCACCACTTTGCAGATCGCCTTAAAAGAAAAGTTTCGCCCCTGTAATACATTATTAAGCGGTCAAATTCTTCCTGCCTAATTTCAACATTTAGGCCCCAGTATTTTGAAGATTCCTGTTCCCACTTATGCACATTTTCCCACGTCACTCTTTTAAAATTGGCATGCTCAAGTAATCTTATGAAACCTGCTTCCAAAGTATCAATTGAAGGAAATGATTCTAGAACAGATAGATCCGAATTTGGTTGATTTGTTATTAGAGGCAAATAATTAGAATCAGGGTCAAAAAAATGATACTGCGACTTCATCACCTCAAGAGGTTCTGCAAACTCCATGAACAACAAGGAAGATAAAGTTTCAAGCAACAGCACCAAATTCTTTTTTTTTAGAGCATCAAAACCACAATCGCCGAGGATAAGCTTTACCAGATCACCTTTCCTGACAAGTATCGAATGTTCAAGATGGCGATGATTGGCCATTAATTAAAACTCCCACTCACCGGCCAAAATACATATATAAAATCTACCACTCCAAGCCCGCAAGGCCGTCATTGGGATTTTTAAGCAATTCCTCGGCTAATTTATCCAATGCCCCCTGAACTTCACTCATCCTTTCAGGCCTTGCTGTTGCTTGAAAAGAAAGGCATTTATTCACAAGCTCGGCAAGAGTTTTATTAATTGGCGGCATAAGGACTTCAACAGGTTTAAATTGCTTTTGCCATGTTTTTAATTCAATGGGTTTGTTTTCTTCATTCAAAGATGGCGGAGGTAATTTACCAGTGATCATTCTGTACATTGCAGCGCCTAACGAATAAATGTCAGTCCGCTCGTTGACCATTTTATGTTTAGCTTGTTCGGGAGCCATATATTCAGGCGTTCCCTGGATACGGTCTTTAGGTTCATCACGAATCCAGGAAAGTCCAAAATCGATTACTTTTACAATGCCATCTTTACCCAGCATGATATTATTTGGTTTGATATCTGCATGAAAGACTCCTTTCTTGTGCATATGAACAAGAGCTTGAGCAACCTGCTCAAAAACCTGAATAATGCGCAATGGAGAAAGTCTAGGAGCTTCATCGATTGTTTTTCCATCGACAAACTCAATAAGCATGTGCATTTTTTTAAGACGAAACATCCAGTCTTTTACAGGTTCCAACGCATGAATTTTAATAAGGTTTGGATGATCAAACATTTGCGCTACTTTGAATTCATGCTCTGCCTGATCCTTGAATTTCATATCTTCAGGCGATTCAAGAGGCACTACTTTAAGCGCAAAATTTTCAGCGGATTTAGTCATGCGAATCTGAAGAATCGCACTCTGTGCGCCGTTCCCCAGCGGACCTACAATCGAAAACTTTTCTATCTTCATCGTTCTTCCCTTTAAGACACAATTTATTCCTTACATATTACTGGCTTTATGCCTCTACTCAACATCTGAACTTCTTTTTATTACGAAATAACAGTATCTTTAATTTAGAAACTAATGGTAGCCATTAGGCAACCAATATAAAAGAAACGCTTGCAATACAGAAAAAAGGCGCAGGCAATGAAACCAATTGATGATGAACCTTCCCAAGAAACTATCATCAAAATTGGCAAGGTCATTTTTGATCGAATGCAAAAAAACCAAGCTATCCCCTTCGGAATGGATTGGTTCGAAGATAGGTTAATGGAATTTTCAACACACAACGATGATGTAAAAATCAACTTGTTCAGGTTTATCGACTCTTTCCCATCGCTTACCACACCTAAAGAAATCACGGATCACCTCAAAGCTTACTTGGGGCAATCCGACTCAGGAATACCATGGTGGATGAGCTTTTTAATAAAACTCCTTCCATCAAGGGGATTAGCAGGGAAACTTTTGGAGGTTGGTGCGAAATTCGCTGCGGGCAGAATGGCGAAAAAATTCATCGCAGGCAGCAATTTTAATGAAGTTGAAAAATCCCTGACCCGCCTCAGAAAATCTGGACTAGGTTACACTATTGACATTCTTGGGGAAGCCACCATTACCAATAAAGAGGCAGACTATTCGCTTGAAGAATATAAAAAACTCGCCTTAGAGCTTTCTGAAAAATCAAAAGCAAAAACCGTTTCATGTGATTTGGATTTCTGCTATGGCACAGTTCTACCCAAAGAAAATATCTCAATAAAAGTTTCTGCGCTAGATTCGCAATTAGATTCAATTTGCCCTGAAAAAAGCTTTCAAAGGCTAAGACCCAAAATAGCCTCCCTCCTCAGATTCGCAATGAAAAACAACCTGTTTATTTATTTCGACATGGAACAAACCAGCCTTAAAGAAATAATTCTTCATACTTTTAAATCACTTCTTGCAGAGCCTGAATTTAAAAATTGGCCCAACGTTGGAATAGCCATTCAGGCATACCTTAAGCAAAGCCATTCAGACCTGATCGAATTGCGGGAATGGGCTGCTAAAAGAGGAACTCCAGTATGGATCAGGCTTGTCAAAGGTGCTTACTGGGATTACGAAACCGTGACCGCCAATTTAAACGGATGGGATCAACCTGTTTGGCAAACCAAAGCCCAAACAGATTTAAACTATGAATTTTTGACCAGTTTCCTTCTTTCGAATAACAACCATTTACGCCCCGCATTTGGCTCCCATAATGCCCGCAGTGTTGCCTACGCTATCGCCAAGGCCCAGATCCTTAAGGTTCCCGATTCCAACCTTGAATTTCAAGTTCTTTACGGCATGGGTGACGCCATGGGAAATGCATTGGCCAAGCTTGGTTATCGGGTGAGAGTTTACACCCCGTTTGGCGAATTAATTCCAGGCATGGCTTATTTTGTTCGCAGGCTTCTCGAAAACACAGCAAACGATTCTTTTCTAAAAGCCAGTATGTTAAATAGTCAGGATGAGGATTTTTTACTTATGAAACCCGCTACAACCCAGCCCCCTGCTGCCCCGATTGCAATAACATCAAATCACACTTTTCATAATGAACCTCTTACGGACTTTACAATTGCCAAAAATCGGTTAGAGATGGCTAAATTAATTAAAATGCTTACCTCTCTTCCAACAAAAACTTATCTACCTATCATCAATGGAAAAGAAATCCACACCCAAAGTTTTATTGAAAGCATTAATCCATCACATAAACATCATATAGTTGGAAAAATAGGGTGCGCTTCAATAACTGATACAAATCTGGCAATAATTTCTGCATCAAAAGCGTTCAATTCTTGGAATGAAGTAAAAACATGTGTGCGGGCAAATCAATTGCGAAAAGCTGCCCAAAAACTCCGGGAGCGAAAATTGGAAATGGCATCTTGGCAAGTTATTGAGTGTGGCAAAAGCTGGCGGGAGGCAGATGCCGATGTCAGCGAAGCCATCGATTTTTGCGAATATTATGCAAGCCTTGCTGAAATAATGGCCATCCCTAAAACTATTCAGCTTGCAGGAGAAACAAACCAAATTTTCTACCAACCCCGTGGGGTTGCTGTTGTGATTTCACCTTGGAATTTTCCTTTAGCTATTCTTGCCGGTATGTCCGCAGCGGCTTTAGCTACTGGCAACACTCTCATCATGAAGCCTGCAGAACAATCAAGCGTAGTGGCCTATCAGTGGATGAAAATCTTATTAGAATCTGGTTTTCCAGAATCAGTTGTTCAATTCCTACCTGGGATTGGGGAAGAAATTGGTCCGCATTTGGTTTCTAATCCTTTAACTTCAATCATCGCATTTACTGGTTCAAGAAAAGTTGGATTGGAAATTAATCAACTGGCCTCTAAAACCGATCCCAGTGCCAAATTTGTCAAAAAGATAATTGCTGAAATGGGCGGGAAAAACTGCATTATCATCGACAAAGATGCAGACATGGACGAAGCCTTAACCGGGGTCGTAAGCAGTGCAATCGATTTTCAGGGTCAAAAATGCTCTGCTTGCAGCAGAGTACTTATTCCCAGGGAAATGCATGATGCGTTTGGCAAAAGACTTTCAGAAGCTGTTGCATCAAAAACTTTAGGGCCTGCAGAGGACCCTGCAAATCAGATTGGGCCAGTGATTGATGAAGATTCACGAGTCAGAATCGAAAAAAGGATCGAAGATTCAAAAAAATCAGCAAAGCTTATTTACAGAGCTGATGTTGGTAATCTTATTAACGAGGGCTTTTTTGTTGGCCCCGCAATTTTCGCAGATGCAGACCCGAAATCTGACTTATGCCAGCAAGAAATTTTTGGCCCAGTTATCGCCCTCATACCTTATGACTCTCTTCACCAAGCAATTTCAATTGCCAACGATACCCCATACGCCCTTACTGCAGGTGTCTATTCGAGAAATCCGGAATCGATCAGCCTGATTTCAAGATACATTGAAGCAGGAAATCTTTATATTAATAGGAAGATAACCGGTGCAATGGTTCACAGGCAGCCCTTTGGTGGTTACAGGTTAAGTGGATTAGGCTCCAAAGCAGGTGGCACCGATTATTTGTTGCAATTTGTCCTTCCAAGGACTATTACAGAGAACACACTCCGACGAGGATTTGCTCCCGGCGTGCCTACCCGAGGCTTTGATCTTGAAATTCCCTAGGCCCCTAGACAATTAGGTAACAATATGATGATTCGAAATGTTTTTGCTTTATCCTTCGTTTTTTTCATTGGTATCAGTATTGCAACGGCGTACCCACCTGAAGAAGTCAAGGCCCATAACGCATTGGTTTATTCGGTAGCATTCAGCCCTGATGGGAAAACTCTCGCAACTGCGGGATTTGACAACAGTGTTAAACTGTGGGATTTTACGACCGGCAAAGAAATTCGCACTATTACGGGTCATACTGGACCTGTTTATGCGGTCAGCTTCAGCAAGGATGGAAAAACAATCTATTCTTCAAGTCTTGATACAACTATAAAGGCTTGGAATATTGCAGATGGCAAAATGACCCAAGAACTTAAGGGCCATACCGGAATTGTTGACGGATTCGCAATCAGCCCAGATGGTAAAACTTTGGCTACTTGCAGTTCCGACAAATCAGTCAAGCTTTGGAATCTATCAGATGGCAAAGAATTAAAAACTTTAGGCTCACATGCCAATTCGGTTTACAGTGTCGCATTTTCTCCTGATGGTAAAACTTTAGCATCAGCAAGCGCTGATATGACAATAAAAATTTGGGATATAGCATCACAAAAAGAAACCAAATCCTTAAAAGGCCCGACCGCAGCCATTACAGGTATTGCGTTCACTGATAATAACTCACTTGTTTCTATCGGACAGGACCGCTTTGTAAGGCTGTGGAATGTACAGGCTGGAACAGAAACAAAGAAAATGGGGCCCACCCCTGATGACCTTTACGGCTTAGCACTATCCAAGGACAGTAAAAGTTTGGCCATAAGCGGATACGGTGGCAATGTAGCAATTTGGAATCTTGCAGATGGTAAAGCAAGTTTTAACAAAAAGCTAAAATTATTTGGGGCTTATTGTATAGCATTCTCCCCAGACGAGAAATTTTTGATAACTGGTCATGATTCAAGTTTTTTGTTGATCACCGCTATCAAGTAAAATAACAAGCCTTCTACTTGCCTTCACTTGAGGTGGGATTTGAAAAAGGCGAATTACCCAATTTTTGTGAAACCAACAAAGGATCCGACATTCCCGGGTCCTTTGGTGCATTTGTAACGCTAGTACCTTTACAACCTAATGCAAATAAAGTGATCGTTGCAGCAATAAAAGAGGGTAAAATCATTTTCATATAGATTTTCATAGCAACCTCGCAATCGAAAACCATGCGGCTAACTAGACAAATAAATCTACAACAAGAATTGGACTCTTGAGGCAACCCTTAAGCAGATTATTAATTTTTTGTAATGATTTTAGCTAATTAAAAGCAAGCAAGATGGATTGTAACGATTTTGACAGAATAATAATTCCAATTGACCATCTCCATTAATATGCCATTTACAAATCTTCGCTTAAATGTGCCAATGCTTCCCTTGCATGAATTGCAACGTCAGTGTCTGCGGAATCTGCCAGCTGATCTAATTCTGGCCAAAGCAAAGATATTCCCTGAGTGGAAATAGTATGAATAGTTTGATGTATTGTTAGCGGATCATCGCTAAGAAGATTTTTGGCTAGAGATTGCAGTGACTTTCGTTCACCCAATCTGGCAAGTGCGGATGTGGCAGCAAAACTAATTTCAATTTTTGAATCATTTCGCATTTTATTAAGGGTTTTGAGAACTTCCAACCGATTTACCGGTTCCCACCAACCTAAACTTGTCAAGGCTTCTTGAACAATCGAAGTATCGCCACAGCTTGCTAGTTCAATTAGGCAATTTTCAGAATCCTTACCCGGATGATGGCGAAGACACTTGGCAAGGGCAATTTTCTCCATCTTCTTTGACTTGGAATTACTATAAAGCCAACTGAAATTTTTGAACCTAAAAGCAGATTTGTAAGTTGTTACAAGAGCACGCCCTTTATTTGTCTTTTCAAAAGCAAATAATTCCCAGACAAAAGATTTATAGGGGTAGCCTGGATCTGCGAGCCATTCCCAAGCAGAAACAGGAGGAGCGCATTTTAATGAATAAAGCGCCCTTAATACTTCAGGGTGTTCACTCCAGGCAGATTTCTCGAGTTGATTCACCAATGCGGTTTGGGCGTTGGAAAGATAAGATTTCACAGACAATTCAAGGGCATCTAATCGTGAAATTTGCCAACGAAAATCTTCAGGATTTTGCAACTCCCTCTCAAGAATCTCATTCATGCCATGATAACGCCTTAAAAACCTTATCCCATTTTGAAAAAGCACTACAAGCGCAGCACAGTTGTATTGAATGCGATTTTCCCATACAAGCTCATAAAGACTGCCAATTTTGGCTTCTGCAAAAACTTCGAGCGAAATCCCAGAATGCAGCCCATCCATTGCAAGGGATAAAACCACAACCGCAAGATTTCTTTCTTCGGGGATGGGAGATTTAAGCAATTCAGGAAAAGAATCAAAACTGACAACTTCAGCAGCAAATAAAGGTGCAATTGCCAACTCTCTACGCTGACAAAGATAAGCGACAATCTCAGGAAGAATCTTGTCTCGATTCACCTGCCGAAGTGCGTTGGTTATATCAATGGCATACCATAAATCTTCAAGCGGATCTTTGGATTGTGTTTTACCAAACGCTTTTTGAAGGATTTCAAAAGATTGATTCGTACCCAATTCCAAAAGGGAGCGCACTACAACAACATAATCCAAGCCTGGCCTTAGCATAGCCTCAACTCGCATGACCATGCCATTTTCTAGGTAATTGTTAATCTTATTCTTGGTTTTTTCCATGAGCCAAAGGGGAAGTTCCTGACCTTGGTAAATCTCAAGATGTTGCCTGGAAACAGGGGAAAGGCCGGTAGCTTTAAGGTTTTCGCCATCACGACGGAAGTTTAACACCACAAAAAATAATACCGCCACAACCATAAACAGGGTTATCATGATTAACATCGGGTCCATGAATTCTCCTGCCTAAGGTTTGGTGCCTATGTAAAAATTAATCCTGCCTTATATTTCCGTTTCCCATGATAACATATTTATACGAAGTTAGTTCATTTAATCCGCATGGCCCACGCGCATGGTATTTATCAGTGCTTATGCCTATCTCAGCTCCCAGACCGATTTGTCCGCCATCATTAAACCTTGAACTAGCATTGACAATTACCGCAGCAGAATCAATTTCCCTTGTAAATTGCTGGGAAGCGGCCAAACTTGAGGTAACAATCACATCGGTATGTTTTGACCCGAACTGATTAATATGCCTGATTGCATCGTCAATATTTTCAACTATTTTAACAGAAATAATCAGGTCCAGAAACTCCTCTAAAAAGTCCTGTTCAGAGGCTTTTTTCAATTCCGGCACAACAGAACAACTTAAGGCGCAGCCACGCACCTCAACACCATGGGCGACCAAAGCCCTATAAAGAACAGGCAAAGCGAGGTGGGAAATTTTTTTGTCAATGAGCAGGCTTTCAGCAGCATTGCAAACCCCCGGCCTTTGGCATTTCGAATTTACCAGAATTTTTGTAGCCATTTCCAAATCCGCACTGGCTTCAACATAAACATGGCAATTTCCGTCAAAATGCTTCATGACGGGCATGGTTGCCTCAAGGGAAACCCGCTTGATTAGATCCTTCCCGCCTCGTGGAATAACAAGATCGATTAGATCTGATTTCAGCAGCAACTCACCCACAACTTCACGATCAGGAATTTGAACAAGTTGAATGGCATCTACAGGAAGTCCGGAGTTCAGGAGTTCTGCTTGAAGGATTTCAACAAGAATCTTGTTGGTATTTAATGCCTCTTTCCCACCCCGCAATATAATCGCATTGCCACTTTTAAAACTAAGAGCGGCTGCATCAGTGGAGACATTAGGTCTCGATTCATAAATAAAAAACAGAACCCCCAAAGGAACACCGACTTTAAGAACCTGCAATCCATTAGGTCGGAATCCCCCCTCGAGAACCCTGCCAATGGGATCTTTAAGAGTGGCGATTTCGACCATCGAATTAGCCATGGCTGCCAATCTTTTTGGTGAGATAGTGAGCCGATCAATCTGGGAAGCACTAAGAGAAAATTTCTTTGCGTTGGCAAGATCAAGTTGGTTTGCATCCATGATGCTATTCGAAGCATTTAACAGGCGATTCGATGCAGCTAAAAGCCAATCGTTCTTGCGCTGGGAACTTAAGTTGGCAAGTTGTACAGCCACACTTCTGGCTTTTAAAGCAATATCCTGGGCGTAACTTTTAATATCCATCAAACAATTCCATCTAAAATTTACATTAGGGGGTCGTTCCCAAAGGGACTGTAGTTTTCTTAGCCGCCTCCAATGGTATTAATTCTATGGTTCTTTCCCGTGCAAACTCTTCCAACAATAAAAATTCTCGAGGAAGTTGCAATTTAACAGACTCCACATTCAGTCCAGGGGTGCCAGGCCGTGCGGTAAGATCAATATAAGCAAGGATTTTAGGAAGATCATTTAAAACCGGGCCCTGAATCTTAATATCTAATTTTGCAGACCTTTCATCAGTAAATCTTGGCTTAAATGCAAAATTAGAGGGGCAAAGAAAACGAATCGAAACATCAGAAAGCTCGTAAATCTTTTTTGGCTCAGGTATGGATCTAACCAAAACTTTGGCAGGCAATACCCGAACAGGTTTCCCCTCAAGTTCCTCGACAACCGCCACTCGAACCGACTGTAAAACATTATTTTGGAACGCCATAGGACTGAAAGGAATTGAAGTAAAATGGGTGGGCATGGTTTTAGTCCGCTCCAATATTTCGATGGGCCCTTTTACCAATACAGAAGAAGGCTCGATTACAACCTGACTAAACGCCGAACCTTCCATTCCACTTTCCAACCGAACAGGAATTAACTTCTCCCCCAATCGGTAAACGGTAACCGGAATTTTATTTTTACCATCAACCAGCCTAGCCCTTACACCCTTAGGAACAGGAATATCGCTTTCGGTTATTACAACATTATCACCAAACTTGTGTTCCCCTAATCGATCTTCCGTAACACTATATTCAATTTTGGAAACACACTCATCGTGTTCAAGCGACCGTCGTAATTCTCTAATTTTTAAAGGTGACCCGGAAAAAGAAACATGCACCTTCATATTCGATACAACATCAAGAACAAAATTATCCTGCTGAAGTGAATTCAAAGAAACAACTACAGGGACGGTTACATTTTCAATAATTTCCTGATCACGATTGCTACCATAAAGCCACGCCATCAAGGCCAGCGCAAAAGCCACAGCAAGAGAGCTAAATCGATCAACCCATTTAAACTTCATCCAATTGGAGAAAATTTTAAAGTCCATATTAATGCACCTCCGGACTACTCAAGCAACTCGGTCTGCTTCATGGTTTTTGGATATCTTTTCTTTGGCCGTAGGCACATGGGAAGAATTAGACTCCAGCAATTCAGCCAACCTTCGGGATAGATTTTCCCTTGGGACCACTTCTAACTGCCCTGCTGAAGCTAGGGTAATCCTGCCCGTTTCTTCACTAACAACAAGCAATATTGCATCTGTTTCTTCACTAGTCCCCAAAGCCGCCCTGTGCCTCATTCCATGCAGATTTTTAGCACTTACCTCGATGGGGGACAAAGGCAACTGACATCCAGCGGCAACGATCCTGCCATTACTTACAATCATGGCACCATCGTGAAGTGGACTTTGTTTTTGAAAAATGGCACGAATCAAAAGAGGAGAAACTTCGGCATCAATTCGAGTTCCTGTCTCAACATAAACAGTAAGGGGTATCTCTCTCTGAATCGCAATTAATGCACCTACAAATTGGCCAGCAAGAACCCCAGCAGCGTCTGAAATTTTATCAACAATAGGACGTTTACTAGAGGATGTGATGGCGTACAAAACACCATATTTCCCCAACCACATCAAACCTCTTCTTAATTCAGGCTGGAAAATAACAAGCAATGCAAGCAGCATGGTAGCTAAAAGATAATCAAGAATTCTACCTACGACAGTAAGGTTAAAAATACTTACAAGAATCTGAGCAGAAAGAAAAATACCAACCACCACCAATCCAAAGGCACGAACCACCCCCATGCCTCGACTCCGCCCCAGAAACTGGAGCAAGAAGAAAATAGCAACAGCAAGTATTGCTATTTGTACAATAGCTCTTGCGTCAAGCATTTCCCAGGTGTGAAGGATTCTTTCATACAAAGTAAAGATTCTCCATGGCTAAAAAATTAAAATAAGTTTTGCTTCATTGTAAAAGATTCCAAAGCTTTGATTGTTGTCACGAGATCTCTCGCTTGAATAACATCATGCACCCTGAAAATCTGGGCAGAATCATGCAGTAATGAATAAGCCAAAACCGCTAGTGTACCCGCTAGCCTTTCTTCCATTTTTCTTCCTAATAAAGTCTGAAGAAACTTTTTCCGAGAAACTCCAAGACAAACAGGTAACCCTATTTTTTTTAGTGAGTTATACCCAGTAATTAATTCAAGATTATGATCAAAAGTTTTTCCAAAGCCTATGCCAGGATCAAGGCTAACCGCCAAGGGGTCAACTCCAGCGTCAACCATTATTTGAAACCGCTGGCTTAAAAAACTCGAAACCTCCGAAACAACGTCATCATAACAGGGATTTTGCTGCATGTTTGCAGGAGTTCCCTTGATATGCATTATAATCCAACCACAGTTTTTCTTTCCTGCCAATTCCAACATTCCAGGATCAAAAGTAAGGGCACTAATATCATTGATGATATGCGCACCAAGATCTATTGCGGCCTCGGCCAAACAACATTTAGTCGTATCAATTGAAATACAAGCATTGAGCCTACTTGCCAACTTTTCAACGACAGGAAGAACTCTGGCCTTTTCATCTTCAAGAGAAACAGGAATTGCCCCCGGCCTGGTAGATTCCCCACCTATATCAATTATGTCTGCCCCCTGATCTTCCATCCGCAAAGCATGATCAACAGCAGAATCAATGGTAAAATGCGTCCCCCCATCGGAAAAGCTATCTGGGGTAACATTAAGGATGCCCATGACTAACGGGCGGCCTGAGAGATCAAATAATTTGCCTTTAACTTTCCAAAACATTCGAAGACTCCATTACCAAGGAGTCTCCATCATAGCGACAATTTGAGTTGCGAGTAAATCAACATTTGTTTTTCTTGCAGAGGTAATCGATTGTCCCAGTTCAGGAATAAAACTTGTCAGGGAAGTTACCAGCACGGGAGTTGTATCAGGCTGAACATGGGGATCACCACCTAATGCAACTGGGGTTCCCTTATTTAGATCCGCCTTGGGTCGGGACAGAATTTCGCCAGTACGAAGGTCTTTCCAAATAATTTGAACCGCAAGGTTGGTTTCGGCTTCTCGAATTTCATTAAGCTGATTGCGATTAATAATATTCTTGGAAAAATTAACGATACTTCCGGTCAATTCCGTATCCGCTGGGGCATTGCCGTTAACCACCTTATATGGAGTCTTAGATTCAATTTCTCGAATTACCGCGAGGGTAAGCTCATTTTCAAGGCTCTGCCCTGCACCACCACCTGGTGTAAAAGTAGTATTCTTGAACAAAGGAACCCTAACCGTGCGAATGTTAGAATCGAAATTAGTTTTAGTGGTGTACCTGAAGATTTTTAAATGTCCATCCTGCATGCATGCAGGACAAACAAATCCAATCAAGCTGGCAAACAACACCATAAGCAAAGATTTTGATTCAAATGCTGAATTTGGCTTTTTCATTGATACCACCATTAATTCAGAGGTTTAGGCATAGGAACCGACTTTGTATCCTTCACAGGCTTGGCATCCGGATGAGGAGGAAGCCCCTGCTGAGTTTGAACAGGAACTGGACCATCCTCAAGGGATTTATCAAGTGGTTTTGGTGCGGGTGCAACTTCAGGAACCAAAGATGGCTGCTCTATTGGCGTATCTGGCCCACCAGGAAGATAACCATGCTCTTTCTCTGCCTTGGTTTTTAGCTCTGCCATTCGTTTTTCAGATTCTTCTGCAAACTTGGTATTTGGATATCTACGACGCACCAACTCGTAATAAAAATACGCAGATCCAGGATGCCCCGTACGCTTGTAAAACTCTGCCATCTTGAAATCTTTTTCAGCTTGCTGAAAAGTAATACCCACTAGCTGCCGCGAAAGAAAATCCTTTTTCTTCTCTGCCAACACAGGAAAATTCTGCAAAGCCGAATGCACCATTTGTCGTGCTTCAGCCACCTTGCGGCCATCGTAATCTGAACCACCTGTGCTCATATGTTTAGAAATAATGGCAAGTTCAACCGCTTGGGGTGCGAGCTCACTATTCGAATGCCGTTCAACTAGCTGGGTAAAATAATGATCAGCCTCACGATAATCTTCATTAAAGAATTTAACGCTACCAGCAAGGAAAAGAGCTTTATCTGCAAGAGGGCCGGAAATATCATTCCACCGAACTTGCTCTAATTTTTCGATTGCACGCCCTTCGCGATCAATCAAAGGTTTGGTCTTATCAAAACTGATAAACCTTGGAGAAACAAACCAACGCTTGCCTTCGCGATACTCCTTGGTTTCACGCATTTGTTCGCGGGTATCATCAAGCCAATAATTTGCAATATCATACATATGCTGAACAGCTTGTTCCCTAAAAGCTGTTCTTTCAAAGTTCTTTAGCAATTTAACATAGGTATCAGCAGCCTTGGGATAATAACCCTGAAGTCGCAAACACTCCGCCTCGTAATAAGTACCTTCTTCAGCAGTGAGCGGATTTTTTTTATCATCTGAAAGCCTGTGGAATATTTTTTCCGCCTTGCTGTATTCTTTGTTTCTGAAAAGTTCCTTCGCTCCAGCAAGCTTTCCTTCAGGACTAGACGGATCAACAGGTTTATCTAAAACCCCACCATCTACCCCAAGTACAAAACTTTCTTTTGGAGGAGGAGGTGCTCCGGGTAATCCAATCAATGGAATCCCATCTGTTACACAGCCGGTAGATGCAAGCAGGAAGAAGCCCGGAAAGAGTAATCCAGCTAATTTAGATGTCAACATGCTCTTGGAAGATTCAATTTTTCCAATTAAATTTAAATACATCCTGCCTCCAGATAGGTTAGCAGTTTCGGTCTTCTGCCCATTAAATAAGTGATGTAGCGGCCGAAAATTTTCCTGAGTTCTTTTCTGATCTGCACTGGAATGATTTGCAGTTTTTCCATCGAAATACCTTCCAAAGAAATAAGAACCTGCAAGCTTTCGCTTGAGATTTTGAAGCAAGTCCTGTCTGCAAGGGAACAATCCCGACATTTTACGCCGCCTCCAGCAGGACTAAAAACCTTTTGAAATTCATCAATCACTCCAGAACAGCCCGTACACATTTTTAACTCAGGACGGAAGCCCAATTCTAAAAGCAAAATAAACTCGAAGCGAAAAAGTACCGCAGCTATCTTTCCTTGCCTCTCATCCCGGCCTCCATAATCTTTGCCGTCACCCAATTCACTCCAAGTAGTCAATGCAAGTAGGGCCTGCTCAAAAATTACCGGGTTAGGATCATAATCCTCTGTCCATTCAGATAACAACTCTGCAAGATAATAAGAAGCATGCAACGCATTCAGATCTTTTCTCAATCCTGAAAACCCATGCAAAACTTGCGCCTCAGTTAGCAGATCTAATGAACCAGAAGTTTTACGGAGAAGAACAATACTGCAATGGGTAAGCAAGTCAAGTGCGTTCTCAAATGAAGACTTCAGCCTTCTACCACCTTTAGCCAAAGCCCTTACTTTTCCAAACTTTTTTGTCCACAATGTTGAAATACGACTGGTTTCACTCCAATCGACTGTCCGTAAAACCAAAGATTCTGTCTTTTCGAGAGACAAAAAAACCTCAAAGGTTATTGTAAAGGGGCAATATCAGGCAGACCCAATCTAGAAAGATGGAACCTCTCACGCTTACGCATTTTTTTCCTTGCCACAGGATTCAAATCATCGAACCCGCACAAGTGAAGCAATCCATGAATCAAATAAAGCGTAAGTTCATGCTCAAGAAGAAGCCTGGCATTTTTTGCATGCCTGCGAGCAACCCCCACCCCGATAAGAATCTCCCCCGTCAATTTGTTCTTGGCTTGATCAAGAGGAAAAGTAATCACATCTGTGGGTTCATCGTGATCCAAAAACTTTTTATTTGCAGCATGAATATCCTTGTCATCAAGTAATGCAACGCTGATCAGGGCTTTTTTAATTCCTTCTTTTAAAAGAATAACTTTGGCCAACTCAATAATTTTCTTGTTAGTAAAACCAGATATTTTTACCTGCCTTGTGACAACTATCTCCAGCATACTTTCCCCAAGAAAATGTGATTTATCAGTTCTTTAATATCATACCAAGGATTTTTCTGCCTCAAGACCCAACAAAATTTCGCCCGTTCTTTCGTCTAAATGGCCCGTTGCAGAATAAAGCGAAACCTGCTTTATTTCTATTTCTTGTGCCAACTTGATATAATCCTCGGCACCATTACAGGATGGCGCATATGAAAAAATCGATTTACCATAACTTGGGCACTCAGCAAGTTTGATATTACGCCTGATCTTGGTTTGAAAAATCTTGGCATTAGCCCAGGGAACATTTTGCCCCTGACTCTTTTCAAGAAACTCCTGCAAATCTGTTACGACCTCATGGCCCAACTTTGTATTTGCTTCAAACAAGGTAACAATCACACCTAAAATTTTTACTGCTGAATTCAATCTTCGCGCAACCAGCCCTGTAGTTTCAAACAATTTCCCCAAACCATGCAGGGCGAAGTAATGCGGTTGCAACGGAATCAATATTTCATGAACGCAAGCAAGGGCGTTAAGGCTTAAAACACCCAATGAAGGAGCACAATCTATCACAATATAATCAAAGTCTTCGCTATCATTATCAAGTGCATCCCGCAAAAGAAGTTCCCTGCCAACAACACCAGCCAGTTCAACTTCCGCAGCGGCAAGGTTAATATCAGAGGGAACGAGATAAAGATTATTATCAATTTGAAGACGTGCCTGTTCAATGGGCTTGGATTGAACCAAAACATCATAAATGGAGGTAATACCCAAGGAAACCCCTAGATGAGCACTCGCATGAGCTTGGGGATCAAGATCAATCAAGCAAACTTTTTTGCCCATTCCCGCCAAAGCTGCAGCTAAATTTACAGCGGTGGTGGTTTTCCCCACTCCACCCTTTTGGTTTAGTATCGCTATTTTGCGCATTTTTTGACTCCGCTTAAAAAAAACATTCCCGTTAAGAGGGCGCCTATAACCACTCCTTTCATTTTTGAAAACCCCAAGGAGGGCAAATAAGCTTGTCAAAACCACTACAACCCGCACATTTTAACAAACTAGACAAACTGGCACGTTTGATTAAAGCGTTATAAAGAGCAAATATGCCGATAACATTATTGGTATTGGACTATGAACATTTTAAACGGTTACTTATACTCCGCCCACTTTGGGGTCGGTTTTAAGTTCCTGAGGAGGGAGCCTCGTGGCGGCAGACCAGTCCACAGATCTGGTCGTAGAAACCTACAAGTTGACCAAGATCTACCAAAACAAACAGATTGCATTAAACGATGTGAGCCTTCGCATCGAGCGGGGCACCGTACTTGGTTTGCTTGGTTCCAACGGCGCAGGTAAAACTACCTTGCTAAGGCTAATCATTGGCTTGCACAGGCCAACTGCTGGTTGGGTTAATGTTTTTGACAAGAACATGACACCAAACTCTGCTCAACTACGCAGAAAAATTGGTTACATCCCCACCAATCCTCAGTTTCCAAAGGGCATGACTCCCATTACCTATCTTGATTACATGGCAAGATTATTTGGTTTGCCCGAGGATGTTCGTAAACCCAGGCTCGCATCATTAATTCGAGCTGTGGATTTACTGGGGGCATCTGGTAATCCAATTTCCGGTTTCTCAAATGGCATGACTGCCAGACTTGCTGTAGCTGCAAGTTTAATTAATGAACCAGACCTGTTGATTTGGGATGAGCCAACCCATGGATTAGACCCAGAAGCTCGTAGAAGTATGCTGGAATTGATCAAATCACTCAGCAGAGAAAAAACTTTGATTGTCTCATCGCACAACCTCAGCGACATAGATGAAGTCTGTGACCATGCTGCAGTATTAAGCCATGGTCAGCTTATTTTCTACGGCTCCCTGCAAGATCTCAAGGGTAGGATGCGCAAAAACCATTACGAGCTAGATCTCGAAGGAGATCAAAAGTCGATCACCAAAGCAGTGCAAACGATCAAAACTCTCAGTGAGTTTAAAACCGTTACACTAAAGCAAAAAAAATTAGAGATATACCTTAATGATGACGTGGTTGCATCCACTGCTTTAGCGAATCTTTTTATGACTTTAACCGATAGCAAAATAAATTTACTCAGCATCAAAAGTATAGGCCAGCAAACTGAGGAAGCATTCCTAGACCTTGTGGAACAGGAAGAATCCCGCGGCTTTGCAAGAATATACAAGCAGGAAGCTGCCTGATTCCATTTTTAATGGAAGTTTAAAAGAGAACATGACCCATGAGCACTGATTCAGTAAAACCCGAACAATATAGAAAATGGCTGCCCTACTGGGCTGTTTTTCAAACCGATATGCAACAAACTGTCCACACCTGGGTTTATAGGCTATGGCTTCTAGCTTCTATTTTAGTGCTTGCAGGTTTCTTCACTTATCGTTTCGGAGTTTACAAAGAAACCGGCATCATTCAGCATGGCTCCCTTTTTTTCCTGCAGTCTTTGCGCTGGACAATCTTGGCTAGCATGACACTAGTAGTTGTTCTCACTACCGGGTGTATTTCTTCCGAACGAGGAACTCTAGCTGATTCTGTTCTTAGCAGAGGCATTAGTAGATATCAATATTTTCTTGGAAAGTGGCACGCACGGCTTGTAACTGTAATCGGGACTTTCTTACTTTTGGGTTCGATCACTATCCTTGGGTGCATGTTTTTCTTACATGAAGACCTATCCTTTAAAGGATGCCTTATTGCTCTATTTGCAATTTGCGGGCTTTTGTTTACGGTCGTGACATGCTGCGTTACCGTGAGCGCAATATTAAACAGTACAGTTTTAGGAATCATAACCGTATGGGTTCTTTTATACGGTGTAACTCTTGGATTAAGTTATTTTCCAAGTGTTCATTTATCTCCTGAAGTAACCATGCAGGCACTACCCCACATGGTTAAAGGAGAATATGATTTGCAGGCATTGGGCAGATTGCTCATTTGGACTCTAGGAATATCGCTTGGCATATCAAGTTTTGGTATGCTTTGGTTTGCAAGACGCGATATTTAAATCAACACCAAAGTATCAACCCCGGCTCTAATTGGTTTGCAAGGTCGGGATGCTTGGGCAACACCCTGATCCTATACCCATGCTGACCACTTGAATTACAGGGAATATCACCTGAAAAGATCCATTCATGATGCTCCTGCTTCTCGGGTTTCATGGATGCTAGGTGGATTTCTTGAATCTCAAAGTTGGAATCCATGGGGCCATAGTAGATCTGCACGTCAACATCCGCAGGAGTCAACTGCCCCAGATGAACCTTTGCTTTGACATGAAACTTGGTCCCCACCTTATGAGGGTCATGATGGGGATTTGAAATCTCATGAACACCCAAGTGACGCCATTGCTCATGAAGACGATGACGCCATTGGGCCAGATTATTAGCCCCCTGAAAATTATTCGCCGAAAGCTTGTTATACCGTTCTGAACTAGGCCAGTAACAAACTTTGGTATACTCAGCGACCATTCTAGATGTGCTAAAAACCGGGGCCAGGGTACTGATGGCATTCTTCATCATTTTGATCCAACCTCTGGGCAATCCATCGGTACCGCGGTTGTAAAAGAGGGGTACGATTTCTTGCTCAAGCAGATCATAAATTGCCCGGCTTTCCACCTCATCCTGATACTCAAGGTCAGAATATTCTTCTCCAGCACCGATGGCCCAACCATTCTGACCATTAAACCCTTCGCACCACCAACCATCTAAAATACTAAGATTTAGCCCGCCATTAACTGCAACCTTCATGCCACTGGTGCCAGAGGCCTCGAGAGGCCTACGAGGATTATTTAGCCATACATCAACCCCCTGAACCAGATAACGAGCCACATTCATTTCATAGTCTTCGAGGAAAACGACGCGATGTTTAAATTCGGAACGCTTGCTCATGTGAAGAATCTGAGCAATCAACTCTTTTCCACCATTATCCTGCGGATGAGCTTTACCAGCAAAGAGTATCTGAACAGGGCGATCCTTATTATTAACAAGTGCTGCAAGTCGGTCGAGATGCTTGAAGATAAGCGCACCTCGCTTGTAGGTTGCGAACCTTCTAGCAAAACCGATGGTCAAAGCTTCGGGATCAAGAATTTCATCAGCACGAGATATTTCGGAGGAAGTAGCAGCACGATTTTTCAACTGCATTTTTAGTCTTCTACGTGCAAAAGAAACCAGTCTTTCCCTGCGCCTTTCATGAGTTCTCCAAAGTTCAGCATCCGGAATAGAATCAATTCGTTTCCAAAGAGTCTCATCATTGGGCTTTAGCCCCCAACCAGCGCCCAAATATCGATCATAAAGTTGAACCATATCAGGAGAAACCCAAGTACTGGTATGAACCCCGTTAGTGACCGAAGTTATCGGAACTTCTTTGTCTAATAATCCATTCCAAATATTTTTCCACATGTTCCTGCTTACTTCCCCATGCAACTTGCTTACACCGTTGCTTACATTGGAAAGCCGGACAGCAAGAACAGTCATGCAAAAAGTTTCATTTGGATCCGCAGGGTTTTCACGCCCAAGACCAAGAAAATCATCCTTGCTCATACCAAAAGAAGACATTAATCCACTAAAATAATGTTCAATTTGAACAGGCGAAAAACGGTCGTTTCCTGCGGGAACAGGAGTGTGCGTGGTAAACACTGTACCAGCAGCAACTGCCTCTCTTGCCTTGTGAAAATCAATATTCTTTTCGGCCATCAGGCAGCGAATTCTTTCCAAACATGAAAAGGCGCTATGCCCTTCATTCATGTGGAAGACCGTTGGATCGATGCCCAATGCATGTAACACTTTGGCCCCTGCCATTCCAAGAACCACTTCTTGGCGAATTCGATTTTCGGTATCTCCACCATACAACCTTGCAGTAATTGCCCTGTCTTCAAGTTGATTTTCAATAATGTTGGTATCGAGTAATAGTAAAGGAACCCTGCCAACATTAATTTGCCAAACTTTAACAAGCACATCTCTACCAGGGAAATGAACCTTAACGACAAGCGGATGTCCAGCCTTATCAAGCACCTGAACAGCTGGCAGGCCAAAGAAGTCATTTTCAGGATAACGCTCCTGCTGCCAGCCATCTGCATTTAAATATTGCCTGAAATAGCCCTCACGATACATCAACCCGACACCAAACAACGGAATACCAATATCGCTCGCAGCTTTAAGATGATCGCCTGCAAGAACGCCAAGTCCACCTGAATAAACAGGAATACTTTCATGAATCCCGAATTCAGCACTAAAATAAGCAATTCTGCACGGGTTTTTATCTTTGGAATACTGTTCTTGAAACCATGTTGTAGCAGACATGTAACGATCAAAATCCTGCTCCACCCTATCCATATGATTGAGAAAGCCTTCATCCGAAAGCAATTCTGCTGTCTGCTTCTGCGAAAGCTGATTCAACAGGCGAACAGGACTATGATCAACCAATTCAAATTGATCAGGATTAATTCTTCGAAAAAGTTCAACCGCCTGATGGTTCCAACACCACCAAAGATTCATAGCAAGTTTATGAAGCGCATTTAAACGCTGGGGAAGACTCGGGACCACGGTATAAAATCGGGTAGGATTTGTATTCATCATTCTCTCTTTTTTAAATAAACAAAGGAAACTAAAAAGTTACGACCTAAACTATTTGTCAGACAATAAATAATTCACAATTGTCGAATAAATAAATCAACTATTATTCTTTCAACGAATATTAGATAACATATAACCAGTTTACAAGACCATAAAAATAATAGAAATAAATCTTATGATTTAGAAGCTTGTAAATTAAACCTCGTTGTATTTTAAAAAGAAGACATCCTCGATAAAGAACGCTTGAAAGGATCCCACTAGTGCGAACACTTGTTACCGGCGGTGCAGGATTCGTCGGGTCTCACCTTTGTGAAACATTTTTGGGCTTGGGTCATGAAGTTATCTGCGTAGACAACTTAATCACCGGAAGCCTTGGAAATGTGGATCATTTGAGGAGCAATCCGCAATTCAGCTTTATTCGCCACGATATAAGCCACCATCTTGACATTGATGGCCCAATCGACAACATCTTGCACTTCGCCTCTCCCGCAAGTCCAGTTGATTATCTAAGGCATCCCATTCCCACATTGAAAGTTGGATCCTTAGGCACCCACAACACTCTGGGATTAGCAAAGGCCAAGAACTCCTCCTACCTCTTAGCTAGCACAAGCGAAGTTTATGGCGACCCCGAAAGGCACCCACAAAGTGAAGATTATTGGGGAAATGTCAACCCTATTGGCATTCGTGGTGTTTATGATGAGGCTAAGCGTTTTTCCGAAGCCATGGTCATGGCGTACCATCGTTGTCACAATATCAACACCCACATCATTCGAATATTCAACACCTATGGAAACCGAATGAGACTGGACGACGGCCGAGTGCTCCCAAATTTTATGGGGCAGGCACTAAGGGGAGACCCATTAACGGTATATGGAGATGGGTCGCAGACAAGAAGTTTTTGCCATGTTGATGATTTAGTGGAAGGCATCACAAAATTATTATTCACGGATTTTCATGAACCTGTAAATCTGGGGAACCCCAGTGAGGTAACAATTTTAGAATTTGCTAAAGAGATCCTTGAGCTATCTGGTAGCAAAAGCCAGATCATTTTCCACCCGTTACCTCAAGACGACCCGAAAGTTCGAAAACCTGATATATCCCGAGCAAAGAAGCTTTTAGGTTGGGAACCAAAAATACAACGAACTGCCGGGCTTACAAAAACATTAAAACACTTCCAAGAAAAAATCCGGGAAAAGTAGGAGGATAATTCCTTGACAAGACGCAGTTTCATCGTTGTTATAAAGAAAGTTCATTTAATTTTAATGATTTTAATTCCAAAGGAACTAATATCGTCTGGGGTGTGTCAAAATATAAATCAAATGAAATTTTGAAGATATTCGAAATTGTTATGTTTCCAAACGTGTTTTCACGCTATAAAGACTTCGCTGTTTTGAAAAGGATAGACAACATGCTAACGCTTATTAAGGGGAACTTCATGTCAGGGACTTTGTCAAGGCTTGCATTTATTTCATTAGTTCTAGCTGGATTCCTAATCAGTGCGAACAGTTCCTATGCCTTTCAAGATGCAGCTCCTGCTGCTGAGAAAAAAGATGAAGGTGAAGCCAAACCTGCTGCAAATACCAGTCTTTTTATGCACATTATTAAATCTGCTGGCTGGGTGTTCGGGCCAATGATTCTCGCTATTTCAATTGCCCTTATTGCGCTTATTTGCCTTTTGGCAATGGAACTTCGATTGGCTACATCCATTCCCCCGAATTTTGTCGAAGAATTTACCGACTTGGTCAATAAGAAGCAATTCAAACAAGCCTTCGATATAGCCAAAGAAGATGGGTCCTTTCTCGGTAGAGTAATGAGCCAGGGTATGTCCAGGCTTCAATATGGCATCGAAGATGCTAGGGAATCATCCTACAATATGGTTGATAGCATCAAAGCCAGTAAGGAAGTAGCAATCACTTACCTTTCAACTATCGGGACACTTGGGCCCCTCATTGGTTTGGTTGGAACAGTGTTTGGTATGATTCTTAGCTTTATGGAACTTGGCAGACCCGGTTCTACCCCTAGGCCAGACAAGCTTGCCGATGGTATTTCGCATGCACTTGTAGTTACACTTCTGGGGATCGGCCTTTCCGTTCCAGCAATTTTCTTTCATGCATTTTATCGCAATCGATTAATAAAAATTTCGATGGATACAAGCTTGATTGCTGATGATCTTTTAACCCAGATGTATCACAGTACTAAAAAAGCCGCAGGTCAACCTAGTGCTCCTGCTGCAGCCCCAAATGTCCCAACAAAATCAATGCCCCAAGTTTAAGTTTAATCTTTTAGCGATCTTTCTTTCATTAGAAATGATCCCCACGAGACTTAACAGGGTATTTAAAGACTAAATTATAAGGCAAATCAGGGGTTAATATACCATGAGTCATGGTGCTTCCGGCGAAGGAAACATGGAACCAAACCTCACTCCTTTATTGGATGTGGTTTTACAGCTTCTTATGTTTTTCATGATGTGCGTTAATTTTGTAACCAATCAGGTTTCAGAAGAAATTGTACTTCCAGAATCTATGTCTGCCGTGCCCATGGACAAAAATGAGACGGATGTTTTATTTATAAATGTTCGGCCATTCATTTTAAAGGATTATGAATCCAAAGGAGCTACCGCACTTCAAAAACTGACAGATAAGTTTAAAGAAGGCGACCCTTTTATTATTATCCTTGGCGAAGAACCCATGAGATTCAGCGAATTTAAGTTCTGGCTTCGAAACCAGTTCAATACCCTCAAAAGAACTAGCAAAGACGGTAAAGTCAAAACCACAATTGTCATGAGAGCCCACAAGCTTACTGACTATGATCAGGTTTACCGAGTTTTGCAGATGTGCAAGATTGAGGGATTCAGGCAAATAAAACTCAGGGCTGTTACAAAGAGCGTGGCACAACCAATATGAGCAAGCATAAAAACGAAGAACCATCACCAGAAGTCATACTGCCCATAACACCCATGTTGGATATGGCTTTTCAATTACTTACGTTTTTCATCTTTACCTACAATCCTTCAGGGCTTGAGGGACAGTTTGATTTAAGCCTGCCATCCGAAAATGAAGCTGCTGCCAAGGAAACCAAGACACCGCCTCCTCCCCCCGATCCTGATGCCCCTCCAAAAATCGAAGCTGATGTAACAATCGTTGTTGAAGCGGTTACAGATGATGTAAACCGGGGCGAAATTGCAAAAATACACATCAAGCAGAATTCCGGCTCGATTATTGTGGGAGATCTAAAGGAGCTTTTTGAAAAACTAAAATTAGCAAACGAGACTGCAACAGAAAAAGAGATTGTTAAAATACAGCCTGCTAGCAAATTAAAATGGTCCAATGTTATAATGGTGGCAGACACTTGTCGAAAAGCAGGATTCAAAAATGTCAGTTTTGTTGAACCTCCGGGATTCAACATCAGCGTGGTAAATTAACTGTTCCGAGCATGAAAGATGGCCAAATATAATAACATTTGTAAATCTATTGCATCGGTTCTTCTATTTTTAGCCTTCCTCTTTTCAACCAATAAAGCAATTGCACAAGATATTGATACCGTTCCTTTATTCCAATTATTTCAACCTGAGCAGAGTTATTTAGCAACCCTTTGTATCGGTTCAGGAACAAACTCTGGGGTAGGAATACTAAGTTCTCTTTCTACCTTGGTTAGTGGGGACGATTCTGGTTTCAATTTATGGTCTTTTAGCACACCTCTTTCTTCCAGAAGAGACAAATCCCTATTTGCAACTTGTGGATTACTATTTTTGCCCGCTGGGTCTGCAATGTCAGGAATTGAAACTATCGGAATATTAAAAATTGGTGACGAAGAAGATTTTTGGTCTTTGATTAATTCAGATGTTGTCCGACCGATTCCAGAAGAATTTTTAGAACGGATCAAAGACGAGAAACCCCTATTGGGACCGTCAATCGATGATCTTGAAGCTTCAGCCTATTGTGAATTTGTGCTGATGGCGTACCAAACCTCTGCCTTGGCCTTCACACAATCCGCCCGAAAAGAACTTACTTTCTCTGATTTAATGACCAAACCTAAAACAAATCGAGGCGAGGTTGTTGAGATCAAAGGAAGGCTTAGGCGCCTTAGAAAGATAACTCCCCCTGCGGCATTGCTTAATGTTGGTGTATCCGAACTTTACGAAGGCTGGGTCTTTCAAGAGATGTATGGGCCTAACCCTGTCTGTATCCTATTCACGGAATTGCCTAACAACATTCAACCTTTTGAAAAGGATGATTTTCTGATTGAATTTCAAGGCTACTTTTTCAAAAAATATCGCTACAAAACAGCTAATAGTGGTAGTGAAAACCCTTGGAAAGATACGCCTTTAGTCATTGGAAAAACCTTGAATGTCAAAAGGGGGTCGATCGAATCTTATGAAGAAGGGTCAACTTGGGCAAAAGGGCTGTTGCCTTTGTTTACCGTAGCTTCGTTGGTGGTTCTTACAGGAATTATTGCATTAATTATCTGGTTTTTGCGTGGCGATCAGAAGACTACAAACCGATTAAGAAACCGACACATAGAAGTCGACCCAATTTTCAAAGATTATTCTGCATTTAACGGGAACCAAATTGAGATTTCTGCGTCTAAGTTAACAGAAAACGATTCTGGAAATTCAAACTTTCCCAGCTATAGGATTTGATTGATTTCCTAAAGCATACATGCAATAATAAAGTATCAATAAATTTCAGGAGAGTTATTCATGTCGCAAAACTATATTGTCAAAGGCACGATCAAGGGTACGGGAAAGCCGATTGAATCTAAGATTGTCGCCCAAAGTGAAAAAAATGCGGAAATGATCGCCCGCGACAGGGGTATTGATGTCACTTCCGTACTGCTAGAAGGTGCAACTCCTATTGTTGCAGCAACCAAACCAGCGATGGGTTTGGCAGTATTTGCAGGAATTGGACACCAAGCTGGGCGTCTTGAGCTTTCCGAAACGATTCAAGACAAAGGTGGTTATGCTAACATTGCTTGGGCGCTGGGCGCTGGTGTTGTTAGTGCTGCAATGCACGGTTTGCTCATTCTCTTGATCATGCTTATTCCTTTCGAAAGTGCTCCGGTGCAAGCTGCAAAGCTCGATGAGCCCACAAAAATTGAGGAATCTGAACCAGAACCAGATCTAACAGTAACGGATATAGGCAACGACATTGAAGTGCCGACCCAGTACAATGTGGATCGCAAAGACGAAATGAGCGTTCCCGGCCCTGAAGATCCATCTCAATCTGTTGGTATTCCAAATTCGCCCGAAACCGTTGCATCAAATGTTCCACCACCTCCAGGCTTTGGTGGTGGTACTGGTGCTGCCCCATCATTAGATGTTTCCGGCCTTGGAAGCAATGTTGGTTCTATTGGTGGCATGGGTGGGATTTATGCCCCTGGCGGGATTGCAGGCCGTAGCGGGGCAACCCGAGAAAAACTCCTCAACGAAGGGGGTGGTAATGCCCTTTCTGAAGCTGCAGTAGCTCGAGGCCTTAAGTTTTTTGCTTTACACCAAGCCGATGATGGCCATTGGTCACTTGATAAATACGGTGATCATTATCGCACCGCACCCATCGGAAATCCCGCCTCGAAAATAATCAAACACAATACCGGGGAAAAGGCGCAAAATAACGATATCGCAGCAACAGGATTTGGTTTATTACCCTTCCTTGCTGCGGGTATAACCCACAAGCCCTCGGGTAAAAAATCTCAGGAAGACTACAGCAAAACTGTCATGGGTGGCATTAACTTTCTTATAAAAAAACAAGGCAAAGATGGCAATTATGGTGGTGGTCTTTACTCCCACCCATTAGCCACCATCGCCATGTGCGAAGCTTATGGCATGACAAGTGATCCCCTGGTCAAAATTTCTGCCCAAAAAGCATTAGATTATTTAATTTATGCTCAACATGATGGTGGCGGCTGGCGCTATGGCCCTAAACAACCAGGCGACACCTCAGTAACTGGTTGGTGCACCATGGCATTAAAAAGCGGCCAAATGGCTGGTCTTAAAGTCCCTACCGAACGTTATAAAATGGTTGAAAAATACCTTGATGGTGTTCACGATCCAAAATCTGGAGGTTATGGCTACACTGATCCTGGCGCAGCACCTGCGATGACCGCTATTGGGATGCTTTGTAGACAGTACATGGGTGTTAACCCTAGAAATCCTGGCCTTTTAAAAGGCGTTGAGATTATGAAAAAGATTCACCCAGGCGTTAGTCCAGCTAATTACAACATGTACCAAATTTATTATGCAACTCAGGTTATGCATCATATGGGCGGCGAAGCTTGGGACTTTTGGAACTTGGGCCCCGAAGTTGGTGGAGTTCGTAAAAACGGTGTACGTGATATTTTAATTGGCAAGCAAATCCAAGGTGCAGATCCTAAAAAAATCATGCTCTCGGGAAGCTGGGATGCACTTGGAGCCCATGCTGATGCGGGTGGTAGGATAATGGCTACATCTATGGCCCTTCTTACCATGGAAGTTTACTACAGGCATTTACCTTTATATCGACGCGAAATGGGTGGGGCCAAATAGTCTCCCCCTGTCTCCTAAACTACCTAGGGTCAGTTGGTTTTGCCAACTGACCCTTTCTATTTTACGTAGCTGCCTGAATATTAGGTTTTTTCGTCAAATTCCCTTTCAAGCTAATCTCCTGCATTACCGATAAATAGAACAGTATACCTAACATTTATTGGCATAGAATTAACACTATGCTGGGGGATTAGATCATGTTACGCAAATTATGGCTAAGCTCATTGCTATTGGCGTTCACTGGAACCACCATTGGATTGGCTTATTCTGAAGCCCCTGTTAACAACGAAATACAAAAACCTAAAGACAGGTTTTTAACAGTAAATGAAAAAGGTAAAGCTCCAATTAAATGCAAGCTAATTTTAGCTTGGACAAGTAAAACCGGACAACAATGCTACTTGGTAGAAGCACTTGAAACAGGGGGAAAAATCACCATCGTTCAAAATGCCTCCTCTTCTAAAGAAAAAAACTCAACCATTAATTACCACTGGGTAGATGCCAATACCCCGCCACCGAATTCACCTGCTCCTCCTGAATATAACACCGCAAAAGCAACTCCAGCACAAAAAGAACCGGTAAAAGTTGAGGCCAAAACTGCCATCAATAATTCAACAACCGTACCAATGCAAACAGCAATCCAAAAAGATAATAAACCTTCAAAAACCGAAACTGCAACTATTAAAAAAGAAGGTGCACCCACAGTTGCCAGCCCAAATGAAAAACCATCAACTACAGAATTCATAACTATTCCAGCACCAGGGGCCGACAAAGTTGTTGTCGTACCAGAAAAAAGCAAGAAATTATTTGCGGCAAAAACAGCACAGCCCAGTACAGAAAAAGTTATTATTCTTAAAGAAGAAAAAAATCTCGTAACCACGACCAGCGCTGGACCAGAAAAAATAATATCCATTAAGGAACTCCCAACTAAACCGCCTTTAATTGGCAAGTCAAACGGTAATACTGTAGATTCATCGAGTTCAGAAAAACAAATGAATCCTGCTAGCATTAATGCTGCTGGCAATAAAAGTGATTCGAAAGTTACAGATATTAAAAATCCAACTGTGGTAAATAAATCCATTGAAGCTATCAACTCTATTCCAAGTGAAACAAAAAAGCCTGAGATCGAACAACCTAAACCTCAAGATTGGCGAAAATCATGGGGCAAAATGGATTTGTCACAGGAAAAAACCAACATTACAAAAAACCAACCCACAGAGACTGAGCTTCCGCACGCAGATCGAACCAAACCTGATCCACTTAAAAGTGTTGACTATTTGCACCCAAAGTTAGAAGAAAAGATAGCCAAGAAGGCTGTCAAAGCTGTTGGAAGAGAAAGTTCGAATAAAGAAGTAGAAGCAATTGTTTCTGGAGGCGCAGCACCTAAAACAAATGCTGAACTCGCCGAAAATTCCCCACCAAAAGTTACTCCAAAAATTCCAACTAAGGAAACTTCTACAGATACTATAAAGGTGACCCCGAAACAAATTCCTAATACCACACCAGTTGCCAAAGCTAAAAATGCCCCAAAAATTGTCACAGAACCTTTAGAAAAAACTGCTAGCCATCCAATCGTTGTTATCAAAGAACCCCGACAATCAAAATTGGTTCTTTCCAAAAAGAAAGAACCCACAGCTCCTAAAAATCCTGATTTTCTTGACCGCACCATGGGACGGATTTATGGATTCTGGGCAAAACCTAATGCAGTTACCCAAACTGAGGAAAAAGCACCTCCAGGCAATGGTTCAGTATTAGCTGCTGGTGCACCTCCTATAAGATTCGTTCCTTACATGCCCAATGGCCAACCTATGGGTGCCCCACCAACATCTCAAATATTTACTCCTCCTCAGGCTCCACAACTTTATCCAAGCAATCCACCCAGGATAATGGCTGGCACAGTTTACCCTACTCAAGGAATGGCAAACGCCTTCACTCCGGTTCCAAATCAACGGCCTATTCCCTCAGATGTTGAATCAACAGTTGTAATGCAGAATGCATTTAATCCACCAATACCAAAAGGTGGTGAAATGCCCGCCCAGGGAATTGCCCCTTCTGGAGTAAGTTCAAATAATCCTATGTTTCAAAGTGCAAGTTCAGGCCAAATGCCTGCAAATATGATGGCTTACATTCAACCAGAAACATCAATAATTCCTGCAGATACATTTCTGATGGAAAATATTGTGATGCTGAAAAACGCAAACCAACCTTCCCAAAGGGAATATGCTGCAGATCAACTTTCTAAAATCCGAGGGGGATCCATAAACCTGGCAGTACAGGCTTTGGCAACCGCAGTTAAGGAAGATCCAGCCCCAATGGTAAGAGCAGCCTGTATACGCTCGCTTACTCGCATGAAAATCAATAGTATAGAAGTGTTGGAAGTGATCAACGAAAAGAAAACGGACTTGGATCCAAGAGTTCGAATGGAAGCCGATCAGGCGATTATTCAACTTACATCTGGATCTAGTGATTCTGGTAACAGAATTCGCCAAACTGGTTCGACCTTCAAAAGGTGATTTTCTGATTACTTTCCCTTACTTTTGAATGGTTCGAGTTTGCAGGAGCTCTCATGATTCCTATTGATTTAAAAGGTAAAGTGGCGCTTGTTACTGGGGTAGGTGATAATGTTGGGTTCGCATGGCATATTGCAAAAACTTTGCAAGCTGCTGGCGCATCACTATATTTTGCTGTCCACCCCAGGCTGGTTGGTATTGTTGAAAGTATTATGGAGCGTGAAGCTGACGCAGAAAGTCGAATTCTTCCCTATGCTCAAGGAAGCATGAAAATCGAAAAGATCCTCCCTTGTGATGTCGGTTTTGACACCATGGATGATGTGGACGAAAAAACCAAGACAGACAAACGCTTTGCAAAGCATGGCGATTTTTCAATCAAAGGCATGATCGATTCCCTTTCCCAACAAGTCAAAAGTGTCGATATTCTTATCCATGCTGTTGCATTCAGTCCTGAAATAAAAAATCCGGCAATTAGCACTTCCAGAGCTGCTTATCTCACAGCCCTAAGTGTTAGTGCTTATTCCCTTACTGCCCTCAGCCGAGCTGCACTACCTTTGATGGAAAACAGACCTGGGGGAGCAAGCGTGGTTGGCCTTTCGTATATCGGTGGCGAAAGGGTGGTCCCGCATTACGGTGGTGGCATGTCTACTGCAAAATCTGCTTTGCAAATTGATGCTAAACAATTGGCAAGCAATCTCGGGCCAAAAGGAATCAGGGTGAATATTATTTCCGCAGGCCCCTATGCCTCCAGAGCTGCAAAAGCTATTGGCGATATCGGCCAAATGATCGATCATGCCACCAGCAGATCCCCATTGCCACGGCCTATCGAAGCAGATGAAGTCGGTAATGCCACGGCATTTTTATGCAGTCCTTTGGCTTCTGCTATTACCGGGCAGGTTTTATACGTAGATTGCGGTTATAATGTTATGGGCGTCTAATAACTTATTTCTTATTTAGAAAACACCATTACACCACAATGAGCCAGTGTAGGGATGACTTTTACCAAGGTCATCCCTGCTTTATTTAACCATGCCTGATATTCTTTTTTGCTATAAGCTCTTCCCTCAGTCAAGGAGAAAAGAGCAGCAGAATACAATGCAATCTCCAAGGGTCCATCTAGCTCATCATTTAAAAAGACATCATGCACAAGAAGCAATCCGCCTTTGGGAAGAGCATCAACAAGCTTGTTGACAAGGGTTATACATTCAGGTTCATCCCAATCATGCAAAATATTTGAAAGCAAAACAACATCCACCCCTGCAGGCACTGGATCTGCAAACATATCACCGGGAAGATTTTTAACCCTGGAGGCCAGCCCTGCTTGATTAACAAACTGATCCGCAACTTTTAAAACCTCTGCACCATCCCAGAGTATGGCATTTAAATCTTTGTTCTTTTCAAGCAATGCAATCGAATAAAGGCCACTGCCTGCTCCAACATCAAGGATCATTTTATTTTCTTGAATTGGAAGTTTTTCTGCAAGAACCGGTGCGACATTCATAGCTCTTCCAGAAAGAGACAAAGTAAGATTGATTGCACTTTCTGTTTTATCCATTGCGGAATCCAAGCCTTCACGAAATATAAAAGCTGCGCCAACATCAGGCTTATCTGCATGAATAGGAGTTGAAACTCTTAGGCGGTTCACCATTTCCAGCACACCAGGATTTTGTGCAGATAAACCAATATATGCAGCAATACTATGCCTTGAATCTTTTAAAAGCGTAGATTTTGCAATTTCAGAAAGCTCAAGAACCCCGTTGGTCTCCAACAATAACCCAAAAGCTTTCAATCCAGTTATCAGTACAATCCAAGCTCGTCTTTCCAAACCTAATTTGATTCTCAAATCGTCAGATCCAACTTTTTTTAGGGCTATTTCCTCAAAAACATTAAAATGATTAACTGCTGCTGTAAGCAATTCGGTTGCATAATTTCCGCGAAATAATTCAAATATGGGAGCAGGATCAAATTTAGGAGAAACCATCGGAAAAATACTTGAAGCCATTTTTTATATCCTTTTTTTAATATTGATTATTTTGTCAATCAATTATTCTAACATGCCAGTGGCTTACCGGTAAAAACTTCTTCATTACAATTCTCATGTTTTCCTAGCCAGATGAGCAAATTATGCCTAGATTATCTTGTATAGGTCATTGAGATTTGGCAATGCTTGGCATTTCTTCAAATTATTAAATGACATTGTTAGACCTCTTTTCTAATGGAAATAAATATGAGCAATTTTGAACCCAAGGGCGATATCGCATTAATTGGATTGGCTGTTATGGGCCAAAATCTAATTCTTAACATGAATGATCATGGTTACACAGTGGTTGCTTACAACAGAACCACCTCCAAAGTTGACGATTTTCTTGCAAAAGAAGCCAAGGGAACCAAAGTAATAGGCGCTCACAGCATTGAAGAAATGTGCAAACTTCTCAAAAAACCAAGGCGAGTCATGATGTTAGTCAAGGCTGGTCAAGCTGTTGATGACTTTATCGAACAAGTTTTACCCCATCTCGAAAAAGGTGACATCATCATTGATGGAGGGAATTCCCTTTTTGGCGACACCGTTAGGCGTACCAAATATCTGGAATCAAAGGGGATTTTATTTATTGGTACTGGAGTTTCTGGCGGTGAAGAGGGTGCACGTCGTGGCCCCAGCATTATGCCGGGAGGTAGCCCTGAGGCTTGGAAACATGTGAAATCCATCTTTCAAGATATTTCCGCCAAGGTCGAAGATGGAACACCATGCTGTGATTGGGTGGGGGAGGGCGGTGCAGGCCACTATGTTAAGATGGTTCATAATGGAATCGAATATGGTGACATGCAATTAATATGTGAAGCCTACGATATTTTGCATAAAGGCCTGGAACTTTCCTACGATGAAATGCATAAGGTTTTTGAAGAATGGAACAAGGGCGAACTTGATTCCTATCTAATCGAAATTACAAGAGATATTCTTAACTTCAAAGATTCTGATGGCCAACCAATGGTGGAAAAGATTTTAGACGCTGCTGGCCAAAAAGGCACGGGTAAATGGACTGTCATTAATTCCCAAGAACTTGCCATGCCTGTAACTCTGATCTCCGAAGCTGTTTATGCAAGGTGTGTGTCCGCCTTAAAAGACGAAAGAACAACAGCAGCAAAAGCAATCAAGGGTCCCAAGCCTAAAATTTCAGGAAAGAAAGAAAAGCTTATCCAAAACATCCATGACGCTCTTTATGCTTCCAAAATAGTCAGCTACGCACAGGGCTACATGTTGATGCAAGCAGCAGCCAAGGAATATGGCTGGAAATTAAATTATGGCGGCATAGCCCTGATGTGGAGAGGTGGCTGTATTATTCGCAGCAGGTTCCTTGGGAAAATCAAAGAAGCATTCGACCGAAAGAAAAGCCTTAGCAATCTTTTGCTTGACAGCTACTTTAAAAAAGAAATGAAACGCTCTCAAAAGGGCTGGAGGAACATTGTTGCTCTGGCAATCAAAAAAGGTATACCAGTACCAGCAATGAGCACTGCTTTGTCATTTTTTGATTCCTATAGAACAGCGCGATTACCTGCCAATTTGTTGCAAGCTCAGCGTGATTATTTTGGCGCCCACACTTACGAGCGAACTGATAAACCAAGGGGTGAATTTTTTCACACCAACTGGACTGGCCGTGGTGGCGATGTTTCAAGCTCCACATATAACGCATAAAATTTTGTTCTTTGATGCAATTCGAAACGGAGCCTTTATTCAAGGTTCCGTTTCACTTTTTAACGGGTCTTCTGGCCAGGCATGTTTTGGATATCTACCGCGCAAATCTTTTCGAACTTGCGGATAGGTGTTCTTCCAAAACCCTGCTAAATCGAAGGTTAATTGTTGTGATCGATAATTAGGGGCCAACAATGAAATTAAAAGAGGCAATTTGCCACCGCACAGTTTTGGCGTTTCTTTCCAGCCAAATAACTCTTGAATTCTAGCCTCAAGCAACGGAGATTTTCCCAATTGGTATTTTAAAGGCACAATTTTACCTGAGGGCAATACCAACTTTTCAGGTAATTCTTTTTGCAATACCACATACTGTTCATGAGAAAGCATCATTCTTACAGCATTAAGCCAATCCCCACTCCTAACTTCTGCAAGCGTTTTTTTTCCCTTACACATCCACAATAGAGGTTCCAGCAAGGAATCAGAATCAATCACGGGTAAATTTTTATTCTGAAATAATTGCCCGTAAATTTTTATCCGTTCAAGCAATTGACCCGCGGGCGAATCAAACTCGGGCAGGACTTCCTTCAAATTTTTCCGTAATCCTTGGTGCAATATTTCACCACTCAAATCATCAATTGTCAAATGCGAATCTTTTTCATCCAAAACCAAATCCATGTAATATGATTTTTGAACTGCAACAAGTTTTTTTAAAACAGGATCATAAATAACCTCGCGCTGGTTTTTTTTAAAAGAAGAGTCCAACCAATCAACATTGATACCCGAAACCATCCTTGCAATCGATTCCTCTTCACCGGATTGAATATCAACACAAACAAAATAGCCATGATCCCTAACCATACTTTTTTTTGATTGCACAACTCCACGGTTTCCGACCATAAGAGCTTTTAAGCTGTTTTTTTCTCGTCTTTTTGCAACCCTATCCGGAAAACCCGCTAGCATTGCTCGAAGAAAATCTTCCTCACCTTCTTTTTTTTCCAGTGATTTATCCGCACCAAAAGACGCAATCAATTGATCACGGACCCGAAAAACGTTCGCTGCCCGATCAGGAATTACATTATTACCATGGAATATTTTTTTAAAGGACTGATAGTCTTCAAGAATTTCAACTACATCAAGAACATCTGAACTAGAAGAACCTTGATCGCGGTTAAAACTTGAACCATCAAACTTTTGATCAAACACAGATCTTTCAGATAGAACTGCAATACCCAAAGCTATCTTGCGAAGGGTTCCACTTGTCCCCTTAAGTAAAATCGATGAGAGCCTTGGGTGTAGTGGAATTTCATTCATCTTTAAACCAAGGGGGGTAATTTTCCCTTGCTCAATAGCTTTCAAGCTTTCCAGTAGTTTGATACCGTTATTAACTGCAAGATAATTGGGTTTTTCAAACCAGGGGAATTCTTCCCAGTTGTTTTCTCCAAAGGAAAAAAGGCGCAACAGGGCTTCAGCCAAATCCACTCGTTGGATCTCAGGCTTGTCAAAATCTTCCCGCATAATCTGGTCTTTCTCGGACCAAAGCCGGACACAATAACCAGGTGCCTCTCGACCTGCCCTGCCCGCCCGTTGATCTGCAGAAGCTTTGGATATACGAATTGTTTGCAGACTATTTAGCCCCAACCTGGCATCAAAGAAACTTTTTTTTGCCTGCCCGGAATCAATGACGGCTTTTACTCCGTTAACTGTAACCGATGTTTCTGAAACATTGGTGGACAAGATAACTCTATCGTGCGGAGCTTTTCTTAAAGCTTTCTCCTGTATTTCAATGGGCAAATCACCATGAAGAATATGTATATCCAATTCTGGAAATAGCTTTTCAAGATGGGCCTTGGAGGAAAGAATCTCGTGCATCCCAGATAAAAAAACAAGAATGTCACCTTGAGTTTTTCGTTTGATATTACCAATCTCTGAAGCAATGGCATCTTCCAACCGGAAATCTTTTTTAGCTATGTGATAGCTTACCTCAACAGGATACATTTTTCCCATGCTGGAAATCACAGGGCAATCATCCATATAAGCTGAAACTTTATGGCTATCGATTGTTGCGCTCATTACAAGAATTTTTAAATCCTGCCTTACAGTTTTTTGCAAAAGCCTAGCCATACCCAACAAAAGATCACTCTCAAGGCTTCGCTCATGAAATTCATCAAAGACAAGGATTTTACATTCAGAAAGATAAGGGTCAGATGACAACCAATTTAAAATGATTCCAGTCGTAACAACCAAACATTTTGTTTTACTGCAATAATTGGAATCAAAACGGACCTGATACCCAATTAAATCCCCAATTTTTGAACCTTGCAAACATGCAATCCGAAAAGCAGAAGCTTTGGCCGCCAACCTTCGAGGCTCTATCAAAACAACCCCATCATATCCGGCTTTGATTAACGCAAGGGGAACAAGAGTCGTTTTCCCCGCTCCTGGAGGCGCATGGAGCACTGCGGCATTACCATTGCTTAAAACTTTGATTAACTCAGGCATTACCAATGCAACTGGCAAAGAATCCAGCTCATTCATTCTTTAACACCCAAAATTATATTATCGGTTTCAATCATTCTAAGCAGGAGGTGGAGACGGATTTTGGCCGTGAGCAGGGGGCAAAATTATCTTGTCTTTAAATTGCTGAAAACCTTTTTTCAAAGTATTAAGAAAAGGAGGAATTTGCGATGAGGACATAAATACCCTGGCAGAAACCACACTTCTAGGATAAAAAGTTGCAATAAAATCAAACACAAAATCGCTTGGGCTATGACTTATCATCACTGCGTTACTGTAGGAACCTTCCAACATCTCATCAGCTATTTTTAATTGAGCGTATAACTCTTCAATTGGAAGGGGCACAGAACCTGGAGGCGGTGGTGGTAACTGGGGAGGTGCACCAAATTTTGCCTGATACATGGAAAGATTTTCTTCAAGGGCATTACAAAAACTCAAAAGAGAAGGTGGACTCATGACAACCCTTGCCACCACCCTTTGGGGCTGGACCATTCTTTGCAAAAAATCCAAAATAAACTCGTTTTGGCCATTAAGCAACAAAGCTCCAGATGAAAAAACACCGCTGGAAACTTTATCGGTAACCCTAGCACTCACTTGGGAGTATTTAACTTCCTGAGTGATAGTTTCGGGTTCTTTTTTAGGTTCTGGATTTAGTTCCGAACTCATAAATCACCTTTAGTTTTTTTGACAGCGTTCAACATAGTACATCATTTAATGTTAAGTTTTTTTTGTTTAAAACACCAGATGAACCTTTAAAATTCACAGTTTTTAAAATTTGTAATAAATCAGAAGGATATTCAAAGAAAAGCAGGAGGTACGAGATAAATCGATAAAAGAAAACTTGCAGATTAAGTCTTGCAAAAAAATTAAGGTGAACGAAAAAAACTTATTATACCAATAACAATAAAAATAAAGGCTATAAAGTTTGTTATTAAACCAAAAATGCCCAACCGACGAATATGAACAAACCTATTGGCTAACTCATTCTTTTTAACAAGGCGCGCTTTTTTAGACCCTTCATTACTTAGTAATATACATCGGAACCCAAAATAAATGCCAATTAAAGGCAATAAACTCTTATTTGAAGCGTTGGCGGTAATCTCTTCGCGATATTTCAGCCATTCGTTTTGATATTCAACACCAACATCTGAAAAGTTTTCGCATTTTCCTAACACTATTTTCAACGGAAAACCACAGGAACTACAACGTTCTTGGTCTTTATTTACTGAAGTATTACAACCATAACAATGCATCGGAATTCCAAATACACCCCTGAAGTCATAGAATATTAATATATAAATATGCAAGCTAATATCAGTAGGTCAAGGATCAACCATACTTTCATAACCTAATATTTTTAAAATTGGTAGTATGGAATACAGCTTAAAGGTATAAATTCTGGTTTTAACCTAGTAAAGAATAAATCTCATGGGACACAGGCCTAACCTAGAATCTTTTCTGGAACATGCAAAAAGTAACAGCATGGTTCCGGTATTTCGACAATTAACAGGTGATACACTAACCCCAGTAAGCGCTTATTGTAAATTATCACAAGATAAATGGTCTTTCCTGTTCGAAAGTGTTGTCGGGGGAGAAAAAGTAGGCCGTTACAGCTTTCTAGGAACAAATCCTTTTTTAAGATTCAGTGTAAAAAAGAAAACAGTAACGATTGAAACACGAAATCCAAATCATCCAGAAACTTTTGTCCAAAGCATCACAGATGATAATGACCCAGTAGCACTTTTACAAGAATACATCAACAAATATCGTTCACCCCATATTATGGGCCTACCACGATTTTGTGGGGGCGCTGTTGGCTTTACTGGTTACGACACGGTTCGTTATGTAGAAGACCTGCCAAATATTCCAAACGATGACAGGAACCTTCCAGATTTATGTTTTGGATTTTATGATCACATGGTGATTTTTGATCATATTAACAAAACAATCGCTGTAGTGGTGCATGCCCACGTTTCAGACAACAACAAAGAAGATTCGTACAAAATCGCATGCAACAAAATCGATGCGATCGTACAACAACTTCAAAACAACCAATGCACATTAAAAATTACTGACATACAACCAGAAGGTAAGGTTTCCCAGCCTTACAAATCCAATTTTACACAGCAATCGTTTGAAAAAGCTGTGCTTAAATGCAAGGAATATATTAATGCTGGTGATATTTTTCAGATTGTATTAAGCCAGCGACTTGAAACAGAAACCAAGGCTAAACCATTTGACATCTACCGCACTCTCAGAGTTGTCAACCCCAGTCCGTTCCTATTCTTCCTTCGATTTGATGACCTCTGCCTCATAGGAAGTTCACCAGAAATCATGGTCCGTGTAGAAGAACATCATGTGACCATCCGCCCTCTTGCGGGTACAAGGCCCCGGGGGAAAAGCGATGAAGAAGATAAAATTCTCGCGCAAGATCTTGTATCAGACCCAAAGGAAAGAGCTGAGCACATCATGCTTGTAGATTTGGGCAGGAATGATGTAGGTAGAATCGCAGAGTTCGGCACAGTCCAGATATCTGATGTAATGACTGTTGAAAAATATAGCCATGTCATGCATTTGTGCAGCACTGTTGAAGGTACTCTAAAAAAAGAAATGACTGCATTAGATGCATTAAAGTCCTGCCTACCTGCTGGAACTCTGAGCGGTGCCCCAAAAGTGCGGGCAATGGAAATCATCGACGAATTGGAACCGCATAAAAGAGGTCCTTATGGGGGTGCGGTTGGGTACATCGATTTTTCAGGAAATATGGACACTTGTATTGCTCTTAGAACCATGGTTTTATTGGGGCAAAAAGCCTATCTTCAAGCTGGTGCAGGTATTGTTGCAGACAGCGAACCTGCCAAGGAATATGAGGAGACCCTTAATAAAGCAAAAGGATTGCTCAGGGCTCTAGAGATTGCTGAAAAACAACTTTAGAAATCAAATTGCATTTATTATCTTCCCAATTTCCTGAGGCAATGGGGTTGATTTAAACAAATAAACGGAATTAGGTATTTGTGCCAACTTATCTTTCCCCAAGTTTCCTTTATCAGCAACAGCAAGAACATACTTTTGAAGCTTGAGCTTTTCCATATCTTTGATTCTTCGCTCGACCATAGCCGTATTCCAGTTCCAAAGGATTTCTAAACCAACAATTTTTTGATCTGCTTTTCTTTTGAGAACAAAATCTGGAACAAGGAGATCATCAGAATAATCAATGTCGGAAATGGAGTCGGAAATATCCCATTCATCAATCCTTTTTTTAAACAAAAGAAAAAAAATCTCGTTTTCGGGAGGACGGTACATGCCTGAATCTGCGTAATGGGTTACCAAACCATCGTTACTACTGATTTGAAATTTGCATGGTTTCTTGGTTTTACCCCAGAGCAATTCGGCCTCCAGTTCAAATTGGGGGCACAATAAAAGAGCTGGTAGAAACAAAGCAATTTGAAACCCATATTTTTGGGTTGTTCTAAAAAGGCTCAACGGCCCATCAATCTGCAAGATCAATCCCGCTGATTTATTTTTATCAACAGCACACAACAATCGCTGAAACTTAAGCCATCTTGTAAGTTGCCTTAATCTTGCGGGAGGTGTTGATGCAGGGAGTTTTACAACAATATTTAGGGAATTAAGCAATGCACCCTGGGCAAGCGCAAGATTATACCGATGGATTAGATTCTGTGCGTTGACCTGAGGCACCGCTAAAAGTTTATTTTCCGACTCTAGGTCGGAATATAACAAAGCATCAATGACGTCAGGATTAACTTCATTTTGTTTTCCTACAAGCTCAAAAATATTTCTTCGAACTTCAATATCGGACGACAACTTCCCTTCCTGTTTGAATTTTGAAGCTAAAGAAAAAACAAGTTCCCTGATTTTTATCGCATCAACTTCCGCAGGTTGTTCAAAACTACAGTTATCAGAAAACACCTTCACCAATCCTGCAAAAACTAAAGCATCAGGGAGTGTGCCAGGATATTCATTAATTTCCTCTTCAAACACGCTTCTTGATTGGCCCAGAAGATCTTTCCCCTTGGATAAAACCCAATCAACAACGCCACTCCATCTTGAATCGGAGGGTTCCAGATAACTAACGAGAAGCCTGCCCCTGTAATTTTTCGCAAGTAATTTATTTCCTGTAAGCATCGTGCTCCCTACGCCTTTGGCTTGTCAATTCCTCACTGGTATTTCGGCTAATTACCTCGTAAAGAATGGCACGCTTGTCTTTGTACTTTCTCAAGATTCTGCCTAATCGCTGGACATGTTCCCGTACGGTTCCAGAGCCAGAAAGGATAATACCAACGCCAGCGGTGGGAACATCAACACCTTCGTTAAGAACCTTGTTGGTGACAACAGCAAGATATTCGCCGGATTTAAATTTATCCAACGTTTGCTTTCGTTCCTTGGCTTTGGTTTCATGAGTAACAGCAGGAATGAGGAATTTTCTGGAAATCGAGTAAACCATGGAATTATCACCTGCAAAAATAATACAGGGATCGTTTGCATGCTTACGGAGAAGATTCTCCAAGACATCAATTTTAGCCTTGGAATGCAAAGCTATTTTCTTTTGCAATCTAAAAGCATCGTATGCTTTTTTAGCTTCTTGAAATCTGGAACTTTCCGCCAAAAACCGTTGCCATCCACCGGGACCTCTAAGATTTATCCCCCTTTTAACAAGGTAATCTCGGTAAATCTTTCGTGCATTTTCATAATCGATTTTTTCCTCATCAGAGAGGTCAACATAAATGATTTCCGATTCATAACTAGCCAAGTAACTACCTGCAAGTTCTCCAATTTCTTTTCGAAAAACAAAAGGGCCTATCAATTGCTCAAGCATTGATTCATTACCATCTGTTCTTTCGGGGGTAGCAGTAAGACCTAGCCGAAAAGGGGCAATCGATCCTAATGCAATATTCGAATAAACCGAACCAGGCAAATGATGGCATTCATCAAAAACCAAAAAGCCGAATTTATTTCCCCATTTCGCCAAGTGAATATGAGCAGAATCATAAGTGGTTACAGTTATTTCATGCACTTCATGGGTGCCACCGCCCATCATTCCAACAGATACCCCTAAAGAAGAAGAAAGCACCGTATGCCACTGATTCATTAAATCAATAGTAGGAGTCACAACCAAGGTTGGGCGCTGCATGCGAATGATCGCTAAAACTGCAAGAAAGGTTTTACCCGTACCAGTAGGCAAAACAACAACGCCTCTGGATTTTTTATTCCACCAAGATTCAAGGGCCTCTGATTGATAGGGAAACGGTTGCCGAACATCCTTGTTAGTCCATGCTTGATTTTGGTACATTTTGACGGAATCTTTAAAATTAATTTTAAGTGAAACCAGTCCTTGAATAAGCGACCGATAATGAATGGCTTCACAACGAAAGTTATTAGTTCTGGGATCATACAATAGGAAGGGAAAGCTTTGGACCAATCCTTGGGGCAAACCATTGACCACAAGAGTCCCTTCATGAAATGTAAGTATTACTAAATTTGTTTCATCCATGAAAAGAATGCTCGAGGGAATTATTTGGGTTTTGGAACATCCTCCACCCTTGCAAGAAAGCTGGCGAAGCTACGCCATCTTTCGGCAAACAGGTAGAATGCAGGAACAAGAAACAAAGTTACAGCCGTAGAAACCAAAATACCACCAATAATGGCACGTGCCATGGGTGCCCTAGTTTCAGCACCCGGTCCCACCCCAAATGCAGCGGGTATTGCACCTGCAATGGTTGCGATCGAAGTCATTAGGATAGGCCTTAATCGAACTGGACAAGCTTTGACCAAGGCTTCTTCAACCTCCATCCCCTGCTCTCTTAATTGATTGGTGTAATCAACCAGAATAATCGAATTTTTTTTAACCAACCCCATAAGTAGAATAAAACCAATCATGCTCATCATGTTCAAAGTATCGCCTGTCAGCCAAAGTGTAAGCAAGGCACCTGTGACAGCGAATGGCATTGCAAGGATTACGGTAAAAGGATGGATAAATGAATTGAATTGCACCCCTAAAATCATGTAAGCAATCACAATTCCCAACATCAGGGCGAATATAAGACTAGTCATTGTTTCTTTAAGGGCACTTGCATTGCCTAATTCTACAAGCGTAACATTTTCAGGAAGAATACCAACAGCAAGTTCTTTACATTTTGCAATAGCTTCACCTTGAGAAATACCTTCAGAAGTGTTGGCAGTTATCTCGATTTTACGTTGGTGATTATAACGATTGATGACGGGAAGAGTTGAAACGGTCTTTAATTCCTGCACAACATCCTCAACAGAAACCAGCTTGTTTTCACCGGCTCTTAGAGTCATAAGAAGTAGGTTTTCGGGTGAGGTTCGCTCCTGTTCCTGAAAACGGACTCGCACATCGTAACGCCTTCCCTTATCAGTAAACCGTCCCACTCGTTCACCTCCAACAAGAAGGCTTATGCTTTCAGCAAGGCGGGAAACCGGCATACCTAATAGCGCAAGTTTTTCCCGGTCGGGAGTCACTTGGACTTCAGGCATACCTGGTCGATAATCCATATCTACATCGGTCAGCATGGGGAGGTTATTTTTGGTCAACGAGTAATTCATTGAATCAACTATTTTTCGCCCGACATCTGGTAGAATTTTCCAATCCCCCTGGATGGAGAAATCAATGGGATCGCCACGTTGAGGAGTAAATCCTTCGGTTGATTGATCTCGAACCACTACCCGTACATCTTCAACTTGCAAAAGTTCCTTGCGTATTAATGGAACAAGTTGTTGTTGAGTCAGCAAACGATCAGTTCTTGGAACAAGCTGAACAAAAATATCTGCCTCGTTCATTAAAAGCCCTGATTCAGTTGCCACGGCAGTCATAATCCCAGCCACTTCATTGCGGTCTGCAAGTATAGTTTCACAGCGGCCCAGTAAATTTCCTATTTCATCAATGCTCGCTCCAACAGGACAAACCACATGAACCAATAGCCTGCTTTGGTCTTCGCTAGGGACAAGTTCCTGCCCCAAAATCCCAATTCCCAGAAAACAACCTGTAGCCAGGGCAATCAAAACCCCCAGCACGAGAACTAGATTGGTATATTTAAGCGAGTAAACCAACAGCTTGGAATAAGCAGATGTGGTTAGATTCAAAAGCCAATCTGTAGGCTTAAGAAACAATGGTTTCAGGAAAAAAAACTGAACTGCCCAGAGTACAAGCTTGAAATAACGAACCAATAAAGCAAGTAGCAAAACCTCAACTACAACTTCCAAGGAAAACATCATCCAAGCGGGTTTCCCTGAAAGAAACTGAAAAGGATCAACAAACATGGGGAAGGAATCTGCGAGGTATTTAAAAACAAACTTGATGGGCCAGCAATAATATTCGAGCAAAGAACCAGAAGGTACAAAAAGTCTTAAAACAAACAATGGGGTTTGAATCATCAAACTAATCAACAACACAAGGACGATATGAATTGGACGAGGAGCACTTTCTTCCTCATGCGAAAGCTTCAGAAAAAATGCACTCAGCATGGGAGTAAGAGTCAAAGCACAAACCAGGGAAAGAATAACAGCAACACTAACAGTAACGCCAAATTGAAAGAAAAATCTACCTATGGTGCCAGACATGAATGCAACGGGAAGAAAAATAGCGGCAATCGAAAAGGTGGCAGCCATCGCAGCAAAGCTGATTTCCCCAGCTCCCTGCAAGGCAGCATCAATCATTGACAACCCTTTTTCCCTAAGTCTGTAAATGTTTTCAAGCACCAATATTGCATCATCAACCACAACACCAACAGAAAGAGAAAGCCCGAGAAGAGTCATTAAATTAATGGTAAAAGGGGGCCAGCCAAAAAACTTTACTCCGTAATTAATGAAGAAAAAAGTCCCTATGAGCGAAGTTGGAATGGAAAGGCATATATTGACAGTGGTTCCAATCGAACCAAGGAACAAATAACAAACAACGCCCGTAAAAAGAACACCCAGCATGAGGGTAAGTTTTAATTCGTCAATATTTTCCCTAACAAAAACCGAGGAATCAACAGGCACACTAAGCTCTACGCCAGGTGGCAACATTTTTCGCAACCGGGGTAGTTCTCTCTTAACGTTCTCGCACAAACCGACCAAATTTCCTCCGATCGCCTTTCGAATTCCCACGGCAATTGCGGGCATGCGATTAAATCTTGCCAAGCTTCTTCGATCTTCCAACCCATCTTCAACAACCGCAAGATCTTCAAGAAGAATGTGCTGTCCGTCTCTTTGCGCAACCAAAAGCTTTCGAAATTCATTTACAGAATAAGCTTCCCCCATGGTTCGAAGATTAAACTCCACCATTTTGCTTTGAATATACCCTGCTGGCATTTCTGCATGTTGTTTTTGAATAGCCTGCCTGACATCATCTGCAGCAAGGTTGAAACTTGTAAGTTTATCTCGATCAACCCAGATTCGAATGGATCTGGCCTGTAATCCCGCAAATTGAACACCACCAACCTCAGCAATCGCTGCAATTTCCTGCTTCAGCTCTTTTTCAGCAAAATCACTGATTCGATGCAATGGTGCGCTACCTGACAATGTAAGCCACATCACAGGCAGGTTGTTTGGATTAACCTTGGTTATAACTGGTGGATCGATGTCGACAGGCAATCTTCGTCTGGCAGCACTCACTGCATTCTGAATATCCTGCATTGCAACATCAATGTTTCTTTCAAGCCTGAAATAAACAGTAACAAGGCTTATGCCTTCCATACTGCGGGACATGATATAATCCACGCCTTCCACACTTGCAACCGCATCTTCCACGACATCTGTAATATCGCCATCCATAATATCTGGCGAAGCTGCTTCCCTGGTAACAGCAATGCTAACAACAGGAAAATCAATCTCAGGAAACTGACTAACCCCCAAACCTTGGTAGCCGAGCCATCCAAAAATTATCATGGCAGCAGAAACCATCACAGCAAACACAGGATTTCGAATACTTAAGGCAGGCAAACTCATGTTGTGTTCAAACCTCAATAGGCTGCAATGCAGCTAAGTTGGATTTTTTGCTATCGCTAGCTGGTGGAGGAACCGGAGATGGTTTGACCTCCTTTTGCAAAGAATTAAGCCAATGGTTTATTTTTTCTAGAAGAACATAAAACGAAGGAACCACTACCAGAGTGATCACCGTTGAAAGGAAAATCCCACCGATTACGCTTCTGGCAAGTGGCCCCCTGTTTTCGGCACCTGCGCCAAAGCCAAATGCAAGCGGAACAACTCCTGCAATGGTCGCAAGAGATGTCATCATAATGGGCCTCAAGCGAACAACCCCTGCTTCCAACATTGATTCTCTGGCGTTTTTGCCTGATCCCCGAAAATGATTTGCACAATCCACAAGAATAATCGAATTCTTTTTAACCAATCCTGCAAGAAGAACCAAGCCGATCATACTCATTAGGTTAAGTGTGTCTCCACAAACCCAAAGCACAAGAAGCCCCCCTGTAACACCAAAGGGCACCGCCCACAAAACTGTCATTGGGTGAACAAAAGAATTAAACTGAATCCCAAGAATCATATACGCCACCAAAAAACCAAAAACCAGAGAACGCCACATGCTATCGATGGTCTGCGCCATAGCCTTGGCATTCCCCAACTGAACAGAGCGATAACTTGGAGGGAGTCCCATTTCCTCGCGGACTTCTTCTGCGATTTGTTTGCATCGAGCAATCGATTCACCCTGTGAAACGCCTGGACTCATATTTGCAGTAATTTCTATTTTACGAAGATGATTGTAACGATTGATCAACGGCAGAGTGGAGATAGTTTTGTGCTGGCTAAGATCATCGATAGGTATGGTTGGTGGATTAACGCCTCCAGACAATGGAACTTCCTGTCTGACATGTAAATGACTCAATAGATCAGGCGTATCACGCTGGTTTTCCAACAGCCTCATTCGCACATCGTATCGTTTATCCTCATCAGTAAATCGACCGTTACGCATCCCGCCGAACGCAACATTAAGAAGAAACGCAAGTTTCTTTATAGGCACATTCATTTCCGAGGCTTTGTCACGATCGGGAAAAAGTTGCTCTTCAGGCATGCCAGGTCGATAATCTGAATTAACATCAGCAACCATGCCACTTTCAATCATGCGAATACGAACTTTTTCGGAATAATCGACAACCGTTTTCCAATCGGGCCCTTGAATTGCAAAATCAATAGGGAACCCCCTTGTGGGAGTGAACCCCTGCGTGGAAAGATCCAAGACAATTGGCCTGACACCGGCAAGCCCGGATAACTTTTTCCTCACATCTTGAATGATTTGCGTTTGAGTCAAAGAACGATCTGATGATGGAATCAACCGAATAAAAACAACCCCCTCAGAAATAAGCATACCGGGGCGAATTGAAATGGAAGAAAACATCGCGGCAATAATTTCATTGTCGGTGACAGGATCCTTTAAATTGACAAGAAGGTTCTCACACTTACCAATCATTTCCTCAACATAATCAATACTGACCCCAACCGGGCAAATCAAACTTATGACAAATCTATTCTGATCCTCACTAGGAACAAGTTCTGTCCCAATAGGCTTGATTACAATTGCCTGTGTTCCAATTTTAGCGCCAAGCCACTGGGGAAGGGGTATTTTCAACCCGGTAACTAAAAACCCAAGTGAACAAGCAAAACCAAATGCAACAGGCAGAATTACAAGGGGGTGATCAACAGCAAACCGAAGAACCTTCTTATAAATCATCTCCAAAAAACCCATCACCAAATGGGTAGGCAAAACCAATAGGGGATAAACAACATATTTATCAGTTGCCCACCATGTGAATCTGAAAAGATTAATTGGGTGGGATATTGCACCATACATAGTGCGCGGTTTAACCAAAACTTCTTCATGTAACCTTAAAAACAAAGAAGAAAGCATCGGAGTTATGGTCAACGAAACAACCAGAGAAATTAAAACTGCAACTGTAACAGTAATGCCGAACTGAAAGAAAAACTGTCCGACCACACCCTGCATAAATGCGACAGGAATAAAAATTGCAACGATTGACAAGGTAGAGGCCAGGGCGGCAAACGAAATTTCATTGGCTCCGTTATAGGCAGCTTGAAATCGGGTCTCGCCATTTTCCATGCGCCGGTAAATGTTTTCGAGCACCAAAATAGCATCATCCACAACCACCCCTACAGAAAGCGAAAGGCCAAGTAGGGTCATAAAATTCAAAGTGAACCCACAATACTTCATAACAACAAAAGTCCCCATGATGGAAACGGGGATTGAAACACAAACATTCAAGGTTGAACTCATGGAACCTAAAAACATCAAAGCTACCAATGCGGTAAGCACTACCCCCATGACAAGGGAATGCTTGACTTCCTCGATATCATCTTTAATAAACAAAGAAAAATCAGTGGATATGCCTATCTCAACCCCCTCAGGTGCCAGGGCCCTCAAAATCGGGAGTCGTCTTTTAACTTCTTCGCATACCTGAACAACATTGGCGCCTGTCGCCCTCATTACGCCGACGCCGACAGTTGTTTCCTTATTAAATCTTGCAAATGACCTTCGATCAGTCATACCATCTTCAATGATTGCAACATCACCCAAGGTTACAATCGAACCATCCGGTTTGGAAATAACGGGGAGACGAGAAAAATCGGCAGGCGTTTTCGCTTCGCCCATAAGCCTAACATTAATCTCGCGTTTATCTGATTTGAGGTAACCAGCGGGCTTTTCAACATGCTCGGCCTGAAGTGCACGAAAAACATCCAATGCATCAATATGAAAAGCCTCAAGCTTTTCCTGATCGATCCAGATGCGCATATTGCGGGGGCGTAATCCACCATACATAACGCCACCGCACCCGGGAATTGTTTGGATTTGTTGTTTTAGAATATCATTCACAAAACGATTAATTTCAGAAAGAGGCTTCTGCCCATGAACCCCCAACCAAATAATGGGAAATTTATTGAAATTTACTTTTGAAATAACAGGGGGATCAATATCCGTGGGCAGTCTGTTCATCGCAGACGAAACAGCATTCTGCACATCCTGCATTGCTGAATCAATATTTCTTTCGAGTCGAAAAAAAACAGTGGTTACAGCGGAACCCTGCAAACTTTGGGACTGGATGTAATCGATACCCTCAACACTTGAAACTGCATCCTCAATTATATCAGTAACATCATAGTCCATTGTCTCAGGGGAAGCAGATTCTCTGGTGGTATTTATGCTTACAACAGGAAAATCAAGCTCTGGAAACTGACTTATTCCCAAACCACGATAGGCTATGGCACCAAAAACCACGAGCGCAGCGCTGATCATGACTGCAAAAACAGGATTTTTAATGCTTAAATCAGAAAGGGTCATTGTCCACCAAACAGGTATTTTTTACTTACTTTTAGTTTCCTTGAACTTTTTCAAAAGCTCTTCTTCCATTGATTTGGGAACATCAACGGGAGTTCCCTCCTCAAGGGCATCAGCGCCTTTGCGAACAATCCAATCGCCCTCTTTGGCGCCCTCCAAAATTTCCACAACCCCGGGCTTTCTCAAGCCGAGCTGCAATGTCCTAGGCTTTGCTATCCATTCAATGGTCCCATCAGCAGTGACTCTAGGAACTGGCTGAAAAATAATAAACCCTTTTTCACTGGCACGAACAGCTTCCTCTGGTACTACCAAGGCATCTTTCTTTCCAGGAAGATCGCATATTATTTTTGCAGTATACCCCGGCCGCAATTGCGCCGAGAATGCAGATTGATCAATCATTCCCTTACACTCAAACATATGCGTATCCGGACTTGCAACTGAACTGATAAAGAACAGGCGGGCGGTAAGGTTTTCCTGAGGCAAAGCACGGAGAGTAAATCTCATCTCGTAACCAAAAGGCAACAAGGATGATGCATCTGCTGCAGAAATCGTAAGGGCATGGAAAGGAGAAACCAAGGTGTTCGATATCAAGCAAGCCGATCTAAGAAATTCTTCTTTGTCCAATAAAGTGCGTAAACTAGGAGCAGATTTTTCAGGGATATACCCCACTAGGCGAATTCGGCTAAGATTTGCAATGGTTGCGATAACGGTCTTATCTTCAAGATAGCTGCCCACAGTAACCTTGCGCTGATTGATTTGGCCTGAATAAGGAGCTTTAACCTGAGAACGGTTAAAATTGTTCTCTGCAAGTTGTCTCGCAGCTTTTGCTTGCAAAGCCTCGGCTTCAGCAAGCTTAGAATTGCCAGCCGCTCGAACCCTATCTTCCGCCGAACTCCCAATTCCTGCTAGGCGAGTCAACCCTTCCAAATCACGACTTAAAACGAACGCAGTCTCAGCTTTCTTTTCCAATGCGAGAGCAGAATCATAATTTGCCTTGTGCCTTTTCTGATCAATCCGCACCAACAAAGAATCCTGATCCACCCATTGCCCTTCACGGAATAAAACATCATCAACGACACCACTAACGCCCGCTGCAATATCGGTTTGCCCTTCTGCTTCAAGGTGTCCAACGGTTTCCAAGGTGGCTTGAAAAGGTTGCTTTTGGATTTTATAAAGTTCGATTTTGCGTTTGAGCTTCATTTGGGAAGGACGGACTTCGGAACCACCTTTAGGTGCCTCAAGCCCTTGCTTGGAACAGCCGGAAAATAAGAGTAGAAAAAGAGACAAAACTCCAAACGCACGGAGATCGAAAATAAAAATAAAAGGCTTACAAAGAAACATCTCAAAGAATCTCCGATATGCAAGGCTATTGAAAGCCAAGAAGGTAGGTAATAAAATCTTGACTGACCGGTCAGTTCTATTGTAATTTGATATTATCACTTAGTCAATCATCGATTTCCAAGGTTTCCAAAGTGAGCACTAAACTTTCAAATCCCCAGGATAAAATTTTAGCCTCTGCTGAGATTATGTTTGCTTCCAAACGATTCCATGAAGTCCGCATGGAGGATATTGCCATTAGCGCAGGGGTCGGGAAAGGAACCATTTATCGTTATTTCAAAGATAAGGAAGAACTTTATGCTGCCCTACTCAAAGATGCTTCCAAGGAATTAATGAACCTAATAGAAAAGGCTGTAAAATTTGAAGTCTCCTGCAAAAACAAGCTTATCGTTATTCTGCAAACTTCAATTAATCTTTTTGATGCCAAACCCCATTTATTTGATCTCATCCTCCATGCAGAGGCATTCCAAAATACTTTGGTTGAATTTCCATGGCAACAAACCCGCTGGAATGTAATCCAACTTGTGGAATCGGTATTTCAACAAGCAGAAGAGCAAAAAGAATTCAGCATTCAAAATCCCAAAGAATCTGCGCTACTACTTTTAGGCGGCCTTCGAGCCATCATAAGATTTGGCCATAAACCCAGGCAAAAAGAACTTTGCAATGAAATCGTACACCATTTCCTTAACGGCTTTTCCAAATCTCTTCCTTCTGCGAACTGAATCAACACAAGATATTACCAAACAACAGTTTACAACTTATCCAAACATCTATTCCCAACTTCATTTCCTTCTTACCTTCATGAAGCATTCTTAAACTTGTATAACAAACATTCTAGGCTTTCCAGAATACTGGAAACGTATTATTCAACATGGTCAATTCACCAGGCTGAATCGCTAATGAAAAATAACAACATCAAAGTATTCAGCGGTAGAGCAAATTTAGCCTTGGCTGAAAAAATTGCTTTTCATCTAAACGACACATTAGGAAAAATAACTCTGGGTAATTTTCCCGATGGTGAAAATTATGTGCGTATCGACGAAGATGTACGAGGTAGAGACATTTTTCTTGTTCAACCCACATGTCCGCCTGTAAATGAAAATTTGATTGAACTTCTCGTAATGTTAGACTGTTTCAAAAGAGCAAGTGCAGCTCGTATCACTGCAGTCATTCCATATTACGGCTATGCCAGACAAGACCGCAAAGATGTAGGCCGGGTACCCATCACCGCCAAAATGGTTGCAGACATTATTACTGTTGCGGGTGCGAATCGTGTTCTTGCACTAGATTTGCATGCAGCACAGATTCAAGGTTTTTTTAATGTCCCAGTTGATCACCTTCACGCCAGCCCGGTTATTTGTGATTATGTTCGAAGTTTTAATGTACCGACCGATGAGCTTGTAATACTTAGTCCAGATGAAGGAAGCATCAAAAAAGCTCTAATGTACCAAAAAAAGCTAGGCGGCGGCATTGCAATTGTCGACAAAAGAAGATCAAGCGCTACAGAGACTAATCAAGCAAATCTAATTGGTTGTTCAATGGATGGAAAAGTTGCAGTGATTTTCGATGATATGATTTCTACTGCAGGCACAGTAGTCGGTGCAGCACATGTTGCAAAAATTAATGGCGCAAGAGAAGTTTATGTTTGCGCAACACACGGGATATTTTGTGGGCCGGCAGTCGAAAGGCTAAACGGTGCCCCAATCAAAGAAATTATTGTAACTGATACGATTCCGCTTCCACCAGATAAGCAACTCCCCAATGTCAAGATTCTATCTGCAGCGCCTTTGCTTGCCGATGCTATAAGAAGAATCCATTTGAATGAGTCCGTAAGCAAACTATTCGAATAACATAAAGCTCAAATCAGAGGGCGGAACTTTTTTCTTTTGTGAACAACCTAGCAATATGCCCAAACAGCCTGTTACCGGTTTGCCTTCTTACAATTTCATCTGCAACTGTACCAAGCAGAAGCGCCAAACCTATGACAGTAAACTCCAGATCGCTGGGAATGCCTGCAAAAATAACAAAGCTTCGCAATAAAGGCAGAATAGCCGTTCCTAAAAGAATTCCAACAACCATACCTTCCCCACCCCTCAAACTAAATCCACCGAGCACAGCCCCGGTAATGGCATAAAGTTCAAACCAACTTCCAGCATTCGAAGGGGATGCGGAACGCACCTTTAAAAGAAACAAAATCCCACCAAGGCCAGCAAGTGTAGAACATAAAACATAAGTGATGGTTTTGTATCTGTCAGTACGAATTCCTGCATACTTGGCAGCTTGTTCATTAAATCCTAAAGCATAAAGATACCTGCCAAAAACACTCAGATGCAAAAAAACCGTTGCAACAATTGCCAAAACAAATAAAAGCACCAATGGCATGGGAATGTTGAGCCAAGGTCCGATGGCATCAGGCAAACCAAGCCAATCGCCCAGGGGCAGATTTCCACGTTGTAAAAAAAGAAAAGCATCCAAGTCCTGGCGATCTCCAATCCCAACATCTCTGGAAGAATCCCGAAGAACCCTACCAGGTGTATCCCAACCTTGGGAAAACTTTTGTCCCAGTTCTTTGAATTTAATGAGTGTAAGCAACTGCGCCAAACCACGATAAATAAAGAGTCCACACAATGTAACAATGAATGGTTGCAAATTCCCCTTGGTGATAAGGACACCATGAATCCAACCGATAAAAGCTGAAACAATCAAAACCAACGCAGCCCCAATGTAAGGGTTAAATCCATTTTCAAGAAACAAACCAAAGCCTACCGCGGCCAGGCAAACAACAGAACCGATCGAAAGATCTATGCCACCAGTGATGATTACAAAACCCACCCCCAGAGTAAGAACTCCCCATTCGCCAATACGTCGCTCCAAATTGATATGATTTTCCAAACTGCGAGCCTGCGGATCAGACATCATCAACAAGCCATAAAGAGTAAATACAACCACAAGAATTCCAAAAATCCTGATCATTTGATATTTACCTCTTTAGAACCAGTAGCAAGAAGCATGACCGACTCTTCATTAATATCATCACCAGAAAGTTCGCCCTGCAGATGCCCCTCATGAAGAACTAAAACACGCTGGCTAAGGCGAATAATTTCCTCCATGTCGCTTGAAATCATCAGGATAGCAACACCGAGGCCTGCAAGATGGCGAATGAGTTCATAGATTTCAGCTTTAGATCCAACATCAACACCTCTGGTGGGTTCATCAAGAATTAAAACTTTCGGGCCTACAGCCAACCATTTAGCAAGAACAATTTTCTGCTGATTCCCGCCACTTAAAAGACCTGCAAGCTTATTGCCATTCGTAGTTTTAATACCAAGACTTTTAATACTATCAGAAGAAAGTTTTGACTCCTTGAATGGATCGACAAGAAAAAATCTAGATAGATTTTTAAGGTTGGGAAGTGAAAGATTCTGCTTGATGCTTTGCAATAAAATCAAGCCATGATGCCTGCGATCTTCTGGGACCAAAAGCAAACCAGCAGCAATGGCATCGACAGGAGATCGAGGGGTATAATTGTCACCATCAAGAAAAGATTTACCACCTTGGGACGGACGAATTCCAAACAGGGTTTCAGCAAGTTCTGTTCGGCCTGCCCCGACCAAACCTGCCATGCCTACAATCTCACCCGCCTTTAATTGGAAAGAAACACCAGAAGGGGTGCCCCCAAGGAATTTAAACTGTTGCAATTCGAGCCGAACCTTGGAGGATTGGCCTAAGGCTAACGGCTTGGAAAATTTTTCAAGGTCCCTGCCAACCATCATCCGAACCATGGAATCATGTGAGATTTCATGAGTTGCAAGGGTTCCAGCATTTCTACCATCCCGCAAACCAACTACACGATGGGCAACTCTTTTAACTTCCCCCAGGCGATGGGAAATGTAAACAACCGAAACACCTTCAGAAGAAAGCTCTTTAATAACTTTAACCAACTGATCAGATTCTTTCTGGGAAAGACTGGATGTAGGCTCATCCATGATAAGAACACGGCCATTTAAAGACAAAGACCTTGCTATCTCCACCAGTTGTTTTTGCCCCGGGGGCAAAGTTCCGACTAAAACACCAGGATCAACATCTAGGCCAACTCGTGCAAGATATTTAGCCCCAAGGTTGAACATCGCCTTGCGATCGAGCAATTTTAAAGGCCCAGCCCAGAGCAATTCCCTACCCAAAAAAAGGTTGTCTGCAATCGTAAGGTTATCAGCCAGATTCAACTCTTGGTGAATCAAGCTAATACCGTGATTCATTGCAACAGAAGGACTATAAAGATTGACTTCAGTGCCGTTAATTCGAACCTGGCCGGTATCAGGTTGATGGACCCCCGCAAGGATTTTCATGAGTGTAGATTTACCCGCACCATTCTCACCGATAATGGCAAGAACTTCACCCGGGTAAATTTGTACAAAAACATTGCTAAGGGCTTTTATCCCATAAAATTGTTTACTTATATCTAACGCCTCAACCAACGGAACCATCAAGGCCCCGGTTGAAACGTTGGAATCCCCTATTACCGGAATAATCATTTATTCATCAACTTCTTCAGTTCAGTGTGAAACGCCTCAACATTATCTTTTTTAATCGTCTTATGCGGCACGTCAATAATTCCATTCGCTGGAATTTTCACACTTTCAGGCTTGGTAACCAGTTCTACCATCAACTTAACTGATCGATAACCAAACTCAAAAGGTTGCTGCACAACAGTGCCATGGATTTCCCCGGCCTTGATACCTTCAAGAGTATTGTCATCCTCGTCAAAACCAACAATTTTAACTTTCCCAATACGCTTGGAATCTTTAACTGCTGCGAGAATAGCGGGCGGGTTGTAGGCCCATAATCCAATCATACAAAGGTTTTCTTCATTTTGATTCTTGGCAAGAACATCAGCAGCATTATCTTTGGCTTTGTTTTTATCCGCATTATCAGTGTAGGTTCCTATCAACTCATAGTTCCCATATTTTTTCCCATTGGGTGAATCGCGTAAAGCTTTTGATTCTGCGAGGCCCTCTAGGACATCAAGCACGCCCTGACGCCTTTCTTGCGCATTGATGGGGTCTAACTGGCCTACAAAAATCGCAATTTTTCCACCTTGTGGCATGACCTCTTTAACCAACTCGCCGACAGACCTGCCAGCCTGAAGATTAGCAGTCCCCAAATAGCACTTCCGTTTGGATTTAACTGCATCGTTATCAACGCATAAGACAGGGATTCTTGCAGCAATTTCATCAATAAACGAAGTCTGATTTTCGGGACTAATGACACTAACCGAAATTGCGTTGACTCCTTGGGTCATTAAATCTTCAATGATCTGTTTCTGGGTGGAAGCAGAGGAATCCTGCGGCCTTTTAAAAATCACCTGAGAGCCAGTCTCCTGTTCAGCTTTTCGGGCGCCAGCCTCTGCAATAGTCCAAAACTCTGCTGGATTATTACTAACAAAAGCCACTTTTACAGACCCCGCACTCTTTGCTTTATCATTCTGTTTAACATTTTCCTTTTTTCCGGCATCAGGCTTGGAGCCTTCTTTGTTGGCAGGAACACCTGCCCCGCCGCAGCCAGAGGCTAGAATTGCTAGCAACATGTAACCAAAAACAGGATGACCAAAAACCAAAGAATTAAATTTACTCATGATATTTCCAACAAACAAGATCTATAATATTCTGCTCCTGCACATATGGGCAGAACTGTACTAAAGATACTATATTTGATGGGGATTCCAAGAAATAAATGATGAATTGTTTTACTGGGGAACCGGCAAGGTGTTTTTGCCTTCTGCAGCCTGAACTGTACCAGTCATCTGCTTCTCTAACTTAAAATTCTCGTCAGCCTTTTTCAGCAAACCAGAAATCGAGTCTACAGCCTTTGAAGGATAACCCGCCTTGGACAAATAACCTCGTGCTATTACTTTAGGATCTACAGTTCCCGCCCCGGTTGCTTTGTTTTTCATGCGCATCCGATCCAACTCATATCGCTCCGCAATTCGTGTTCCATCCGCAGGACCAAATACAAGGGACCGATCATTCCCAATAGGAAAATCCATTCCAGGAGTTCGATCGGTAATTTTCCCAGTTGGTGCACTATTTTCCTGCTCACCCAACATTTTGACCAATTCCACTGCCAAGACTGCTGCTAACTGATCATCGCTACATTCCTTTACCAAACCATCTGTAATCATGATTTGATCAACACCTTTATGAAATACCTCGGCTTGGGTAGTACCTATGGTGTGAAATGCAGGCTTTACTCCAATCGAGGGATTGGCAACGAGAAGCTTTTGCCCAATTTTTCCAACCCGAATCGCCGCTTCTTTTGTAGGACCTGCATCGGGGGCAGCATTAGGCAATCGAACAATCTTTTCTGCATTCATGCCAGCATCTGAAATCATTCGGGTTGATTGCTTGGGTGTTTGCGAACATCCAAGCAAAGGAATCATCGAAACAGTTATCAATATTAATAACTTTCTTAGCGGCATTACAACTGATCCATGGCAAAGGGCAATATCATGAGCCACAACCACAAACTTGCCCATAACGATTGCAATTTAAAAAGTAAATAGCTGGATTCAAAACCAGATAATCTGGGAAGCCTAGAAAGATCAAGATGGATTAATCTTAAGGTAAACTTTTCCATCTTTAGAATCTTGTGCTGCGGCACTTAGAGCTTTTTGATAATCAGCCAAATCAAATATCGGACCAGAAGGAGTATCTAAAACACCATCACGAATCAAACCACCTAACTTACTAAATAGCCCCAACATAGTTAATGGACCTTGATCTTTGGCCCATTCTGAGAGCCAAAATCCTTGTATTGTCTTCTGGCCTTTCATTATGTCACCTGGTTCAAACTTTAATGGATCCCCGGACATCCGACCATACACCAACATCTTTCCATTTCTTGCAAGGCTTAAAATCATCTGAGATCCAACCGCTCCTCCTACCGCATCCACAGCGTATGAAACACCTTTACCTTTGGTGATTTTCATTACTGCTTCTTGAATGCCCCCCTGATCTAGGGATATGACTTCATCGGCACCTATTTTGCGAAGAGTTTCTGCTTGTTGCTGCTTGCGAACAATATTAATGGTGTGAAACCCAAGTTTTCTACCTAGTTTAACGATCATTTTTCCTAAAGCCCCAGTAGCAGCAGACTGCAACAACCACCCCCCCGCAGGAATTTTCAACACTTTTTGAGTCATAACATATGCAGTCGCAGGATTAACAAAAAAAGATGCCGCCTGCTGATCGGTGAGGTAGGAAGGCATGGGAACGGCTTGCCTTGCTGGAATAATGATTTTCTCTTGCCAACGGCCATCGCCCTGACCAATGACCGACACTCTTTTTCCCATCACCCTCCAAGCCAACAGCCCCTTACCTGACTCAACAACTCCCACCCCCTCAAAGCCTGGAGTTTGGGGAGGGTTAGGCTGATTACCATATTTTCCTTGTATGAAAAGCAGATCTGATGGATTTACCGGGCTAAGAATCATCCTGACCAAAACCTCCCCACTGCCTGGAGTTGGTTCATTTTTATTTTCAATGTTTAAAACTTGTGAAGGAATACCGTACGAATTACAGACCAATGCTTTCATCAATCAATCCTCAAAGGTTAATCATTTCCTAAGCAAGTATCCTAGGTTATTAAATCAAAACAAACAAACCTTTAGCCCAAATCCCGCAATCTAATTTATTTACATTCAAGCTGTAACATGTTTTACGCCGATATCTATTTTAACGGATGTAGCAATTATTCACGCCCGCAACTGAACTGTCCGAAGGCAAATGACAAAATTTAAGGCTCAATCTTTTAGAAAAAATTTTTATACCGTGCTTTTGCTTGGTATGAGCCTTGTGATTTTGATTCCTGGCTGCAGCAGAAGATTTTTCAGAAACAGGGCAGATAATGAAGTAAACCAAATTCTTGCAACCAAAGACAAATACCCGAACTGGAAACTCGAACAGTTTCATCTTCTTCCCGATCCAAGGGCGCGTTTCGCCTCTGCAGGCAATCAGGATAGACCTGCAATGCCACCAGATGATCCAGCCTCAATGGCAATGGCACCGAACCCGCAAAAACCAGGTAAATACGGCATTGCCCACATGGAAGGCTCAGGCTATCTGGATCTACTCTCCCAGTATGATTCCGACAATCGCTCTACAGTCGCGATTAAAGCCCCCAGGGAGAATAATTCACCTTTAAAATTAGTTTCATTTAAACAAGATGGCATAAATTATCTGGACAACCTTGACCCAGACAAAGGCCCATTTGATTCAATGGGACTCACTTACAAGGGTGATCCTGCTGGCCGTTATGATCACCCCTTTCTAATAAAGCTTGAACAATCATGCGAACTTGGGTTGGTAAATAGCAGGGATTTTCAATTCAGAAGGGAAAATGTCTATCTCGCAGCGCTTCCAGTAACTTTACAAAGATTTGCATTTGCAGCACAGTTTTATGCAAACGAAGTCGCAATTCGGGAACGATCTGGTTCAGAAACATTAACGGGCAATACCAACAAATGGAATATTGCATCAGAAGCAGGTTTCACCAAAACATTTTCAACAGGCGCATTACTTTTGTTTCGCTATGCTAATTCAATCGTAGTAGATATGGCAGGTAACGGCGCAACCCAAATTAGAACACCATCCGCTTTATCGTTAGATCTGTTCCAGCCTTTATTCCGTGGGGGTGGTAAAGCTGTTACCCTCGAACCTCTGACCTTGGCTGAGCGTAATCTGCTTTACGAAATGCGCTCATATGCGCGCTTCCGCAAAGAATTTTATGCCGATATCGTTGCGGGTGGCGCACCCGTGGTTTTTAGCACCCCCGCCACGGTTGCATCAGCTACAAGATTTAATAACGTATTTGGTTCTGGCTTGGCTGGGGCAGGTTATGTTCAGGTGACACCAGGCGAAGGCAATGGATACAGTTCAACAGCACAGGCTTTCACCGCCCGAAGAGATGGATATCTGCCAGCACTTCTAAAAGCTGGTTATCTTCGTAATGAACGCGAAAATGTTGCAGATTTATCCACCACGCTTGACCAATACAAGGAAATGCAAGCCATTGGGGATATTTCAGAACTACAAGTATCAAGAATTCTGCAACAATTATTATCATTCAAAACAAATGTTATCACGAGAGAGTTAACCTTGCGTGATGCTCTGGACCGATTCAAATATCAGCTTGGACTGCCAATTGATCTGCCTCTAGAACTCGACCGTGCCCCCTTGGACCCCCAACTGGCACAATTAGCAAGATATTCAAACCTTGTAGACGAGTTTAAAAAAACACGACAGGATTCAAGAAAACTCAACGACCCCAAAAAGGTCGACCAGTTACGAAACGGCCTCCGCAATATTCTTCGGGAATCCGAATTCGTCAAGGGAACACAATTCAAGGAAAAACTTCCTAAGAGATGGGCGGCATGGGAAGCAATGACTAAGGAAGAATTAGCCGCAAAACTTAAAGAAATCAATATTCGAAGATTGCAACTTCAAGAATCAAAGGCTGATTTCGAAAAAAAAGGGAAGCAACAGCCATATGCCGAAAAATTAGAACTGGGTGAAAAAGACTTCGAATTTTTCTTGGGCAGGTTCGAAAGAAACCTCAGACTTTATGAACAAAAAGTAAACTGGATCCGAAACGGTGTCGATGATCAACTCAACCAGTTCGAGAACCTGATTGAAGATTTTCTTCTGGTGTTAGTCGAGCCTAGAAACGAAAAACTGGAAAAAACCAGAAAATCATGGCCAACTGTGCCTAGAGTTTGCGTTGATGGTGTAGACTTACTTAAGGCAGAAATCGATGAGGCTTTATTCGCAGGCTGCAGGCACGCTTTAACGAATAGATTGGATTTAATGAATGGGCGGGCCCAACTTATGGACTCTTGGAGGCAGATAGCAATTTCCGCTAATGCCTTGCAGGGTGTCATGAATGTAGAGTATAGTTTATTAGGTACCTCGCCAGCAAATGTTGCCCAACCTGTGAATATTAACGCGAGTTCCCTACGACATCGTTTGATTCTTACAGGGGATTTGCCTTTAGTTAGAATTCAGGAAAGAAACGCATACAGGGCCACCTTGATCAACTGGCAAAGGCAACGGCGAAACTTGATGGCGTTTGAAGATACAATAATTGAGGATGTGCGCAATGAAATCCGCCAATTGCGTGCTTTGTCTCAAACTTATGATATTCAGAAGTTGGCGGTTGAATTAGCCTACTTGATTTTGGACAATGCGCTTGAAACCACTTATGCACCCTCAAAACCAGGTGGTGCAGGTGGAGCTCAGGGAAATAATGACAGCTCGCAAGCTGCTTTTACCCAGCAGTTGCTTGATGCCCAAAGATCCAAACTGACAGCACAAAACACGCTGTTTCAAATTTGGATTGATTACCTGAGTGCACGAACTTTCCTTTACAGGGATCTTGAGCTTTTGCCTCTTGACCCACGCGGAGTATGGATCGATGAAATCGAAACCTGCCATTGCGACATCCCAGCAAACAGACCTGCCGAAACAGTTACCGATCTCCGAAGCCTCTCCAACAGTACAGAGGGAACTAGGGGAGGTCCTGCAAGCTTCCTTCTCCCGCCCAGAAAAATCAGCCTCAAATAAAGAGTCGGTATCCAGAAACTTTTCAATCAAAAAAATTGCGATGGCTTTTGCTATCCCCATCATCATCGTTATTGCCGCCTCAAGCCTATATTTTTGGCCCCGCTCCAAACCGGTCCGCATTGACCTAATCACGCATGTCGTGAAACCTGAAAAACTTCAAGTGACTATCCTCGAAAGAGGCACCCTCGAGGCCTTGGACAACAAAGACATAATTTGCCAAGTCCGCTCAGGCAGTAAAGGATCATCTTTTTCAACCACCATCAAATGGGTTATCGATGATGGCTCTCATGTGAAACAAAATGACCTGATCGTAGAACTAGACGACTCTGGTTTACAGGAACAGCTTAAAAGCCAGCAGATCGCACGCGACAGGGCCCGCAATGACTTCATTCAAGCCGAGGCAAACTACGACATCGTCAAGAGCCAGAATGAAAGCGACATCGCTTCCGCAGAAATCGCAATAGCACTTTCCGCCCTGGACCTGGAAAAATTCCAGGAGGGTGATTACAAACAACAACTTGCAGAAGTTGAAGGAAGATTCTTCATGGCTGAATCCGACCTTTCCATGTGGAACGATCGCGATGTATGGCTTGACCGCATGGTAAGCAAAGGTTACCTAACCCCCAAACAGGCGCTTGCAGACAGATTCAAATTAAAAAGCGCAGAATTCTCTGTGGAAAAAGTCAGGGAAGAACTAAGAGTCCTCAAGGATTACACAAAAAAACGCACTTTAACTGAACTCAAAAGCAAAAGTGATGAATCAAAAAGAGCCAAGGAGCGACTGATTACCCAATCCAAGTCCAAAGAAATTCAAGGAATCAACGACACCCTTACAAAAAAATCAATCTTCTCCAAGGAAGAACTTCGTTACAAAGAGATCGAAGACGAAATCAAAAAATGCTACCTATACGCCCCCCAAGATGGACTTGTTGTCTACTATGTTTCAGAACAAGCAAGGTTTGGCAGCGGATCACAACAAGCAACCATCGCCCAAGGCGAACCTGTTCGTGAAGGCCAGAAACTGATGCGCATCCCCAACCTTTCCCACATGATGGTCAACACCAAAGTCCACGAAGCAATGCGAAATCGCATTCGCGGCGACCAATGGAAAAAAACAGGGTATGGCGAAATTCGACTTGCGGGGTTATCCCTGATTAACCATCCCCTTAGCGTCCTATGTGCTCAGGCCGCTTACTATGAAACCCACAGTGATTTTGCCGACAAAGAACAAGAGTTGATTGACAACGGCCTTCCCGCCACAATCCGAATTGACTCCTTCCCCGATAAAGTCATGCAGGGCCATGTCAAACATGTCGATGAAGTCGCATCTCAATCCGATTGGCTGACCTCTGATGTTCGAGTTTATCGCACCTTTATTTCAATCGACGAAAGTCTACCCGATCTAAAACCAGGCATGAGTGCATCCGTTACAATCTACACCGACACCAAAGCTGAAAATGTTCTTGCCATTCCAGTTCAAGCCGTGCTTGGGAACACCCAAGGCGGATTTTTCTGTTTTGTCTTGACTCCTGATGGGCCAATCGAAAAACCTATCAAGCTTGGGGTAAGCAACGAAAAAATGATTGAAATCAAAGACGGGCTTAACGTGGACGATGTTGTTGTCCTTAACCCCAAAACCCTTTCACGAGAATCGAAGAAAGATTCATCCAAGACAGAAAAGCCCGATGCCCCTACCCCACCCAGTTCCAAGAAAAAAGACAAAAAATCAAAGTCAAAATCCGGTGAACAGTAATATACTTTGCAACCACTTTTAAAGGCTTCGAACCTTGGCCAGCGTCCTTAAAATCATTGATCTCGCAAAGATATACTCCCTCGAATCAGTCTTGGTTTATGCCGTAAAAGGTGTAACATTAGAAGTCGAAGAAGGTGATTTCGTTGCCCTGATGGGCCCCTCTGGTTCTGGCAAATCCACTCTCCTTAATCTTTTGGGCTGCCTTGATCGCCCCACCAACGGCCAATACTTTCTTGCCGGACAAGATGTCGCCAGGATGGAAGACGACCAACTAAGCAACATACGAAGCCGTTACCTTGGATTCATCTTCCAACAATACAACCTCCTCCCTCAATATACCGTGGTCGAAAACATCGAGATCCCCCTGCTCTATCAAGGCGCAAAATTGTCAAATTCAACCACCAATCGTTGCATTGGTTTGGCCCAACTCGTAGGCTTGGGGAACAGGCTTGATCACCGCCCCATGCAACTTTCAGGCGGTCAGCAACAACGCGTTGCCATTGCGAGAAGCCTTGTCAACGACCCCGCAGTTATTCTTGCTGATGAACCCACCGGGAACCTTGACTCCCGTACCAGCGACGAAATCATGCATCTACTTTCCAAACTAAATGAAGCTGGCAAAACAATCATCATGGTTACCCACGAAAACGATATTGCCTCATGGGCCAAACGAGTTGTTAGAATGAGAGATGGTGTTATTGAATCCGATATAAGAAACGAAAAACCAACCGTTTCCATCGAGGGGGCTACTTCCACCATCCAAACGGAACTGCTGGAAAGCCTGGTGCTTAATCAATCCAAGTGAGAAGCAGAGATGCTGATATTTTCGATCACTGCCATACTTATGCTTGCGAGCCTGTTTGCTTGCATTTTAATCTGGGACAAAGGCCGCAGAAGCTTTATTCTTGCTGTACGAAGCCTTTGGCTTCATAGGCTTCGTGCATTCCTTTCTGTGCTAGGTATCATCATAGGAACAGGGGCAGTTATCTCTCTAATGGCCTTCGGCGAAGGCAGCATGCAAGATGCTTTAGAAGATATTAGAAGGCTTGGCGCAAACAATATCATGGTGCGAAGCGTCAAGCCAACCGATGACGCGGGATCTTCCAAACGCAGTTACATTGCCATTTATGGCCTGACTTACACAGACTTTGACAAAATTGCAACCATTCCCACCGTTACCAGAATGGTGCCCATGCGCATTTTCCCACAGGAAGTCAGAAGAGGATACAAGGGCGTCAACAGTCGAATTGTCTCCACTATCCCCGACTACCTGGACATTCATAACATCGAAATGAAAAGTGGGAGATTTCTTGTTGCTGATGACGAAGTGCTTTTAAGAAATGTCGCAGTCCTAGGTTCTGAACTCGCCAATAGGCTTTTCCCTTTCGAAGACCCCATAGACAAAGAAGTCCAGCTAGGAACTTTTTTCTACAAGATAATTGGGGTCATGAAGGAGAGATCCCAGGGCGGAGTCTCCACAGAGGATGTAAATCTTGATGTTGTCATCCCAATAGCGACCGCAAGAGTGCGGTTCGGGGAAAGAATATTCATGCGCTCTGCTGGTTCAAGATCTGCTGAAAAAGTCGAAATCAGCCAGATCACTCTTACAGTCAGCGATACCGAAAAAGTAAGACCCACAGGCGAGATCATTCGCTCCATTCTCGAAAACCACGGAAAAGCCGACTGGACTGTAAATGTTCCCCTTGACCGACTCGAGGAAGCCGAAAGAGCCAAAGAACGCTACAAAATGCTACTCGTACTTATCGCCTCCATCTCTCTTCTAGTAGGGGGGATCGGCATCATGAACATCATGCTCGCAACTGTGACAGAAAGAACCCGTGAAATCGGAATTAGGCGCGCTCTTGGCGCAAAACGTCGCGATATCACACTCCAGTTTCTTATCGAAGCCGTTGTACAAACAAGCGTGGGTGGCATTCTTGGCATCGTCCTCGGACTTGCAATGGTTTACGCCCTTCCATTCTTTGCAGAAACATTCTGGGATGCCAGAATTCCTGCCAAGGTTCATTTTGAATCCATCACATGGTCGCTCACTACCGCCGTTGCCGTTGGAATAGTTTTTGGCATCTATCCATCCAGAAGAGCTGCGCTTATGGATCCGATAGAGGCTTTAAGACATGTCTAACACTATATCCAAACTACCGCATGATTTATTGCGCCTTTGCCAAAAACACCCCCCTGAAATCTTTCTTGTTTTGGGCTCGGGATATGGCTCGCTTGCAGAAAAATTCCAGAACAGACACTCTTGGCCTTTTAGCCAATTCCCGGAAATTTCCGCAACCACCGTACCAGGGCACAAAGGCTGCATCACTTACGCACAATTCAACAAAAAAAAGCTTCTCATTTCAGAAGGCAGAGTCCACGCTTATGAAGGCTACACCAGGCAAGTCGTCACCGCCACTACCAGAATCGCCCACTTTCTAGGATGTCATACATGCATTTTCACCAATGCTGCTGGCGGCATATCGCCTAGCCTAAATCCGGGGTCAATCATGCTTATTAAAAACCATATCGACACCATCTCCAACGTTTGGAACATTGATAAAACCAATCCCGGTTTTTTGTCCCCAAGTCCTTCACCCTACGATCCTACTCTCATTGATAAACTAAAAAATATCTCAAAATCTCAAAATTTATCTACATCCACTGGAACCTACCTTATGGTAACCGGACCAAACTATGAATCCGCATCTGAGATACGGGCGTTTTCTTCCTGGAAGGCCGATGCCGTTGGTATGTCCACAGCTTGGGAAGTTGAAACCGGATTTCGTTTAGGTATGAAATGTGCTGGAATTTCAGGGATTACTAATAAAGCTGCCGGCCTTTCTCACAATCACCCCTCGCATCAGGAAGTCCTCGAAAACGCCAAGGAACTTACCCAATCTTTTGAGAAGCTTCTTTTTAGTTATTTGGAGAGTTTGTGACACATAAACCGCCAACCTTGGTGCAAAATGCCTAAAACTCAAAAAGAATGATATTTATTTCTTTACAACTTGGCCAATTCGGTATATAAAAATAAATGTGACCTTGGGTCGGTAGTGGCTGACCGCTGGTAGATCAGGAGATGGATGGTTGGAATCCCCGGTTTAATTTCTTTTTTGGTTTTTTGGTTGGCGATCCCCTCGAATGAGTATCACTTTTCCAAATCTTTCAAAACAAGCAAATTTCTCTGGTGAACTGGATAATGTGACAGGTTTTCAATGATTATTTGTTACCTATCAAATTGTTCTATGATCGGTACTGCTCGATTTCCGGAGCTCCAGACTTAGGTTT
>RFZJ01000060.1 GCA_009920765.1 Planctomycetota bacterium | reverse complement strand
TCACTCTTTTCGTTCGCTACCTATTTTTGGCCTCGTAACTTTATCATTGGGCATGCATCTTGCCCACGAACAAACCATGGGATGGAACTATTGGGCCCCTCTAAACCAGATCGAATTCAATTGGTTTGCTGCTCCGCAGCACTGGCAACTTGCAATACCAAGATTTCTCATGGGCTTTGGCGTGGGCTGGATTCTATTGGGAATGCAAAACGCCGTTTCGGGTAGTGAGGATCTGGAGAAACAATCAAAGCAGCAGTTGGTTCTATTCCAATTTCTTGGCGGGGCAATTTCCATCGGTATTCTTGTCAACTACCTGCTCATTGGTCATCAATACCAGTATTCATTCACTGCAGACAGGGGATTTATCCAACAACCAATTGTTGAAGAATATCGAGGCATCCTTGAAAATGAATTAAAGACCCGGGGATTTGCTGACCCTTTACGCGGGTCGCATTCCATGATGTTCAAATCTGTCAACTACGAAGCTGATAATCTTATTTTTGCCCATATCTACAAAATGTTTTCGTTAGCATCCCTGACGCTTGCATTACTCTTTATTTTCATCAACATGATAAAAAAAATATCTAGCATGACCTTAATAAAAAATTCTGATCAAAAAAAGCCCACGACCTGAGTTGAAATCTAATATGCTTCAATGAACTGCGACTTGCAAACGATCTTTAGCTTCGAGAATGTATCTTTCATACAGCGATTCTGACAAGGGTTTACCATCGTAACCAATCCATTGATGTGTGGAATAATCATAAAGCTTGCAAATACGAGTGGTTCTCAAAAAGGTAACAGGGGTCCAATATTCATAGACAATTTCGCCACCATATGATTGTTCAAGCGATTTTTGCGCCTCAGGAAGGCAATACAACGGAACAGCGGGGTCAGCATGGTGAACGGTATGCTCCATAACATTTCGCATTACAACCCTAAGAATATACGGAAAAACCAAATGAGGTGCGCCATGCAGTTGTGCTTGAAAAAAGGCAGGTGAAGGAGAATCCAACTCAGAATACCAAGCCACTTTCGGGTGGGTGTGTTGTTGTAGGGTTATAAATCCAATGAAATAGCTGGAAACAAATTGCGGAAGTATAAAACCGCAGGCAATCAGGAGAAAAATATTTTCGCCACGTGCAAATGCAGACCAGACAAGCAAACTTATCCAAGCAACAAAAAAGGCGGCCAATTGAATTCGATCACGTAAGAATGCCTTGGGATTTTTTGGGGCGTGGATTGTGCTTGGAAAAAACTCCCATTTAAACCACATTTCTTTTAAATACAACCAACTACATCCATACCAGCTGCGACTTACACGGTAACTGTATTTACCCAACATGGATAACTTTCTGTATTCGGCCAAGTTTAAAGGTGGAAAGCCGGCGTCTTTACCTTTGATATTTGTAAAACCATGATGCAAACCATTGTGGGAATGAACCCAGGAAGAAACAGGATGGAAGGCGGGTGCCATCGAAATCCGGCCTGCCACCCGGTTCATCCACCTCTTGGGAAATAAAATACCGTGTAATGCATCATGCCCGATGATAAGCATGACTCCAATGGCATGACCGTTAACAATACCAAGAAGAATTTTAGCCCACCAAGGAGCGAAAATTATCCCTGCAAGAGTTCCCATCCAGATGAGCAAAGGCAAAGAGAAGTGAAATAAACCGGGCAATATAGCTTTTATACGCTCTTTGTCATTCACAGAGGATCTTATTGCGTCAATTTGAGGCCATTCATCATTTTTCATTTTGGTTGTTTTTCCGACAAGTAATGTAGAACTAATTAATGCTTATAATTAAATCCTGACCATGAATAAATTTGGAGTCAAAATCACCAAGTAAACTTGAGAACTGGCCTCTTTAAAATTCGCCCATTTGGTCAATCAAAAAGTGATGGAATTATCCACCAACAAAGTATTTATAACAGACAATGCATCAGCCAAAGAACCTATTCCCGACAATACGATTAAAGGGTGAAATTATATTTCAAGGGCGGGCAACTATCTCAACCCAAGCAGGCCCTTTACCAACTTCTACAGAATCTGTGCCGGTAAGTTTTCCGGTTTGGTTATCAATCATAAAAACTGCGATTCTGCCTGAATCCTGGCCTGCAACCACCAGGAACTTCCCTGTGGGATCGATATTAAAGGCCCTTGGTATTTTTTCCGTCACCTTCTGCTCAATGGCCTCAAGTTTTCCAGAACCTGCATCCACACGATAAGCAGCAATACTATTGTGGCCCCGATTGGAAGCATAAACAAACTTCCCATTAGGGGTCACATGAATATCAGCACAAGTATTGGGCCCCTGATAATTCTGAGGCAGGGTGCTGAGTGTTTGAAGATGGTTTAATTTGCCTGAGATTTCATCTCTTTCAAATACACTCACGGTACTATCTTTTTCATTGATGAAATAAACTTCAGGAAGGATGGGGTGGAAGCAAAAATGCCTGGGGCCACTTCCCTTCTTGGTATCCACATCATTAGCTACATCCGTTGAAATCAATCCTTTAGAGCCATCCCAGTTGCGGGCAAAAATTTTATCAGCACCCGTGTTGGGCACATAAGCCATCTTGTTGGATTTATCGATTTGAATACTGTGGGGATGTTTGATTGCATCAATAACTTGATTTGGCGAACCTGTTGGTATGCCATTGGCATCAAGCTTGTATACACAAGCTTTTCCCTCAACATAATGCGAAGTTAAAAGCCATTTTTTAGAGGGATCAAGAGCGAGGTAAACAGGGTTGCCAAAGATGGGGTTACCCCCAAGGAACTCAGGTGTACCTTTATTGGAAAGCTTATAGGCGGAAATACTTTTTGCACCCCTAATGCCCAGATAGAGGATTTTTTGCTTATGGTTTATAACAATAGGGCCCGGACCTGAATCGGTCATAATCTCCCCACCCTTTTGCAACTTGCCTTTTTCATCGAGGTTGAACCATGCAAGCTTATTATCACCTCCCACACTTATATAAACCGTTCCCAGCGATTTAACATCTTCCGCAAGTAGGTTTTGACAGGAAATAATCAGGACTCCAATCAAGACAAAAGGCAGAAGACGAAACATGGTATACAGCTCCTAAAAAAAACAGCCGGGCAAAACCCGGCTGTAATTGTACGACACCTTCAAGCCAGGTACTACTATTCAGCAGCACCCTTCAGCTTCCGACGAAGTTTTGCCAAAATCCCTGATCGAGAATTACTCGCTTCTGCAACCACAGCTTCGTCAGAAACTTTGGGAGTGGAAATCGAAGTTTTCTTGGCACCGGGTTCAGAAGGATCTTGGCCATTGATCCAAGGGCCGCCCAGTTTCATGTAGTCAGGAGGAACAACTACGCTGCCGCTTTCCCCACCCTGCCAACCGATGATCTGACTGGGTTTGCCACCTTGCTTGCTACGTGCTTCCAGCTTGGTCGCCCAGGAAGAATTAGCATCCATCGTTTTGCGCGATGATTTATCCCAAAACAGGCCCTTGCCTGTGCGATAGCTTTCAACACCCATCGCAACGGTGGTAAATGCAGCAGCGCCAAGTTCTGGTGTGCTAAGGGTTTCGCGCTTTCGAGCCTTGACACAATCAAGGAAGTTGGCCCAAAGGTCATAAGTGGCATTGCCTTTCTTCTCATTGGTGAAAGTATGAATGGGTTTGTCAAAGCCTTCTTTGGGCTTGGCAGGGCCACCTGCGATATTTTGCCCGTAGACTTCGAAACCCTTCATGAAATCACCACCACCTGTAAACTTCAAGGTTCCCAAGCGGCCACGAATCATTTCACCCAACTGGGTATCATTGCACATGGTTGCGGAAATGATCACCTGACAACCTTCATCGTAATCAGCAACAATGGTAGCAACATCCGGCACATCACGGCCATCGTATTCAAGATAAATACCGCCGCCACCTACAACGCGGGCAGGATAGCGCACGCCCATTGCAGAAATAAGATGTGTGGTTTGATGCACGAAGAGATCGGTGAACATGCCACCGCCGAAGGGCCAGTAGCAACGCCATTGAGCCCATACAGCCCGATCAAAAGGAACTTCCTTGGAAGAAGGCCCGATTTTTGCACCAGCACATTCGAACTTATTGCCCAAGAACATTTCCCAATCGATTGTCTTTGGACTCATTTCCTTGGTAAGGGGGTAGTAACGCCATTGGCCACCTAGATAATTACGGTAGTAACTGGTCTGACCTTGGAATACTTTACCTAATTTCCCACTGCGAACATAATCATAAGCTTCGGTCCATGTTGGATCAGCCATCGATTGCACGCCAACGCTCATCACGCGATTGTTTTTCTTGGCAGCATCAACCACTTCCTGGGCTTCAGCAATGGTTCGGGTCATTGGCTTTTCGCAATAAACATCCTTACCTGCGTTCATGGCATCAATTGACATTCTTGCATGCCAATGGTCAGGAGTTGCAATACAAGCAACATCTACATCTTTGAGTTCCAGGATTTTGCGGTAATCCTTGCTAACCCTGGTTTTATCATTGACATTAATCCCACAGCGCTCTGCTGAAGGATAAAGGCCACGACCTTTGCCATTACCCAGTTTTGGGTCGCCATCCCATACATCGCACACAGCAATTGGAACCACATTTTTATTTTCTTTTTGCATCTGAAGGATGACATCGATGTGTTGCTGGCAACGGCCACCAACACCTAGGAAGGCGATATTGATTTTTTCGTTTGCCCCATACACCCTGGCTGCGCTGGCAGCAGAAAGGCTTAAGGCAGAAGCACCAATGGCACTGGTTTGAAGAAAGTTTCTACGGTTGAACTGATTCTTAGCCATTCAAAAATCTCCATCTAAAAATAAACAAGATTTAACAAGGAACACTATTTCTACACGATTACTTGAGCCTTTGCTCTAAAATCCACGAATAAAGTTCAGGATTTCCATAAGCTTTGTCCCAAGAGTTATGGCCAACGCCTGGGTATTCATCATACTTTGGTTTGCCTCCCGCTTTTTTCAATGCCTCAATCATAGCACGGGATCTTTCAACGGGTACAGCTTTATCTGCATCGCCATGAAAACACCAGCAGGGAATATTTTTGAATTTTTCAGCAGCAGAAGGATCTCCACCACCGCAAATGGGAACGATTGCAGCCCAAAGTTCAGGCTTTTCCTGAGCCCAGCTCCAAGTGCCATATCCCCCCATGGAAAGCCCGGTAAGGTAAATCCGCTTGGAATCTATTTTGTAAGCTTTCTTGGTGTTTTCGAGAATCGCCATCGCTCTGGTGCTATCAGGGGAACCAAAAGCCCATTTTCCTCGAACTGCAATTTGCTCGCTTGCCTGGGGAAAAATCGCAAAGAATGGAAAAGATTTTTCCTGCTTTCGGATAGCATTACCTAACCCCGTCAGCGCTTGTTTTTTGCCATCGGTACCAGATTCCCCAGAGCCATGCAGGAACACCATGAGGGGATATTCCTTATCGGGCTTGTAATCATGGGGTACAAACAGCACATATTTGTAGGCTTTGCCTTTTTCATCTTTGTATTCAAGGTCTAGGAAACCTTTTTCATCCGGTACTGCCAAACAAAGGGCTGCAAAGGCCGCTACGATTGATGTCATTTCCATAATCCTTAAAAATATTAACTTCGATTATTCCTACTAAGCAAAATATCACAACCTTTTTCCGGATGCCAGCTTTTGACAAGATTTTATTGCAAGCATTTAGACTCCTTCCAGTTGACAACTTTCCTATATCATTCCAATAGGGATTTGGGCATCTAATTTGGAGAGACCAACATCATGGCCAAGAATCCGAATGACAAAGCTCCGATGAGTTACAAATCGGCAGGGCTGGACTTGGAATTGTACGAGCAAACGATTGATGCCATGGCGCCTTTGGCCAAGCGTACCCATACTCCCCGTGTGATGGGTGGGTTTGGCGGATTTGCCAGCCTTTTCAGTCTCGATTTCAACAACCGTCTTTTCGCACGCAATTATAAACATCCCGTTCTCGTTACCTGTAACGATGGTGTAGGTACCAAGCTTAAAGTTGCATCCATGATGCAAAAATACGACACTGTTGGCATCGACCTTGTCGCAATGTCCGTCAATGATTGCCTTTGCACCGGTGCAGAGCCTGTCATCTTTCTTGATTACCTTGCCATGCCCAAGGACGATGTCAAACTTGCCACTGCCTTAATCAAGGGAATTAGTGACGGCTGCATTGACGCAGGTTGTGCGCTTACTGGGGGAGAAACAGCAATTCTTCCAGACTTCTATGCCCCAGGTGATTACGACCTCGCAGGCTTTTGTGTCGGAATTGTAGAAAGAGATAGCATCATTAACGGGAATGGAACCCGCCCAGGCGACCTTATCATCGGCCTGTCCAGCACCGGGCTCCACTCCAATGGCTACAGTCTGGCCCGAAAAATCGTGTTTGAAAAAGCCGGGCTCAAAATTGATGATTCCATCCCAGAGTTAGGCAACACCGTGGGCAAGGCCCTGCTCGAGCCCACCCGCATTTATTGCAAACCAATCTTAGAAATCCTCAGGAATTACCCTATCAAACGTAGGGTGGTTCGAGGGTTGGCGCATATCACCGGTGAAGGATTGGAAGGCAATGTACCACGGTCGCTTCCCGCCAACCGAAGGGCGATCATCAAAAAAGATTCATGGCCCAAGCCCGCTATATTTCCATGGCTCAAAAACCTTGGCAATGTTGATGAAAAAGAAATGTATACGGTCTTCAACATGGGCATTGGTTTTGTCATGATTGTCAGTAAATTCTTTGCTCAAAGCATTGTAAAGCAACTCAACGAATCAGGAGTTCCATCGTGGGTTATTGGAGAAATCGTGGAAGGTGAAACCGGAGTCGACCTGGTTTAAAGTCGATTATTTCTGAATCTGAACTTTCATAAAACAAAACCCATCCCGATCTTCAACACCCGCATTTTGCAGCGGAATTGGTTTTTTAAATATCGGGCCCGAATGGCAGAAAGTATGAAATTCGCCATTCTCGCCACAAGGATCAACGGTATCTGGAAGATCTTTCAACAACTGGTAATCAAATTCCGAGCCTAAAAAGCTGCGAGCCAATTGCTTGGGGTCGATGCAAATAATTCGCGCACCAAAACCTGCATCCATCATTTCGCCTGCCAGAGCCTTGGTAGACTTTTTCTCACACCATATCGGAAACAATGGTGTCAACCCGGTTCCTTCAAGTGTTTTGATTCTGTAATCGCGGACATCCTCTAAAAACAAATCCCCAAACGCAAGATGCGTGATCCCCGCTTCTCTGGCCTTGGCAAAAGCCCCGCCCATCAACTTTTCGTACTCCATGTTGGTGCAAGGCCAAGGCAAATCAACTTCCCAGAGAGGCATATTCAGCGCATCGGCTTGCGCCTGCACCATCTCCCTGCTTGTGCCATGCATTGCAACTGCACTGGAATTGCAAGAAAAACTGGTAAGTAATGCGACGACTTCGATTTCACTTTGTCTACGAAGTTGATGGAGTGCCCAAGCACAATCTTTACCACTACTCCAGGACAAAAGAGTTTTATGGGGTTTCATTTGTTTATTTTTGTAGCTGGCTGCAAATGGGTAGGTAAAGGATGGGCGACCGGATCAAGCGCATGAGCTAAGATTTCAAGGCTATCGACAAGCCTTGGCCCGGGCCGGTTGAAGTACTGCGAGCCATCCGCAACAAAAATCTTATCGGGCTTAAGAGATGCGAATTCTTTTTGCATCATCACCTTTTCCAACAAAGGTAAATCTTGCATGGTACGTTCCACTGCAAAACCACAAGATGCAATAAACAGCATTTCAGGCTTGGCATCAGCAACTTCACGCCACTCCAAAGTACGGGATGGGATTCCCGGCTTTCCCAATAGTTCCACGCCACCTGCCATCGTAATTAATTCGGGAGTCCAATGCCCTGAAGAAAAAGGGGGATCAAGCCATTCAAGAAACACCAACTCTGGCTTACTTGCCATTTGTTTCGAGCGCAAAACAACTTCATCAACGCGCTTTTGATGCTCTTTAACAACAGTGGTGGAATGTTCTTCTTTACCAACGGCTCGCCCTACTTGAAGCATGGATTCAAACACTTGCATCAAAGTCATGGGTGCAAGATTAATAACTTGAGGGGTGCCAGGCAACTTGCTCACCACTGCCCGCACTTCCTCTTCTGCAACTGCACAAACATCACAGAGCGCTTGGGTGATTATCAAATCGGGTTTTAATTTTTCAAGAACAGAATGGTTTAAAGAGTATAGGGCTTTGCTGGTTTTCAACTTTTCGCGAACAAGACCATCTATTTCCCTGCTGCTTGCAGCTTCAGGAATCAACGAGGTTGTCACCTTGGGTAAATCTGCAACTTGGGCAGGGTAATCACATTCATGACTGACACCCACCAAGCAATCTGCCAACCCCAACGAACAGACAATTTCGGTAGCACTGGGCAACAAGGATACAATCCGCATGAATATTCCCATCACTAAAAAAGCAGGGCGAAAGATCAATTACGTTATTACATTACATAATGCATCATTTGCAAAGAATTGCATTTCGAGAATCAGGGCAATTTCTCAGGCAGTTTTTCTTGGAGGATAAATTGTGTCAACCACCATCCCAGGCGTGATATCCCATTTCAAAAGATTTTCATTATACTCACCCGTTTTTCTGGCAAGCACTGAAACCCCCATGTTCATGTTGCTGTTAAAAAGGCCTCGTGTGGGAGAATCATCAACCAAAGAATAAAGCCTTGCAGGTAATCCCTCTGTTACCCTTACGATTTCAAAGCCCGTGAACGAATTAAACAGTCCTTGAAACGCATTTTGCTGGAAGCGCCAAAAATCCCAAGGCATTTCATGGTTGGGCCATGCAGGGTGGGTCGAAATATAAATCAAACCACCTTTCTTCATCACCCTGTTTGCTTCAGTAACTACTTTCCAGGGGAACATCAAATGCTCAAACACAGAAACAGCATAAATAAAATCGATGGTGCCTTTTTCAAAATAATTCGACAAAAGATGAGCATCACCCACAACATCCACGCAATCGCCCGGAATAATATCGAACCCTATATATCTTTTGCAGTTTGGAAAAAGTTGGTTTCTTCTCACCCCTGTTACATCTCTCGAACCAAGTTCAAGAATAGTAGCTTGATCATTTGCATTGGCTTTTAGGCAAAAGTCTTTAAAAACTTCATGATAGGGATCATTTGCACCATTCCTTACCATGGGCCTATGGAGCAAGTTGAGGAATTTGCACCAGTTTTTACTAAAGAAATTCAACATAAAATCGCCTGTTTCTTGCTGTATTATAACGGCCGTTTTCTAGCCAGTAACATCCATGCATAGATTATTTCCAGCTATTGCGCTATAGCATTTTTGGGTGATAAAGTTGTCAACAAACCTCAAAACAGTGTTTTAAACCCAGTATCAGGCCAATTGTACTTGCAAAGAAGACTGGTTCTTCGCAAGCTATGCAATATCACTGTTTCATTTAGTTTGGAGTAATTGGGTAATGTCAACTGAAGTACCGCAAGAATCTTACAAGCCTTTTGTTTCTGAAGATACCACCATGCCTGAATTTACATGGCAGGCAGTTATTGCTGGCACTTTGCTGGGGCTGGTTTTTAGCGCATCTTCTCTTTATCTGGTTCTTAAAGTTGGCATGACCGTTTCCGCTTCCATTCCAGTTTCCGTTTTGGCTATCACCCTTTTCAGGGCACTTTCCAAACTTTTTAAAATGCGACAGGCGAGCATCCTCGAAAACAACATTGTGCAAACCGCAGGATCGGCTGGCGAATCCATCGCCTTTGGCGTTGGCGTTACCATGCCTGCGCTTCTTTTGCTTGGCTTCAACATGGATATTCAGCGGGTCATGGTCGTTTCTGTTTTAGGGGGCTTGCTGGGCATTCTTGCCATGATACCCCTCCGCAGAGCTTTCATTGTAAAACTGCATGGCAAACCCGGGCAACCCGGAACCCTTCTTTATCCTGAAGGCACCGCTTGCGCCCAGGTTCTTATTTCTGGAGAAAAAGGGGGCACGACTGGCGCAACCGTTTTCCTCGGTTTTGGAATCGCCTTCGTCCATAAGTTCGTTACCGAGGGCATGAACCTACTCGCTGTTTCTGCCAAGATCCCTTTTACCTTCATCAACAAAGCTGCAGTTTTTGCAAGCGAAATGGCTACCGAACTTCTTGGCGTTGGCTACATCATCGGCTTGCGCACCAGTGCCATCATGATGGCAGGCGCTCTATTGGGTTACATGATTCTAATCCCCTTGATCTTTTTCATTGGTGAAAACTCCCCAAATATAATTGCTCCGGGCACCAAACCCATCCGCGATATGAGCCTGGGTGAAATCCGCAACAGCTATCTTCTTTTTATAGGTGCTGGTTGTGTAGCTACTGCAGGTATTCTCAGTATGTTCCGCACTCTCCCTATGATTTTTCGATCCATTGGATCTGGCTTATCATCGCTAAAAACCGGCAACACCGAGACCACCAAATTACGAACAGAAAATGACATGTCCATGCTTGTAGTGCTTGGTGGATGCCTGGGCCTTATCGTTTTGCTGACTTTGTTTCTTACCAGCCAGGTAAACACGATAAGTGCGATTTCCGGTGCGGTGCTTGTCGTCTTGTTTGGGTTTTTATTTGTCACTGTTTCTTCAAGGCTTACAGGTGAGATCGGTTCCTCTTCCAATCCCATTTCCGGGATGACTGTTGCAACGCTCATGCTAACCTGCTTGATTTTCCTGGCGTTGGGCTGGACTAGTTCGCGCGAAAGAGTCCTTGCACTTTCCATTGCTGCAGTGGTTTGTGTTGCAGCATCCAATGGTGGCACAACCGCCCAATCACTCAAGACCGGATTCCTACTTGGTTGCACGCCCAAATACGCCCAGTACGCAATTTTGATTGGAGCGTTAATTTCCGCTTTGGTAATTGGGGGTACCCTGATCACCTTTAATCAGGCAGGCACCATATACTCTGCAAAACCAGAAAACCTGCCTACAATCACTCTCAACAAATCTGAAATTGATCGCCTTATGGAATCGGAAGATCACGCAGGCAAAACCTATAAGCTTTACGATTCCAGAAACGATATTCTGACCCTGGCAGATGCTGCAACCAATTACAAACCCAGGCCAGAGATTGCATCGCTCAAGGGCGGACCCTTTCTGATCGAGCCCGATACAGGTAAAATCGCCTTTCTGAAAGACCCTGCAATCATGGGCAAATTGAGTGAACGAGATGATGGCACACGGGTGAACCGCGAATTTGAAGCTCCTAAAACACAAGTCATGGGCATAATCATAAATGGTGTGCTTAAACGCGATTTAAACTGGACGATGGTTGCAATCGGCTCCATGATTGCCTTCATGCTCGAACTTTGCGGCGTTTCTGCGCTCGCTTTTGCAGTGGGTGTTTATGTGCCCATCCAATATTCCGCACCCATCTTTCTAGGCGGCATTATTCGCTGGTGCGTTGATGCATGGCTTGCAAGACAAAGCACAGTTCCCCATGATTCTGATGATCCGGAAGCAAAGGCCAAGGCCGAGATCGAAGCAATTCAAAAATCTGAAACCAATCCTGGGGTTTTACTTGCCTCTGGTTATATTGCAGGTGGATCTCTCGCAGGTGTTATTCTCGCTTTCTTCGCTTTCAGCGATACGCTTCCCAAGGATATTGCTCGCTGGCAATATTCAACCATTCCTGTCACTCGAGAAGCAAGCCTCGATGAATTAGGAAGAGATGCTGCAAGGTTCAAGCTGGGTGCGAGCGCCAAGGATGCAGATGTCATCTCCTTCGGAAAAGAAATTTCGGAATTAAGCCGGGAGGAAGGGTTATTGCAGATGTGGGTGAAAGTTCCTGCAGGTACAAAGTTGAAAACTCCGGACAAGCGGGAGATATTAATTGAGAAAGAGGAATTTCTTGGGCCGATTGCTCAAAGAACCATGGGGCGGGACTATTTTGCTCCTGCCCTTTTTCAAACCAATGCCAGCCAATTAAGGTTGCCTGATAAACTTCCAGTCGGAGCAGAGTTAAAAATCCCCGGGGGAATTCTTCCTGCAATTATTTGGTTTGGCGTGCTAACTTTATTATTGGGATTCGCAGGCGCTGGCTGGCTTTTCAAAGAGAAGCCAGCCTTGTAACATAACAACAATATCCTTAATTTACATGGAGATTTATATGATTCATCACTTACGGAGACTGTCAGCTTTAGCTGCACTTATTATTCTGATGGCAAATTTTTCCCCTCTCTTGGGCGATGAAGGCATGTGGTTGTTCAACAACCCGCCCAAGGCCCACCTCAAAGCCAAGTATAATTTCGAACCCACCGATGCGTGGCTCAACCATTTGCAAAAATCCTCTGTTCGATTTAACAGCGGTGGGTCTGGTTCTTTTGTTTCTGCAAACGGGTTGGTGATGACCAATCACCATGTTGCTGCTGATGCATTGCAAAAAATGGGTACCAAGGACCGCAATTATTACCGTGATGGATTTCATGCCAAGACTTATGCCGAAGAATTCAAATGCGAGGCAATGGAACTTAATGTCCTCATGAGCATTGAGGATGTGACTGAAAGGGTCAATGCATCTTCCAAGGCAGGAACCAAGGCAGAGGACTCTTTTGCTGCACGCAGGGCTGTCATTTCCGAAATCGAAAAAGAATCACTCGATAAAACCAGCCTTCGAAGCGATGTTGTCACCCTTTACCAAGGTGGTGCCTACCATCTTTATCGATTCAAGAAGTACACCGATGTCCGACTTGTCTTCGCACCCGAACAACAAATCGCATTCTTTGGTGGTGACCCGGATAATTTCGAATACCCCCGCTTCGACCTCGACATGGCTTTCTTCAGGGTTTATGAAAACGACAAGCCCGCCAAGATCGAACATTTTCTTAAATGGAGCAAAGCTGGAGCAAAGGAAGATGAACTGGTGTTCGTTTCGGGGCATCCGGGCAAAACCAACCGCCTTAATACGGTTGATGAACTTCAATACTTCAGAGACATAGGCTATCCTTTCCTGCTCAACAGGCTGAATCGTTGGGAAGTTCTTCTCAATGCGTTTAGCGGTAGAAGCGAAGAAAACGCCAGGCAGGCCAAGGAGTTCCTTTTTGGGGTACAGAATAGTCGCAAGGCAAGAGTAGGCGGCTTGGGCGGATTGCTGGACCCAGAATTGATGGCAAGAAAACAAGCATATGAACTTAAGCTTAAAGAAGCAGTTGCCAAGGATGCAAAGCTTGCAGATGCGAAAACTGCATGGGACAAAGTAACTGCATCAGAAAAAATCCGTGCCGAGCTTATCAAGCCTTACACCGTTTTAGAGGGGGCTGCGGGTTTTAATTGCGAACTTTTTGGCATCGCCCGCACTTTGGTTAGGGCTGCTGAAGAAAAACCCAAGAAAAACCAGGAGCGCCTGCGCGAGTTCCGTGATAGCGCACTCGAATCCATGGAACTTCAACTCTTCTCCGAAGAACCCATATACGATGAATACGAAATCGTAAAGCTTGCTGATGGCCTTTCCTTCATGGCTTCAATTCTTGGTTACAAGCACCCCATTGTTGTTACCTCGCTTGCGGGCAAGTCGCCCCAGCAGCGCGCAGCAGAACTCGTGCTTGGTTCCAAATTAAAAGATGTCAACGAACGCAAGAAGCTTTACAAAGAAGGGAAAAAGGCGATCACTGCATCAAAAGACCCATTTATTTTGCTTGCACTAGCAGTGGATGCTGAATCCCGCAAGATCCGCAAACGCATGGAAATCGAAGTCGAAGAACCCAAGCGCCAGGCCTACGCCGAAATCGCCAAGGTAAAATTCGCACTCGAAGGAACCAGCACCTACCCAGATGCAACTTTCACTCTGAGGCTGGCTTTTGGCACGGTGAAAGGTTACGAAGAGAACGGCAAAAAGATTCCTGCTGAAACCTACTACTCCGGCCTCTACGAACGATCAGCCGAGCACATGAACAAACCTCCCTTCGACCTGCCTCAACGTTGGATCGACAAAAAGGGTAAGCTCGACATGAAAGTTCCGCTCAATTTTGTCTGCACTGCAGACATCATCGGGGGCAATTCAGGCAGCCCTGTAGTGAACAAGGATGCTGAAGTTGTAGGCCTTATCTTCGATGGCAACATTCAATCCCTGGTATTGGATTTCGCCTTCACCGAAGAACAGGGGCGTGCTGTTTCGGTTCATTCCCAAGGCATGATCGAAGCTCTTCGCAAGGTTTATGAAGCCACCAATGTGGCGGATGAACTCGAAGGCAAGTCAAAATAGAACGTCTACTTTTTCGGGGAATGCTTGATGCGTTCCCCGAACGATGGGCTGTCCAATTCCGAGGCAAGCATATTGCGTGTCTCTACAACCTGCTTTTGCAATAGTTCAAACTCATGGGCCAGATTTTCAGCCCTCTTGCGGGCGATACGAATCAACTCGGTAGCACCCGGCTCATTCACCTGCGCAACCAATTCCTTCATATCAGGAAGGGTGGATGCGTTCCAAATCTTACGCGAAACTATGAGATATCCAGGCAGCAAACTTCCTAGAAACACCATCGCTGCCATGCCATAAAAATTCCAAGGCAGGTAATCATGCCTGACCCAGGACATGAAAGTACGATAAAGAATATCCCCTAAAGCAATGGCAGGAAGAATATTGGTGATGAGAGAGGTTACAAAACCAAACTCTTTGCGGGCGATTTTTTGGCCCACTCGTTCTATATCACCCCGTAACTGTTCAAGTATTTCATCTTCGGGCTGCCTTCGTGTAACCTGCCTGGCGACTTCTTCCAAGGCTGCCCCCAAGCCAACAAGACCCCAACCTTTTGATTCTAACTTGGGTTCTTTCGCAAACTCTTCCTGAGATTCTTCCGCGTAGGGGATCTGCAAATCTTCAAGCGTTCGTTTGGAATCCGCAATGATTGATTCAACCTTGGTACGAAACTCGGCCCCCAAGGCACCGGCCACTTTTTTGTAGGGCAACTGCCCCCGTAGCAATGACATCACCGAACTCAAACCAATACCGGCGATGCCTAAAATAGAAGCTTTGCCTGTAAGAATCTGGCCAATCGACCAAGAGACCCCCAACGAAGCCAGGCGATTTCGTAACCAAAGTGGCAGGCTCATTAAATAACCTACACGCTCGGGGCTCTGCTGCCAAACCTGCTCCCGTAACAAGGTTTTTAACGCTTCAGCACAATCCGATTGCGCCAGTGCACTCATATAGGCTTCTTGCAAACGAGCCTCTAAACGAACTTCGGTATTTTTAAGTTGCAGGGCCTGCGATTTGAAATAGCCACCCACCGAAGGTTCCAGCGCATATTGCATATGCCCAAGAAAACTATCCAGAGGCAGCAAGGCCCGAAGCTCTTTAGAACGGGTGCCCAAAAGGGTCTGGCGCAATTCCAAAAACTCCGCCCTGCCCGGTTCCAGGCAACTCACAAAAAAACTCGTCTTCCCATCAACCTCAAAACCAAGCTCCGTTATTCTCTTGATAAAATCTTCCCGGATCGCATTGGCATCATTCGGATATTGATCCAGCTTGGTCATTACAAAGTACCAGCGTTTTCGTTCGCTCCAATCTTTGACCTCTTTATGAATTTCGAAGTTGGCACGCTTTGTAGGATCAGTCACAAACACCACGACATCGGCAAGCCCCAGAATCTGTCTGGTCTTTTCATGATTGGCCTGATCAATGCTATCTATATCAGGGCAATCAACAAGCACCACACCATCAAGGCGCGCATCGATAAGATCGACCAAGCTAAGATCCATATAGGACTGCAGCAAAGGCCGGTCGTGCTGGGAAAGCGCCATCTTTGGCTTGGAGGTGCAGGGCCTGATTGCAGGGGAAATCTGGCTGGCATTAGGCTGACTTAGCAGTGCATTGAAAAGATGCGACTTGCCCACGCCCGTACCGCCAAGCAGCGCAATAATCAACGGTTTCACATCCGGATTTTCAGCATCAAGTTTTTCAAGGGCCCTACGAAGCCTGACATCTAACCTTAGGGAATCAGGCCAGAGGGGAAATAGTGCACAAGAATGGGCCAACCTTTGGGCTCTTTCCCTAATTGCAGTGACGAATTTGGAAGAGGCATTCATAAAACTTTGCCTTCGTGTAAAAGCTTCTGGACCCGCATACAAATTTGTTTGAATTTGGGGATCGGAGCATCGATCAAGGTTTGCAATTTAAGACGCCATGCTTGCAACAACACCGCTGCCCAATTTTCATTCAAATGATTGAACAGCTCATCGGTTCGCTGGTTCTTCCATTTATTCTGGGCATTCTCTGCGACCGTATTCAGATGATAATCTTCAAGAAACTTGATTCCAACCCCGACTGCGGCACCAACTCCACCCACCGTACCTGCTATTCCAAGATTTGTAATCAAGGCGCTAAAACTCCCACCCGTGGTACATAAATCCACCATCAGCAAAGCGATTCCACCGGTCATCGCCAACTCGGGCATGGTGGCAAGCATGGCGCATTTCCACTTGTTTTCTTCGGCCCATCGCGCCAGATCTTTTCTTACCTCAGTCTCCCAATCCAACCCTGCTGCTGGGATTTTAACCTTCTCAAACGCATTGCGTGCATTCTCACAATTGGTTGAACTTAAAACTCCATCTGCGCCAGACATATCCGGATAATTTCCCCGCCATTGATTCCCCATATGCTCGATGGCCTCGTGCAATCTTGTTCTCTCGAGTGCATCACGGTTTACCAGGCTGGGGCCGTCATCATTCTTGCCCCTTAGCCAGTCGATAAGTTTCTGCCCTTTTTTAAACATCACCCCCGGTATCTCAAAACCACTGGTGATGATACGCAAGTACCAGGGTCTTCTTCGCCTGGCTTCCTCCAAAACAAGTTGAACCAATCTACCAGCGGGAAACTCATGGAAGGCAACAGCCTTGGCGTGTTCCAACAAACCGGCCCGCATCGCCCGATCTTGTTCCCGCATCCCAACCAATTTCAATTCTTCATTTTCAACGAAGCTGTTACAAGAATTTACCGTCTGCAGGGCTGGTTCTCTCAGCCCTGAGATGATGAGTTTTTCGGCATCGAGACCGTGCAACAGCGATTCCAAACGTGGCGAAGATTCATTGAGTGGATGAACATTTTCCAGACTAGGGCGTTCCGACCTCGGGCTGAAATATACCGGGCTCTCGGATAGAAACTGGTGCAGCGTTTTTCCGTCCGCCCTCTGTTCCTGAAATACTGCAAACTTCCCCGACACCTTTTGCAACAAATCAACCCATATCTGCCTTGCAGCTTCTGCATTTGTCATGGTCAGCATGTAAGCCATTGATGCAGACTTCTTACAGCACCTTGCAAGCTCCTGGATTACTTTGTCATCAGAATAGGCATTGTCGTAGACCATGAAAACAACGACCTCAGCACGCTCGAGCATTTTCTCGGCTTTGTCCCAGTTGGTTTTCTCAACCGTGTTAAAATCAGGCACATCAACCAACACCAGTTGAATGGGCTGCTTTTTCTTCTCGGCATAGGTGGCAAATAGTAATCGGTCCGGGCCATCGATTTGGCGTATTTGCGATTGCGACAATAGTTTTTCTGCAGCAAAACCCGTAAACAATGCGGCCAGCTTCTGCGGATCGTCAAGCGATTCGGGTATTGCAGCAGCGCAAGCCATGGAACATGGCCTTACCGCACCACCTGCAGGCACATCAACCCCTGTAAGCAATTTAAACAGCGTGCTTTTTCCCGCACCCGATGGGCCATAAAGCGTTGCGATAAGAACAGGATCACTGCCCCGCATTTGAAACGAAGAAAACCTAGCTTTTAACGCCTTCCATCCGGGCAATAAATCAGGGCTGCCCCCCAGCGAGGTAATAAGTTTTTCACCCGTTACCAACAACTCATTGACGCCTTGGCAAAATGGTTCCAGCGTTGATTGTTTTTCATTTTCCTGCATTTTGAATTACCAGCACCTGGATATCCTCTTCCATTCTAATGCTTTTTAACATCGACTTCGATCAATTAGAAGAAATTATACATCCAGCTTCAACTTTCATGAATGTTCTTGGAATGCGCCTAAATTGTTTTACCATAGGAACCAGCGTGTTTTATAAATCCCATGCAGGTGGTCATCATGCTTTCTTATTTTGCACTATTATTTGTCTTTTTGCCCTTAAATCAGGCTCCCTCTCAAAACAAACCCAATGTGCTTTTCATCTCGATTGATGATCAAAATGATTGGATAGGATGCATGAAAGGCCATCCGGATGTGAAAACCCCCAACATTGATCGCCTGGCAAAAAAAGGCACGCTGTTTGCCAACGCCCATTGCCAATCCCCTTTATGCAACCCTTCCCGCAGTAGTCTCCTCTTCGGGAAAAGGCCAACTTCCACGGGTGTTTATGGCTTAACACCGGGCCCTAGAAGTTCTCCCATTCTTGAAAATGCAACCAGCCTTACTCAGGCTTTCATGAAATCAGGGTACGACACCAACATCTGTGGCAAGATTTACCATGATGGATCGATCCTGCCGAAAAACAGGATCAAGGAATGTGCAAACTGGGGCCCTGCCCCGGGTATGCCCAAGCCAGCAAAGCCCTTTGTCCAGACCCCCGGAAAACACCCTGCGATGGATTGGGGCATTTTTCCAAACGATGATTCAGAACAACCCGACTGGAAAACCACGGAATGGGCCATCACCAAGTTGAAGGAAAAACAGACACAACCTCTCTTCCTTGGAATTGGATACAGGCTTCCCCATGTGCCTTGTTTTGCATCCCAAAAATGGTTCGATCTTTATCCCGGGGAAGTCAAGCTGCCCCCGGTGAAAGAGGATGATCGCAATGACACCCCGGAATTCTCCTGGTATCTCCACTGGAAACTTCCTGAACCCAGGCTTTCATGGTTGAAAAAAGAAAACCAATGGCAACCCTTGGTAAAAAGCTACCTAGCAAGTATCAGTTTCATGGACAGCCAGGTTGGCAGGCTTTTGGATGCACTCGAAGCCTCGGGCAAGGCTGAAAACACCCTGATCGTGCTTTGGTCCGACCACGGCTGGCATCTTGGAGAAAAAGGAATCACTGGCAAAAACTCCCTTTGGGAACGATCGACCCGGGTACCGCTCATTTTTGCAGGCAAGGGAATCTCCCCCAATGCAGTTTGCGCCCGCCCTGTGGAACTTTTGGATATCTACCCAACCCTTGTGGAATTATGCGCCCTGCAAAAAGTCGATGGCTTGGAAGGGCACAGCCTGCTGCCACTTTTGCAAAACTCCTCCGCCCCTAGAACCTGGCCCGCCATCACCAGCCATAATACGGGCAATCATTCCATTCGATCCGAAAGGTACCGCTTCATCAAATATGCAGATGGAACCGAGGAACTTTATGATCATTGTGAAGATCCGAACGAATGGCGGAACCTTGCAAAGGATATTGGGTTTGAAAAGGTGTTAGATGAGCATCGGGCATGGCTTCCAAAAATAGATCTGCCACCCATTCCAAACAGTGCGCATCGCATTTTGATCTGGGATGCGAAAACAAAAACCGCCACTTGGGAAGGTAAACCTGTTCTTGCCTCAGAAAAGGAAGACTAATTATGCGTTATATGTTTTGTTTGATCGCACTCTTGATTGGACTTCCACTTTTGCATTCTGCAGAAACCACGCCCAATGTGATCATTGTTTTGAGTGATGATCAAGGTTACGGCGACCTTTCTTGCCATGGTAATCCTGTTTTAAAAACCCCCAACTTGGACAAACTTCATTCGCAAAGCATCAGGCTTACGGATTTTCATGTTGCCCCGATGTGCACTCCCACCCGGGGGCAGTTACTTTCAGGAATGGATGCATTGCATAACAAGGCCACTTCTGTTTGTGCAGGCAGGTCATTTCTTAAACCTGATATTACAACTCTCCCAGAAATCTTTTCTAGGCAGGGTTACAAAACTGCAATCTTTGGCAAATGGCATCTAGGCGACAGTTACCCAAACCTTCCTCTATACAAAGGTTTTGCCGAGTCAGTGATTCATCTCGGTTGGGGGATCACTTCCATGGCGGACACATGGCTTAATGATAATTTTGACGGGAAGTTTTATCACAACGGCAAACTTGAGCAATTCAAAGGCTATTGTACCGATCTTTTCTTTAACCTTGGCATTCAATGGATGAAACAATGCCAACAAAACAAACAACCTTTCTTTCTTTACCTTCCCACCAACGCCCCACACACACCCCATTGGGTGGATAAAAAATATTCGAAACCATATTTGAACAAGGGACCGGAAAAGTTCTTCGGCATGATCGCCAACCTTGACGAGAACATGGGCAGACTCGATGCTTTTCTCACTGAATCCAACCTCGCTAAAAACACCATCGTTATTTTCATGAACGATAATGGGGCAACTGCTGGTGAAAAAATTTTCAATGCAGGAATGCGTGGAAAGAAAACCACGTACTACGAGGGTGGACACCGCGCCATTTGCTTTATTCGCTGGCCCAATGGCAACCTGGGTTCACCCCGTGACATTTCTTACACTTCGCAAATCCAGGATATTTACCCCACGCTCTTGAGCCTTTGCAAACTTTCCCCCCCCGCCAATGCCAAGTTCGATGGCATCAGCCTTGCCCCATTGCTTTTAGATAAAAACAACACCCTTCCAGACCGCAAACTCATTGTCCAATACGGGCAAAACCCAAAGAAATACGAAAGCTGCGTTTTATGGAACCAATGGCGGTTGGTTCATGGAAAAGAACTTTACGATATCCAGGCTGATCCGGGCCAACAAAAAGACCTCGCAGACCTGAAGACCGGTATTTTTAAACAGATGAAAGGCCATTATGAAGAATGGTGGAATAATCTTGAACCTTCCCTCAATGAATTCGTACCTATCATTATCGGAAATGAAAAGCAAAATCCTGTCACACTTTCTTCTGCAGATTGGTCTAATGTTTACTGCGACAACATGGGGGATTTACGCACTGGCAAAAGAATAAATTCTTTTTGGAATCTCTTGGCTGACATGGATGGAACTTATGAAGTTTCTCTAAGCAGATGGCCCAAAGAAGCAAATGCCGGTTTGGCGGAAGGAGTTCCCCCTTTCATGGCTGTCGACGGTTTTATCCAGGCAGGAAAGCCCTTACCAGTCGCTTCGGTTCGTTTAAAAATCGGCGAAACCGATATGACAAAAATGGTCCAACAATCGGACAAACAGGTTACTTTTTCAGTAAAATTAATCAAGGGAACCAAGTATACCATGCAATCCTGGATGCTGGACAAGGATGGAAAAGAAATTTCTGGCGCTTATTTTGCCTATGTTCAAAGAAGGAAAGATTAATGCTTTCATACTTAATCGTTATCGCTTCACTTTTTTCCGCCCAGTCCGGTTCTCACAGCAAGCCTAACATTATTTACATCATGGCAGACGACCTCGGGTACACCGATCTGGCCTGCTATGGCAGCAAGTATTACGAAACCCCCAATATTGATGACCTTGCATCGCAGGGCATGCGATTTTTGCAGGGCTATTCATGCGGCCCCAACTGCCAACCTACACGGGCGGCACTGATGAGCGGGCAATACGGGCCCCGCACTGGCATTTATACCGTGGGCAATATCGACAGATTCGACTGGCAGTCCCGCCCCCTCAAGCCTGTTGAAAACGTGGTGGAACTTCCCTTAAAAAAAATCACCCTCGCTGACTCGCTTAAAAGCAATGGTTATAAAACCGCATTGTTTGGAAAATGGCATCTCGGCCAACAAGGGGAACATCATCCTTCCAAGCGAGGCTTTGATGAGGCCATTGTTTCCATGGGAAAACATTACGATTTCGTCACCATTCCCAAGGTGGCTTATCCCCAGGGCACCTACCTTGCTGATTTTCTTACCAACAAATCGGTCAGCTTTATCAAAGAAAACAAAGATAAACCCTTCTTCCTTTGTCTTCATCACTTCGGGGTTCATTCGCCTTACGAAGCCAAGAAAGAACTCATCGAGAGATTCCAGAAGAAACCGGGCGTGGGCGGACATAACAACCCAACTTATGCCGCCATGCTTTCAAGCGTTGACGAAAGTGTCGGCAGAATCCTCAAAACCCTGGACGAACTTAACCTTTCAAAAAAAACCCTGGTGATTTTCTCAAGTGACAACGGGGGCGTGGGTGGCTATGTTCGTGAGGGCATAAGGCAGGGTGGCGACAAAACCGACAACACCCCGCTAAGAGGCGGCAAGGGCATGCTTTACGAGGGCGGCATCAGGGTGCCTTATATTTTCCGCATGCCAGGAACCATCAAACCGGGTACTATTTCCAACACGCCCATTTGCAGTGTGGATCTCTACCCCACCCTTCTCGAATTCAGCAAATCCGAGCCACCCAAAAACTACAAGCTTGATGGCGAAAGCTACTTGTCGCAGCTTCAGGATGATTCCCCAAAAAGCTTGAAGCGAACCGATATCTTCTGGCATTTCCCCGGCTACCTGGGGGCGGGTGAAAACACCTACCGCACCAAACCTGTAAGCGTTGTTCGCTCCGGAAACCATAAACTTCTGGAATTTCTGGAAGATGGCAAGGTTGAGCTTTATAATCTAGTTGAGGACATTGGCGAGAAAAACAACCTTGCCTCGCAAATGCCCGATTTGAAAAAAGAACTTTATGACAAACTGAATGCCTGGCGAAAGGATATCAAAGCGCCCATGCCTTCAAAAAACATCAAAGGATCCAACACACCGGAACTTCCCAAGAAGAAAAAGAAACAATCATGATCAATTACGTTTCCAGGTTCCTGCTTAGCGCCTTCTTTGTTATCTCCAGCAATTACGCCACCGCTGCAGGCAAACCCAACATCATCATCATCGTTGCAGATGACCTTGGTTATGCAGATTTAAGCATTCAAGGCTGCAAGGATTTCCACACGCCACATATCGACTCGATTGCTAAAAACGGGGTCAGGTGCACCAGTGGGTATGTCAGCGGGCCTTACTGCAGCCCCACCCGTGCAGGCCTCCTTACAGGAAGGTACCAACAACGCTTTGGCCACGAATTCAATCCCGGGCCTGCGGGAAACAAAAGCCCCACCTTCGGCCTTTCCCTTGATGAAACCCCCCTGCCCCAACTCCTGAAAAATGCCGGTTATAAAACAGGCATGGTAGGCAAATGGCATCTTGGCCATAATGAAAACTTCCACCCCACCAAGCGTGGCTTTGATGAGTACTTTGGATTTCTGGGTGGTGCAAACTCCTACACATCCGGGCAGAATATTTTTCGGGGCACCATGCCGGTCCAGGAAAAAGAATACCTCACCGAGGCTTTTGCCCGGGAGGCCGTGGCTTTTGTCGACAAGCAAAAAAAGGATCCATTCTTTCTTTACCTTGCTTTCAACGCTGTTCATACCCCACTTGAAGAATCCCCGAAACATTTGTTTGAAATCGACAAAATCCCCAACAAAAACAGGCGTACTTATGCAAGCATGGTTTTCGCCATGGACGATGCTGTTGGCAAACTTCTTGCAAAACTTGAAAAGGAAAACCTTGCGGAGAACACCCTGATTTTCTTCATCAGCGACAACGGTGGGCCTGAAGGAGCAAACTTTTCAGACAACGGCCCATTGAATGGCGTCAAGGCCACAACCTGGGAGGGAGGCATACGCGTGCCTTTCTTCGTTCAATGGAAAGCTTCTCTTCCCAAGGGCAAAACCTTCGACAACCCAGTCATTCAACTTGATATCCTCCCCACCATACTTGCTGCTACCGGCGGTGAATTCTCCCACAAAAAGAAACTGGATGGTGTCAACCTTTTACAAGGAAGATATCGGGGAACAAAAAAACCTGTATGCTGCAAACCCTGAAAAGGCAAAAGCACTGACAGAAGCCTGGAACCAATGGAATAAAGAACTGGTGAAGCCCACCTGGCCGCAGGAAAATTTAAAGGCCAAGAAGAAGACCAATTAATCCATTCACCGATTTGCTTCGGCAAATACCCGAAGAACTTTGACGTTTTTTAATTTCTTCCCACGATTCCATTAACTGCATCGGGGGGACCGGTGATCACAGGAACTTTTATTTCTGGTATCACATTCTCCCCCTCCTTGATTTGAACCACGATTTTAGAATTGACTGCATCATACCACCCAAAGAAACGATCGGGCCTCGATTCCAATTTCGAATCAGAATCAATCCAAATCATCATCAATTTATATTTGCCCGGGGGGGCCCCGTCATTTTCTCCAAATGTTGAAATACTGAAACGCCCATCCTTGCCTGTGATTCCGTGGGGGTTGGCGGGAATATCTGGTACAGATGGAGCCTCGATCGGCCCTAAATAAATAGCAACCCCTTCTGCAGCCTTGTTGTCATACAAAACTCTTCCCGAAATCTGGTGCGTTGGTATCACCACATTCTCTTTCGCACACCCACAAACTATCGTCAAAAATAGGATTAACCATGTTGCTCTTGTCATTTTTAATACCCGGAGGGAGTGGTATCACCCGCACGCATTGTTACAAATTTCACAAACAATCGCATATCCATTGCCGCTGTTATGAAATGCACCGAACCATCAGCAAACACATGATTTGCACCTCCTCCATGAAAGCTGTACACTTCATTGCCATTATGGCAATTGGTATGACACGGCCCGGGGTTGGTCGTTGCCGTAGTCATGGACCCATGAACAATGTATTCGGAATTATCATCAGCCCACCCACCATCAGTACCAGAAGTTGCACTGGTCATTTTCCCAAACTGCCAGGATCCAGGTCGGCCTGCATCTTCAGAAAGCATAAGTGTATTTGATGTACCATCGGTAATCTCCGGTATGCTTACCACGGTGCTTGTCGTACCTGATTGAACTTTTAGAACACCATCCCGCAAAACAGAAACATCAACAAAACCTGCAGTTTCGAGTGCGACATCATACGCATTATTAGGGGCATAATCGGATGATGCCGCCTTGACGACAACACCATTGATGGTAGGTCTACAAAATCGATTGTTGGGATCAGGCACAGTGGGACATAAAAAAGCTTTGATGGGAGTGCCAACAACCACGGCATTTACAGGATCGGCCCAGTTGGAATTCATATTGTATTGGGAATAAAGATTCCCCTGTTCAAGAAAAGGCAGGAGAAAAATCGCCCAGCTATGATTGACACCATTAGCACTGATTCCCAATTTACGATAAACCGGGTTTAAAGTACCAGTGGTGGGGGAGCGGGCAGCTCCCGGAGGGAAAAAACCGTATTGCGCATGAAAATTCTGGTACGCCAGACCTATCTGCTTCAGATTATTCTGGCAGCTCATGCGTGCAGCAGCCTCCCGAACCTTCTGCACTGCGGGCAATAACAGCCCGATAAGTATGGCGATGATTGCAATCACCACCAATAATTCGATCAAGGTAAATCCAAGCCTCTCTCTGGATTTCATCTGAACCCTCCTTACAGTGGCTTTCATTAATAGGGCGTGGTGATCACTTCCCCATCGTTGATTTTGCAAAGCCGCAGCCAATTGGCGGAATCAATGTTATAGGTCATGCTTTTTACCGAACCATCTGCAAAAACAGCATTAAAAATTCCGGGATGCGAGCTACCAAAACGAGTCGACCAAAACTGCCCCTTCGTAGAATCCGGGTGTTTTGAATCAGGCAAAGGCACGGAATCGTTTGGATTGTAATTCACCCCATTCACAATATTCCCACCATCAGGATCTTTTCCAAATCGAACATGATCCTGATCCCAGCCGGAATTATGCCAGGGTTCATTGTCTCCTCCCGCATTTGAGGTACCCATCGTGCTGACATGAACCTGCTTTTCAGCAATCATCACGGTATTTGAAGTGCCATCAGTAACATCGGTTACTTTTCTGGCACCTTGGTTGGGGGGAAAGTTTTGCGGGTATGCCGGCGTTGGAATTGCAGTCCATTGCGCCACCAACATGCCATCGAGGCCTCTTGTCGCCATGCTAGTACCACCATTGCCCGCATAATCGCTTCGTGCACCATTTGAATAAACAACTGGCTGCCTGCGGGATGGGCAGTAATAATTTTTGATGATTGTATTTTGCACCAAGGTGTCACCAGTCGTGGTGTTGGGCAATGTATATACATTGTTTTGTTCCATGAAAGGAAGAATATGGAAACTCCAAGTCCAACCCACCCGCGTGGTCGCATTGCAGCAACTTTGATTGGGTCCATCAGAACCCGCGTAAGTAAAAGCCATGTTGGCATCATGGTAGGTCATCATTGCCAGCCCGATTTGTTTCAAGTTGTTTTTGCACTGCAGATTGGATGCAGCTTCACGAACTTTTTGAACTGCAGGTAATAACAATCCGATAAGTATGGCAATGATTGCGATGACCACCAATAATTCGATCAAGGTAAAACCTTTTTTAATTTTTAGCATGATCATGACCGGGCTACCTCTATCCAATAAAAAAGCTGGCCAACAAAATTGATAGGATCATGCTAATGATTAAAATGTGCACTGATGTTAAATTATGATTAAGAAAGCATGATAAGATTGTGGGCAAAATACTTCTTGATTTCTTAACAAAACGGCCCTTGGCTAAAAGAAGACCCCTGGTGTGCAACCATAAAAATGGGAAAAATTACTACAACTGACTTATTGGGTGTTTTTCTTGGATGGCGCTGCGCAAAAAAAAATCTGCCATTGGCTTATTGTCCTATATCCCGTATGATTACAACTCATCCACATTGCAATCAAAGCTGTTGGATCGTGCTTAGGTCCAATAAGGTTTTATGGACACATTTTGTGTTCCTCGATTTGGTCCTAAATAATTTTTTAATAGGACTCAATCGATGAAATTCGAAGATTTCGGGCTTTCTACTGCCATCATGCAAGCTCTTTCCACCAAGGGCTATTCCATACCAACACCCATTCAAAGTCAGGCGATTCCCGTGGCAATACGCGGTGAAGATCTGCTTGGCTCTGCCGAAACCGGAAGCGGAAAGACTGCTGCCTTCGCCATCCCCGTGCTGCACAACCTCACTCAAAAGGGAAATCCGGCAAAGGGCCAGGGCAGGCGGATCAGGGCCTTGGTGATTGCCCCAACCCGCGAACTTTCCTCCCAGATCCTGGATAGCTTTTATGCCTATGGTGCGAACACCCCGCTTAAGTTTGCCGCCATCTATGGTGGTGTTCCCCAATCTGGCCAGGAAAGAGCCCTCAGAAACGGTGCGGATGTAGTAATCGCTACACCCGGAAGATTGATGGACCTGATCAACCAAAGGATTGTTGATCTCAGCCATATCGAAATTCTGGTCCTCGATGAGGCCGACCGCATGTTGGACATGGGTTTTCTACCAGACATTCGCAAGATCATGAGCTACATACCAAAGGCACGCCAAACCCTTTTCTTCTCTGCAACCATGCCCAGAAATGTGCAAATTCTGGCAGATACCCTGTTAAATAATCCGACCCGGATTGAAGTGGAACAGCCCAGGGGTTCTGCCGCTGATCGCATTGAACAATCCATTTTCATGGTGCCCCAAAAAGACAAGGGAAGTTTCCTGGTAAGCTACCTGGGCAGCGAATCGTTCAATAGCGCGATTGTATTCACCCGCACCAGGCATGGTGCAGACAAGGTGGTCATGCGCCTGCGCAGGGCGAAAATTTATGCAGAGGCAATTCATGGCGATAAAAGCCAATCCGCCAGGCAGCGCACCCTTGATGGGTTCCGCAATCGCCAGGTGAATGTATTGGTTGCCACGGATATAGCAGCCCGGGGCATCGATGTGGATCATATTACGCATGTGGTAAATTTCGATCTTCCAAGGGAAGCGGACACTTACGTACACCGCATTGGAAGGACTGCACGCGCAGGGGCGAAAGGCAAAGCGGTATCATTTTGCGATTCCTCAGAGCGAAGCCTGCTAAGGGCGATAGAAAGAATGGTGAACCGGAAACTTCCCGTGGTCCAACCTAAGTTCGAATTCGTACCCGAGGCAGCACCCGAAAAATCAGATGCTCCAAGGTCGGAACCCTACCGAAAAGTAACCCCCAACAGGCAGGTTGCAGCCCCCAGGTCATCTGGCTCTGCCCCGGGCGATTTCCCGCGAAGAAACAAAAACAGATCGCAAAAAACGAAGTAC
>RFZJ01000059.1 GCA_009920765.1 Planctomycetota bacterium | reverse complement strand
ACTATTGTTGCAAATGGCGCAGTCACCATTTCTAAGCCAGTGAATATTCTTGGCCCTACTACTGCAACCTTTAATAGTGGTACCAACACCATCTCTGGTTCGATTGCAGGTGCTAATCCCCTTACCATGAATGGTGCTGGAAGTTTGGTTCTTACTGGCAATTCGACTTATTCCGGAACCATCAACGCCAACGCTGGCAATGTCGCAGTTAATGCAAATTTTGCTAATGCTAATGCAAGTGTGGGTACCGCAGGTAAAATCAGCGGTACCGGTACGATCAACAACTTAAATGTCAACGGTGTTGTTTCTCCTGGTAACAGCCCTGGAACCCTTACAGTGGGTACCGCAGTTCTTGGAACCGCATCTGGTTCCCAAGCAACTTATAATGTTGAGATCAATGGAGCCTCTGCAGGGCAGTTTGATCAAATCAAAGTTAATACTTCTGCAAGTTTGGCCAACGCAGTGCTTAACATAACTTCGGCTGGAAACCTTCAGGTTGGACAACAGTTCCAAATTGTCAGTGGTACTGTTACAGGAACTTTTGCCAATGCAATTAGTACGATTTCAACAGGAAATACCACCTTCTCAGTAACTTATAATGCTAATGGTGTATTGCTTACGGTAACATCGGTTACCCCTAGCCCAACACCTGCCCCAACACCTACGCCTCCAGCGCCAACCCCTAGCCCAACACCTACACCTAGCCCAACACCTGCCCCAACACCTACGCCTCCAGCGCCAACACCTAGTCCAACACCTACGCCTACACCAACGCCTACTGGGCCTTACGCTTTGTTTGCAGTGGGTGCGGATGCAGGCGGTGGCCCTCAAGTTAAGGTGAACTTTACCGATGGCTCTTCCGTTAGCTTTTATGCTTACGACATCGCTTATCGAGGTGGTGTTCGAGTAACCATGGGTGACCTTAACGGTGATGGAACCAACGAAGTCATCACGGGTACTGGCCCTGGCGGTGGCCCGAATATTAGGGTCTTTAATGTGACCTCTTCTGGTAGTGTTACCATGGTTGCAAACTTCTTTGCCTTCGAACCACAGTTTATGGGCGGGGTTTATGTTGCAGCAGGCAACTTGAATGGCGATGTTTCAAGTTCTGGCCATGGCATTGCAGACTTGATTGTTTCTGCTGGCCCTGGTGGTGGCCCTCGTGTGATTGCTTACTCAGGTGGTGCCAACTATGTGAACTTGAACAATCAGCTTTGCGATTACTTTGTATACTCGCCTTACTTTACAGGTGGCGTATCGGTTGCAGCGGGCAATGTTGTTGGTGGAGCCAACAGCCCTGATGAACTCATCACGGGTGCAGGCCCTGGTGGTGGCCCTCATGTCCGAGCCTTCCAGTTAAGCAATACGAATACCCCTAACTCGGTTCTTGAGTACATGGCTTTTGATCCTGCAATCCGAAACGGTATTTATGTTGGTGCGGGTGACTTGGACGCCGATGGTTACGATGAAATCTTCACCGGTACCAACTCGAGTCCAAGCTTGCCTACCATGGTTAATGTAAGATATGGAAATGGTAACCAAGCTGTGGTTTATCCTTTTGGGGAATTCACAGGTGGTGCTAGGGTGGGTGTTGCCAAGGATAACAACAATAACCAGTACATGGTTGTTGGGGCTGGCCCTGGCGGTGGTCCCCTGGTTCAAATCTACAATAGGAACCTTATTGCTATCGATAGCTTGTTTGCTTTCCCTCTCAACTTTACGGGTGGTGTCTTTACCAACACCTCGATAAGTTGAGTCAAAATCGAAAGATTTTAAAAATAATTGATAAGACGGCAAGCTTTAATGCATGTCGTCTTAATTTTTTGGAAGTAACGGAACTACGGATTGTTCTACGAAGGCATTTCTTAATAATTAAAGCTGAAAAGATAGAAACATAAGTAAAATGATGCCCCCACTTTTTAGATGAACCCTCAAAAAAAAAGCTAAAGTTACAAAGCTTGGAGGACTTTATAGTTTTCCAGTCGAACACCCGAGTTTTGTTTTGTGAGGCACTTGTCATGTCTTTATCATGGTTAAACCTAAAGAAGTCCAAAAACGGTTCCAACCTGCGTTCCAGGTTTTTTTCACCAGAACTGATTCCTTTGGAAAGCAGGGTGAACCCTGTCGCTTTTGCAGGTACCGTTAATCTGGCCAATAGTTCAGTTGAATTATTGATGACCAGTACCGGGGTAGGGGCTAACGCCAACAATATCACCATCTCAAATATTAGTTCCACTACCATTCAAGTGGATGCGGGCGCAGGTAACACCATTACTCTTACCGATGGTACCAGTGGGAACTTAATTGTTTCCGGTGGCACCGCCCAAACAGCAACCATTAATTTGAATGCTGTACAAATGGCGGGTTTTAAGCTTACTGGCAATGTTGGTGATGATCTTTTTACTATTGGTAATTTTGATGGCACTGCCATGCAGACTGCTGCAAATTTTGATGTGTTAGTGGATTCAAGCACTGTTCCTGGTGGTTCTGACACCTTTACCGTAAACGGTGCGTTGATTCTTAAGGGTGCAGGCAGTTTAGCTACCAGTAATAATGCCAATTCTTCCATTAATCTCGGTCAGGTTACTGTTGAAACAACCGGATCTATTTCTACCTCAGGTACTGGAAATGTTCTCTTGGTGGCTAATTCCCTTGCCTCAAGCAATGTTACGATTAAAAATGGCGGCACCATTGCCACTACTTCCGGTTCGGTGACTTTGATTGCAACTCAAACTTCAAATCCTACGGGTAATATTTTACTTAATGGCAACGCAGTCACAACCAATGGTGGGTCGATTAATTTCAATTCCAATGTTGTTCTTCAAAGTTCTACTACGATCAATTCGGGTAACAGTACAACTGGCAACGTTACTTTTAGTGGTACTGTGAATGATAGCAATGGCGCAATTGCGGGAACCCCAACTACTGATTTTGGCCAAATCACAAGTATTCCTGTGGCTTCTGGTGGTAGTAATTATGTTACTGCTCCTGTTCCAACGATTACTGGTGGAGGAGGTGCCGGGGCTACTGCAACCACTACTATTGTAGGCGGGGTTGTTACTGCCATAAATATCACCAATCCCGGAAGTGGCTATACCTCTGCCCCCACGGTTACTATTCCTGGTAGGCTTACTGCTACTGCAACCATTAATATTTTAACCGGTGCAGTTGCGACTATAACTCCAACTCCCGGATCAGGTTTTAATTATACTGTCGCGCCAGTTGCAACTATTTCCGCACCAAACCAAGTTGGGGGCATCCAAGCTACTGCAGTTGCAGTAATCAATGGTGCGGGTGTTGTCACCTCCATTCAAATTACCAATCCCGGAAGTGGATATACATCAGTGCCCACTGTGACTTTCCCGGCTCGCGCTATTAGTGGTACTCCCACCATTGGAGTGGGCCAGATTACCAGTATTCCTGTGGCAAGTGGTGGCAGTGGTTATACAAGTTCACCCGCAATCAGTATCACCGGGGGCAATGGTACTGGTGCAACAGCGACTGCTAATTTGACCGCAGGTGTGGTTACTTCAATTACCGTCAACAATCCAGGTACAGGTTATACCTCGCCTTTTTCAGGGACTGTTACCATTCAAGGGCCTGATTCACTTTCTGTTGTGTCACAGGGTTTAATTACCTTTCTTGGCAATATTGGTAATACCACGGCCTTGGGAAATATAAATATTTCTGGCGGGGGTACTGGCTTGGTCGTTGCGGGCAATGTTTCTGCAGGTTCTTTTGTGACCTCGACTGCTGTTAGTGGAAATATCTCAATTGCTGGTACACAAAATTATACTTCTTCTGCACTTGGACTTAATCTTAGTACCATCAACAATGGCAATATTACTCTTTCAAACAATATTACCATGGCTACCAATGCCCCTCTTCGGCTTTCCCATTCAGGCAAACTTTTGATCGGGGGAAATATCACCAATGGTGTTCTTAACGAAATTGCAGTCTCTCCTACTTCAACCGTTCAATTGGGTATTAATAACTCCATAACGCTTTCCATGAATCAGGGAATAAGTTTTAATTCCCCTACTACGCTTGGACAAAATACAACTTTGGTTACGGGTAGTGGCCAGGGAATTACTTTTAACAGCACCCTGGATGGCTCTAGAACATTACTTTTAAACACCGTTGGACCGGTAATTTTTAAAGATAATGTAGGAACCACCTCTGCAGTTAGCCAAATTAGTACCACCATCAATAATCCCTCTTCACTTTCTTTTGATAATGCACTTTATCCAGGGAAAACCTTTAATGTTGGTGTTCTAAATGCAACCACCACGGGGGATATTATTTTAACGGTTGATCAGATTTATTCTGGTGGGGGCCTTAATCTAACGACTATTGGCACAGGCAATATCACCCTTGGTAGTGTGTTTAGTAATTTAGGTTCGGTGGGGGGGGCGGTTATTAACAATGCTGGAATTTTAAATATCACCAAAAATATTACTTTGGATGGTATTTTTAGTCAGACTACTGCAGGGGCTGTATCTATTGGTGTCGCTGGCACCCCATTGGTTATTACCACTAGAAACCAAGATATTCTTTTTACCGGCGCAATTACTTTAAATACTGATTTAACCCTAAATGCTGGAACCGCTAGTACCGCAGATATGACTCTTGGTTTTGTCAATAGTTTAGGTGGAAATGCTTTTGATCTTACCCTGTTCGCAGGGGGGAATTTAACACTCAACGGGTCTTTGGGTAATTTGACTTCTTTGGGCGTTGTTAATACCTCTTTTGTGACTCTATCGAGTTTGACCACTGGTGCCAATGCTCTTGTGATTAATGCTGAATCCTTTAGCACCAAAGTTGCTGGTAATTTAATTATTAATGCCACTCAAAATTACAGTACTTCTGCAGGTCTAAATATTATAAACACCAGTTCCAGCAGTCTTACTCGAATTGCTGCGGTAACCACCACCAACGGTGGAATTATCAGTATTACCAATGCAGGAATTCTTCAATTAACAGGTAATATTATTGCTGATGGACCTATTTCACAATCGGGGGGTGGCTCGGTCTTTTTTGGCGTAACTGGCAATCCTTTTTCCATCACCACTACCAATTCCCTACCATCCAACGCTGCTATTTCTTTTACCGATGCCGTGAATCTGATTGCCAATACAACGATTAATTCCAATGGTGGGAATATCACTTTTAATAATATTGTTGATGGCGATTTTAATTTTACACTTAATGCTGCGGGGGGAAATGTTCTTCTAGGAGGCCGCCTCGGGTTTAATTCTATCGGGCCAATAGTTATCAATGCGCCTTCCACTGTTACCATGTTGGGTAATATTTTTGCTGAATCTCTTACGATCACCAATGCAACTGGACCTATAGTTATTACGGGCGAAATGGTTTTTAACAACACCACAGGCAATAGTCTTACCATCAATACATCGGTTCCTCAGGCCACCATAAATCTACAAGGAAAAATATCTGCGCCAGGTAGTGTTTTCATCCAGAATGCTGGCACTTTCACCCTTTCAGATTCCGCCGATATTACTATTACCAACGGGTTCTTTACACAATCAGGAACTGGCCCAGTCTCTCTTTCAGGTGATATCATCACCACCGGTGACACCATTGCACTGGCAGGTGTCCCTACAATTGCCGCCGGACAAATTGTTAATATTCCTGTTTCTTCCGGGGGTAGCGGATATTTGTCAGCACCTGCGGTAACCATAACCGGAGGCGGCGGAGTTAATGCAACTGCGGTTGCCAATGTTACAAATGGTGTTGTTACTTCCATAACTGTAACCAATGGAGGTTCAGGTTATACTTCGTCTCCTACCATAACCATTGCAAGCAATGGAAATCCCAACATCTTTTTCAACGGTCCTGTTAATCTGGCTGGTAACTCTTTGTTAAGTTCCACCAATGGTACCATTCCTGCTTCCATATTTTTTGCAAGTACTGTCGATGGACTGGGAAATCTTGCTTTGGAATCTTCTGGTACAGTTACTTTTAATGCCAATGTAGGGGCTACCAACAGGGTTGGTGTCCTGGAAATGAGAAGGGCGATAAATACTAACTTGAACGGTGTAGCCGCAAGTTTTAATGGCAATCTTAATACCTCTACGTTGAGTTTCTTGAATGTCAATGGAGATGTCCGATTTTTAGGCTCTGTATTAGTTCAAACTGCGTTGAATACTTCCGCAGCTAATTATAGCCTGACTTTTTTGGGCAATAGCACTGCTATCGGGGGGCAGGCTAACTTCCTGAATGCTGGGAAAGTTTCACTGACTAATACAACTTTGTTTAGTAATGCGGTATCCTTTAATAATGCAGGGTCCCTTGAAATGCAGGGAATTTTGACTGCTTCTGGGACTTTTTCGGTTCAGCGCCCTGTGAGCATTCCCGCACCTCTTAGTCTTAATCTTTCATCACCTTCAAATTCAATCAGTGGAGCTATGAGCGGTACCAGTACCATTACCTTGGGAGGCGCAGGTAATTTGGTTCTTTCAGCCAATTCGCCCTTATTTTCTGGTAATTTTCAAGTCAACACCGGTAGTCTGCAGGTAAGTGCTTTTTATAACAATGCCACTGTCAATTTGGGTGGCGGAACTTTAAAGGGTACCGGGCAGGTATTTAATGTTATTGGTGCAACGGGTTCTTTATCTCCTGGATCGAGTCTGGGTACTTTGACTGTTGGCAGTCAGTTATCCTTATCTTCTGGTAATACCTTCGTGACACAGATTAATGGTGCGAATGTAGGCTCTTTTGGTCAAGTAAGTGTTACCAGTGGTGTTACTTCTCTTGGTGGTTCTACCCTAAGCATTACCTCTGCTACTGGGTTGGCTGCTGGTCAACAAATTACCATCATCAATAATGGAAGCACCGTACCGATTAATGGGCAATTCAAGGGTCTTGTGGAGGGCGCTTCAATTTCTGTTGGTAATACCGTTTTTACGATCAGCTATAAAGGTGGAACAGGTAATGATGTTGTCCTCACCGTTAATAGTATTGTAAACCCTGTGTTGCCTCCTAACTTTACTGCCACCGGGGTAGATTATGGTGGTGGATCGGTGGTTCAAATCAACTACACCAACGGTACGAATCTATGTTTCTTTGCTTATAGTTCTGCATATACGGGTGGGGTTCGTGTAGCACTTGGTGATGTTAATGGTGATGGCTATGCCGATTTAATTACAGGCACTGGGATTGGTGGTGGGCCTCATATCAAAGTTTTTGATCTTCGGGGCGGTCAACCCGTGACAATTGCAAGCTTCTTCGCCTTCGAACCAACCTTTATGGGCGGTGTTTATGTCGCAACCGGTGATATAAACAGTGATGGTTATGCTGATATTATTGTTGGTGCAGGTGCTACGGGTGGGCCAAGAGTTAAAGTATTCAATGGTGCCGCCGGTTACGCTGTTAATACCATTGCACCAGCCATGGATTTCTTCGCTTATGATCCAAGCTTTACCGGAGGGGTTACCGTTTCAGCAGGTAATCGTGATGCACAACCCGGCGACGAGGTGATAACAGGCGCAGGTGTGGGTGGTGGACCGAATATTAGATCTTTTAATGCTGCAGGGCAATTGATTGATAATTTCTTTGCCTTTAATACTGGAATTACCAGCGGTATTTTCATTGCTGCGGGTTATGTGGACAGTGATGGCACCGCGGATATCATAGCAGGCACTGGTTTTGGTACTACCACCCAAGTTGCAGCTTTCTTTTCTACGGGTTCAAGGCCAACTGCTGTTCCTTTCACTAATTTCTTTATTGGTGGAGCTCGAGTTGGGGTAGTTGTTAATTCACTGGGCCAGGAAGCATTTGCGGCTGCAGCGGGCCCTGGTGGCGGCCCCCAAGTTAACATCTTTAATAATTCCCTAGCTACCGTTGAATCCTATATTGTTATCAATCCTTTGTTTAGTGGTGGATTGTTTATGAACACAACACTTTAGTCTAAATCAATTATTTTTTAAAAAGATCCTGATAAAACTTGAGGTTATCGGGATCTTTTCTTTTTTATCTTCCTTTTTGAATTTGACTGTTTTTGTGGTGTTTTTATCTTTGTTGAATGCAGTGGGAATCATTTCAAATAGCTGCCATTCTTGATATCCACTTTCTTTGCCTAAAAGCTTTTTAGGGCTTACATACATAGTGAGTACCTGCGTGATGGATCTTAAGCGGTTTGCATTTACTGGATTTAAGCAAATTGATAGTGGGTACAAGGAATTAGTTCCATTCGGATCCTATCCGTTTGGGGAAGGGCACACCGATGTTCAAGAAGTTAGTATCTTCGCTTTGGAATACCAAGGCTTCTGTTATTAAGAAGAAGCTTAATTACTTCCAACCCAGGATTTTGAATCTTGAAGACAGGCTTACCCCGTCTCAAACCGTCTCTCTTTCCCTCAATGCAGGGGTTTTGGAAATCAAGTCCAATACTTCTAATGGTGAAACAAACAATTTCACCGTAACCCAGGATTCTCCAACCAGCAATTTCATAAGGTTTACCGGTGCTGGTGGCACTGTTTTCAATGGTAATGCAGCCTTATTCTCCAGTGGTTTTAATACCTCCCTTGCTGAAGTAAATTCGCTTAACCTTACAGCGTTCAACAAAATTTTAGTTTATGGTGGGCAAGGCAACGATCTAATCACATTGGGAAATTTAAATGGTAATGTGATTGGTGCTTTAACCGAGGCAAATTTTGGCTTTGAAATCGATGTTCTTTCAACTGCCGGCGGTTCTTCACTTGGCGCTGATAGTTTAATAATCAGCGGTAGTGTGGTAATGAAAAATGCTGGGGTGTTTACCACAGATGTTTCCAATAATGTCCAGGTGGCTGCCAATTTGGATTCTATTACCATTTCTAATTCCGGTGCTATTAATTCATTGGGTTCCGGCTTGGTCAGGCTTGTTGCAGATGGTACTAATCTTAGTAATGTCAATATCAATAATGGCGGGCAGATCAATATCGGTTCAGGGTCGGTTTATTTACGGGCTGGAGCAAATGGTTCCAATCGTCTAAATGGTAATGCCATAACTACCATTGGTGGTCCTGTTCTTTTTGATTCAATTGTTACCTTGGAAAGTTCAACTCTTATCAGCACGGGCCTGGGATCGGGTGGCGTTAATTTTAACTTTGCTGTACAGGGTGTGTCAGCTTCTTCTGAAAACTTGACCATTCAGACCTCGGGAGCTATTTCTTTTTCAGGTAATGTTGGTACTACAACACTTCCTCTGGGCGCAATAACAATTGGCTCTCAGCAAGCCGCATCTGTTTCAATTGGAAATGTTATTGCTAAGTCTTTGACCGCCTTCGTGCAGGGGCCCTTTAATGGTTCAGGTACCATCAATTTGAATTATGTTGATGGGCTTAAGATTTCAACTTTTAGTTCTATCGGCACTGTAAACCTCGGTAATGCTGCGACCAGTTCTCCTGCAGTTATTACTTCTAATTTGGGTTCCGTGACGATAAATAACTCGGCAGCTTTAAATATTAATGAGGATCTCATTCTTAGTGGTTCTTTTGCCCAGGCTGGTTTAGGTTCAACCACAATCGGAGTTATCGGGGCAGTTGGAGACTTGACTGTTTCTACAAATTCTTTTCCAATTTCCTTTGCTGCACCAGTTAGTTTGAATCAAAGTGTTGTCATGTCCTCAAATTCCCTTGGTATTCTTGGCTTGGGAAATAATATTACTTTTTCTTCCACTTTAGACGGCCTTTTTGATGTTCAACTGACGGCTGGCGCTGGTAATATTCTTTTTAATGGGGCTATTGGTTCTATTACTCCTGTTGGACCCATTCTTATTAATAACGCCAATAAAGTGACATCCAATTCAACCATCAATGCAAATTCATTTACAGTAACCCAGGCCACCAACGCTGTCACATTCATGGCTGCTCAGACTTACAGCCAATTTGCTGGACTTTCAATTGTTACCAGTACCAGCAATGGCAATGTAGTTCTTAATGGATCTGTGACAGGTACTAATAATGCACAAATTAATATTAACAATTCCGGCCTGCTCGTGATTGGTTCAGGGGCGAATCTCGTCACAGATCAGGGTACCATCACTCTTGGTGGTTCTGGAGGTGGATCGATTCTTCTTTCTTCAAATTTAACGTCTGGCATTGGAGCCATCACTGTTTCTAATCCCCTTGAACTTCAGAATAATATTGTTGTCACGAGTAATACTACTAACAATGTTTCGTTCCTTAGCACCATCAATAGCAATAATAGTGGGCCTAAAAATATCATTCTTAATGGTAATAGCAATGCTAATTTCTTGTTCCAGTCATCTGTGGGAGCCACCTTGCCCGTTGGGAATATTACGATCAATTCTGCTTCATCTGTGATTTTTAATTCCACTTTGAATGCTGGTGCTTTTACTGTTACGGATGCCATCAATACGATTAGTTTTTTGAATAACATTATCCTTAATGGTGCTCTTACTACTTCTGCAACCACCAACCCTTACAATATTTCCATCACTGGTTTAAATAATCAGATTCTTGGTCTTGCCGCTCTTGGCCATACTGGTTTAACAACTTTTGGGAATTTGAATTCCGCCACTACTTTGGTAAGTGGTGGAATCTCTGAAACAGGTGGTGGTGGCTTTATTGCCCAAGGTAGTATTGTTTCGGGAGCTGGTGTTAATCTTCTAAGTTCGTTTATTGTGGGTGGCAATAACGTTGGTTTAGTGAGTCTGGATTTTGCCCAAGATAGTGTTTTTTCAGGAGTTGTGGATGTTCAAGCGAATGAGCGAATCACAAAAACAGGGGCAGGCGGCTTAAGGTTAGTTACGAATACCGGTTCTGCTTTTAAGGGAAGTTTTGTTATAAATCTTGGAACTGTCACGGTTGTTGATGATTTCTCTAGCATTCTTTCGACTACTATTTCAGGCGGATCTGTTGCTGGGACAGGTGTTCTAAGTCAGATTTTTGGGCTTTCAGGGTCAATTCTTCCCGGTGACAATGTTGGAACATTAAATGTAGGAACAACCTCGTTAAATTCACTAATGACTTTTGGTCTTCAAATTGGGACTGTTTCTGGTGTTAATGATCAACTTAATGTGAATGGTTTAATTTCTCTTAATAATGCCCTGTTAAGTGTTACTGCTGGCCAGTACCTTGCGGTGGGAAATGTTTTTACAATTATCAATAATGATGCAACAGATGCAGTAAGTGGTACTTTTGTTGGTCTTCCCCAAAATAGCACTTTCACTGTTGGCAACTATACCTTCCGTATATCCTACACCGGTGGAACAGGCAATGATGTCACGCTTACAGTCACCAGCGTAGTTTCACCTCCAGTTGTTGTTGTCCCAGGTAAAAAGTTTACTTTTGCTACTGCAGCGGATGCTGGCGGTGGCCCCATGGTTACCGTTAATTATGCTGATGGCCATACCAACTCTTTCTTTGCTTATGCGCCTTCCTTTACCGGGGGCGTTCGTGTAGCAATGGGCGATATTAATGGCGATGGTTTTTCTGATCTTGTAACTGCCACTGGAATCGGTGGTGGCCCTCATATCAAGGTTTTTGATCTTCGAAGTGGTGCACCCATTCAGGTGGCAAGCTTCTTTGCTTTTGAATCTAACTTTACCGGAGGCCTTTATATTGCTTGCGGAAATCTTAATGGAGATGTGAATCCCACAACAGGCTTGGTCTACGATGACATTATCGTGGGTGCTGGTCCTGGTGGTGGCCCTAGAATTACAGCCTTTGCTGGTGCTCAAGCTTTTGCAATCAATCAAAGCACTGTTTTAGTTAATTTCTTTGCCTATGCTCCTGAATTTACTGGCGGTGTTACCGTAGCTTCTGCTGATCGTACTGGTGATGGTTTAGATGAAATCGTTACGGGTGCTGGCTATGGTGGTGGCCCTAATGTTACCGTATTCCAGCTTCAGCAAACCGTTCCTGGTCAATTTAATCAGGTTGTGATTCAAAATTTCTTTGCCTTTGATACTTCTTTTACCGGTGGTATTTATGTTGCTGGGGGAAGTTTTACCAATTCTACCTATGATGACATTTTTGTAGGTACTGGCCCAGGTACCAAGGCTACCGTGGCAGTTGCTTTTGGGGCCCCCTCGGGTGGCATTCATTACTTGAATCCCTTTGGTAATTTTACTGGGGGTGTAAGAGTTGGTATTGCTTCTAGTACTTTGGCGGGAACTACCCCAAATTACCTAATGGCTGCTGCTGGTCCAGGGGGTGGACCTTTGGTTAACTTGTATAACACAAGTTTTGCTGAAGTAGATTCATTCTTTGTCTTAAATCCAAATGTTACTTTAGGGGTTTTTGCTAACACCACCATACTTTAAGTAATCTTTACAAAATCTCAGCCATCCTAGGAAAATAGGATGGCTGTACCTTTTTTAACACTTTTTTTGATTGTGCTTCCTTTTCACACTAAACCAATAAGTTTGTTCTATTGAGGCATTGTATTGCTTGGGGAAGATATTCCGCAAAGTCGAATTAATCAATAAGGCATGGACTGTCAGGAAGACAGGCTGGATTTAGCATGTTAAATGCGAAAATCCTTCAGCCATATGGATTCAGGAGATCTCAAGATGAAGCCTTCATGGATGCGGAAGTTGGTAAAGTCAGTGTTTGGTTTAACAAAAAAGAACGCAATCAGGCCTGCTTTTTGTAGAAATATTGATCTTGAGCAACTTGAGAATCGGCTGACTCCTACTACCATTACCAACATTGCTGGGTTGATTTTAATATCTGGATCGAATGGTCCCCTTCTTCCTGATGATAACCTTACAATAAGCATAGCTAATAATCAATTAACAGTTACCGAAGCTAACACCACTCTTACTGGTACTGTATTTGGTATTACTGCGGCAAATAACACCGTTACCATTGACTTTGCCACCAATGCTGCCGCAAAAGCATTGACAGGAATTCAAATTAATTTACTTACTGGTGATGACACTCTTAATATTGTTACCGGTCTTGATTTCAGAAATCTTCCAATCAATAACAATCCAGTATCGATAACTTTTGATGGGGATGGCCTTGGAAGTCCCGCAGGTAAAAACGTTTTTACTTTTCAAGGTTTGACTGCTTCGAAACAAAGCACTGTAAGTATTAGTAATTTTAGCTCCTTGATAAATAGCGATGCTACAGGTGCTCTTGCCACTATTCAAGCAAATGGTAATGGTATTCTACCTTCTCCTTTAACCATAAATAATAATGGTGCCATGACCCTTAGCGCTACTAATGCGGCTAGCAGCGTTGCTTTTGAAGCTTCTGGGAACGGAAATTCTATCTCCCTCAATAATCAATTGGTTGTTAATACCCCTCTTTTTGTCCGAGGTGTTGCTGCTGCTGATAAAATCGGGATTAATTCAAGCACGAATACTGGTACTTCTTTTAGTGGTAATTCCGCGTTAACCATGCGCACACAGGGTGATATAAATATTCAAGGAATTGTTAATTTAAAAAATAGTTTTACTGTTTTAGATTCTGAAAATTTTACTGCACAGGCAAATTTTACTGCAACTACAATTTCGATGACTAATAATACCAATCTTTTAACCACGGTAATTTCTTTTAATCGAAATGTAACTACTTCTGCCGGTGATTTTTTAATTACAAATCTCGGGAATAAAGTGAATCCAGGTGCACAGTTTTATATCAATCGTGATGCAATTACTACAAATTCTGCAGGTTTAACTTTTAATGTTGCTGGTGATTTTACTGCAGGCACTACAGGCGGTTTATATAACCTTCTCATTTGTGGCCAAACTGCAACCATTGGAACTGATATCACTATTGCGAATAAAGGTTCCTTGACTTTGGGTACGGTGAATATCCCTTTAAACCCTCCGCCCAATGCTTCTATCACTTCGATTAATGGGTTTTTTGATGCTTCAGCTATTATTGGACCTACTAACCTTTTTATGGATATTATTAGCAGCCAGTATGTTTCGATTAATGGCGATGTTTTAGTCCGTTCCGCAAATTCCGGTACTATTAACCGCAATTTTACCATTCAGGCGATGAATGGAGATATAGATATCGTTGGGCAAATTCAATTGCTCGATAACCCGGGTAATACTGCCTTGGGTTCGGATCTTACCCTTTGGGCAGGTATTGCCCCTGATATTGATTTGGGAAATATCAATATCCAGTCTGTCATAGGTGTTCATCGAGCTTTAATTATCAATGATTGTCAAAACTTTTCTTCCACCAGTTCCATCCAGGTTAAAAGTTTAGTTCTTCAAGCAACCGGTGGTGATGCAAACCAGGGTGCTGGCCAATATGTGTTTTCGGGTAATATCGGGCTTGCGAGTAATCCCACGGCAATCACCGCAAATAGTGGTGGTTATGGAATTCAATTTTTGGGTACGGCCAATACGTTTGGTTCACCTCCTCCAGCAGCACTATCCGATTTTAACAATACCGGTACTGTTATTCTTGGTAATAGTTCAAGTGCTACCATCAATTTTACCGGTGGGGCTATTTTTCATGAGAATACCACGGTCTCCGGGATAGGTACTATCAGTGGTAACACTCGCATTCAAGGTAATTTAGCCCCTGGCGGTGTTCAGACCAATGGCGTAGGTATCCTTACTTTCACAAGTTCCTTGACTCTTGAAGAAATTGATTCAACTCTTCCACCAGACCTTCGTAAGTCTGTTTATTATCCTGAAATTCTTGGTAGCGTTCCTGGCTCAACTCAGGATCAGGTGGTTGTTCAATCTGGTTTTAGTCTGGCTAACAATCCAATTTTATATCCTATTCTTAGAAGTTCCACATTGGTTTCAGGAAACCAATTTACGATTGTCAAAGAAACTGATGCTTCCCCCATCGGGGGAAGGTTTAGTGGTTTGGTAAATTTAGTTTCCAATACTTATTCCGTGCTTAACGAGGGAGATGTCTTTTTTGCTTCTGGCGGGCAATTTCGTATTTCTTATACTGGTGGTGATGGCAACGATGTAGTTATTACTTTCCTTGGTTATGCGCCAGGTACTAGTGTTTTTGTTGATGCCAACAATGTATTGAATGTTCTTGGTGATAACAAAGCAAGCAATGTTACTGCTGAAATCATCGGCGGTGTATTAAATATTCAGGATAAGGTATTTGGACTTACTGGATTTGCTTATGGGTCCAAGGTTGTTAACAATACCATTGATATTGATATTTCTAAGCCCACCGTGATTGGACCCAATCAGTTTACAGGGTTTCAAGTTCAAGGGAATGGTGGAAGCGACTCGTTTAATCTTATAAATGTAGATCTGGTTGCAATCAGTGCTGTTAATCCCAATGTTGCAAATGTATTCTTTTCTTTTAATGGCGGGCCTACAGCAACACCTAATCAAGATATTGATATTTTTAATATTATTGGATTAAATCAGAATGTTGAAACAGGAGTTTCCGGAAATTCCACCGTCTTGGTTCAAGGATATGATTTTATCCATAGTCAGACTGCAGGCGCAGTAGCTTCAACTGGCATTTTAAATTCAGCTAATCAGGGTGGAAGTTCCTTAAAGGTTTCCGGGCCTGTTTACTACGATATAGGCAATATAACCTTTGGTAGTAATAATAGGTCAAATACAACCACACCAAATGGAGCAAGTATTCCTTTGGTTCCAGCTACTGCTGGTACTATAACCTTGGTTAATAATGCTTATTTGGGAAATGCCACAAAGTTAACACTTGGAAACGGCAACGCATCCAATTTAGTGGTTCAATCAATATCTGGTACTCAGGGCGGTGTTCCCAGTGATTTAACTTTTAATGTAGCCAGGTTTAATTCTGTTCAAAATGGAACTATAAATACAGTCCCAATCAATATTATTGGTGGTTCCATTAACGTAAACGGAACTATTGGCACTGACATTGGAAACTTTAATATTGTCAACTCAGGGATTACTGTATTTAACCAAACAGTTGATGCATCTGTTATCAACATCATAAAAAATGATGGTGGGATAATTTTTAAGGGTGCGGTGGGTTCTTTTTCCCCAGTTGGTTTAGAGCCTGCTATTACCATCGGTGCAATTTCACAAGGTGCGTTCATAACTTTTCAGGATAATTTGACTGCTACTTCGATCAATAGCACAGGGGCGAATTTGAATTATGGTTTGCAATTCCTTGGGTCAAACACCTCTGTAACTAAAAACACAAATTTGCTTAACACGGGTGGTATTGTTTTGGGTGATTCAATTGATACTCTTTCTTTTCTGGGTGGATTGAATGTTGATTTTAATTCTCCGGTGCAAATTAGTGGAACTATCCAATCTCAAGGCGCTCCCATTACAATTAGTTCCAACAATATTATCAACGGAAATGTTGAAATTGGGATCACCCTGAACTCAAACACCATAATTCGAACCACCCTTGGTTCTTCCGGGTCATCTGCCCCGATAACTCTTGGTAGAATTTTTTCCAACGCCAATTCCCTTACCCTTGATGCTGGTAATAACACGGGCTCTGTTATTTCAATTGATGAATTACGTGGGGATGGGGGTTCTTTGATTATTGTCAATTCTGCTGGTGCTACTATTTCAAAAGTGGGTTCAATACCGCAAAATATTTCAGACCCCCGCGAAACTTTTGGATCAATTTCCATTCTTGATTCTATTAATACCATTCTTTTTGATGGACCCATTTTGACCAATAAAATTATTACTTTTGAAAAAAATTATAATGTGGCATTTAATGGAAGTACTTCTTCAACGGTTGCAAATGATCAGCGTATTTTTATTATAACTGACCCTAATCCTACCGTTTTTCGTAACCGGGGAGATGTAACCCTGGGGGTTAATGGTTCTGACCCAAATAATTTGATGGATTTCTTTATTTTTAATGGTGGTGTTGATACTACTCCTATTACAGGAATTACTAATCTTGCTGCAAGAATTTATACCAACAATACCAACATTATTTTTGATGACATCTCAGTCAACAATGATACTTTCCTAAATACATATTTTAGCTCTGTTGCTATAGCTGATTTCCTGGATCTTGGTTTTTCAATAGATCAAACTTCGATTATTCTAAACATTTTTGGTTATCCGAATGCAAGCAGGTTTTCTTTCCGTGCTGGGAATGAAGTCCTTCCCTTTTCTACAGGTTCTATTACTCTTTCGGCTGTAGTAAATAATGGGTTCCTTTTTGAGTTGAACGCTGGGGGACCAGGGGCATCCACCTCCATAGTCACAGGCAATATTTCCATGGCTTCTTATACTGGAAATTTTAATGAGACTTTAGGGATTTACCGTGCTAATGATGTTACTGTTTTTGGTAATTTTTCCGGCTTTCAAATGCTTTTCGGAACTATAGCCAATGGTTTTACTTCTTCTTTGATTGAAATTACTGGCACCGTTTCAATTCAGGGCAATTTTACAGTTACTAATAACATTCAGGTTTCAAACGATGTTAATAATTTTGCAATTACCGGTGATTTGAATACCATTTCTGCTCAAAATAATTTTAATAACGTAGGCTTTTTACAGTTGGGAAACAGTTCTACAGATCTTTTGACCAGTTCTACCAATTTAAATGCAAGGGGCCCTGCTGAGCGCAGGATTGCTGGTTTATTTAATCTTACTGGGGCCCGGACTCTTGATTTTGGCCCCGGTATTACCTCTCTTGTTGCCAATACTGTTGTTAATACCAACAGTCAGGTCGGGACTACTATTGGCCAAATTAATAATAACGCCTTCTCTCTTACCATTAATGGGCGAACCCAGATTCAACGTTATGCTAATGACAGCCAGCTTTCTCCTTATCCATCCCCTACCAATCCAAGTAGTATCATTCCCACCAATAATGTACTTGGTGCCGGTACCGGCGGTGGTAATATCTTTTTAAATGGGGAAGTTAGTGTTCAAACTATTGTTCAGACCACTATTTCTTCTATTCTTGTTACTGATGGGGGGACGGGTTATACATCACCTCCCACCGTTGTAATTACTGGCGGCGGTGGTTCAGGGGCCACTGCCTCTTCCCTCTTGGGTATCGCTGCTATAACCCGTATTTCTAATCCTGGTACTGGGTATGCTGTTAATGATGCTGTAACTCTTACAGATTTCCTTGGTAATTCCAGTGCTGCTGCTGTGGTTCTTGCCATTGATGCTGCTGGTGGTATTACATCCCTTAATTTAACTTCTGCTGGTACTGGCTATACTTTTACTAATTTCCTCACTGTAACTGGTGGAACTGGTACAGGGGCTTTTGTAAGGGCAACTGCTAATGTAGTTTCAGTTGCAATCACCAACCAAGGCTCTGGTTACAGCAGTCCGCCTCTTGTTTCTTTTACCAGTGCAAGTGGTACTGGTGCTTCCGCTGTCGCTAATATTGCTGTTACCAATGGTTTCCCACCTGGAAATATCATCCAACTGCCTCAGGATGTAAGTCTTCGTAAGCAAGGCACTGGTTCTGTTTTCCTTAACACCGATAGTTCTGCGAATACCGCTGGCCTGGTAACAACCATCGAGAATGGCAACTTCTTTTTCGAAAATGCCAAGATCAATGCTGCTACTGTTACCAATGTTGCAGGTAATGGCTTACTAGGCGGGACCAAAGGCACCCTCGGTGCAGTTAATGTTCTTCCCAAGGGCCAACTTTCACCAGGGGATTTGAATACCCGTATCGGCGTGCTTAATCTTCAAGGCAATCTGGGTATTCAAAGTACTTATAAGGTTGATATTCGTTCTGTTGCGTTTAATCTTTTTGATCAAGTGAATGTTGTTGGTTCTGTAAGCCTTGCCAAGAATAATGTTAATGGCATCCTGGATGTTGCTTTTACACCCGATGCGAATGTTGCTATTGGTAATGCTTTTGGAATCATTTCCAATGATGGAACTGATGCAGTTACAGGAAACTTTGTAACTGTTGGCGGAAAATCCCTTACTCAAAATTCCACCTTTACTGTTAATATGCCCGATGGTGTTAATGTTGCTACCTTCCAAATCAGCTATACAGGTAATATAGCAGCTAATGGCACCGCTTCGCTCACTGGTGGTAATGATGTGGTGATTCAAATCACCAACATTCAATCCATTAGTTCAACTGTTGCTGCTAAATCTCAAAATCCTAACAAGTTGTTTGCGGTTTCCACCGATTCAGGCGGTGGCCCTATTGTCAAAATCAGTTTTGCTGATGGTTCAGGCTTCTCCTTCTTTGCTTACGATACCAGCTTTACTGGTGGTGTTCGTACCGCAATCGGTGATGTCAATGGTGATGGTAATCCTGATCTTATCACCGCAGCAGGCCCAGGCGGTGGTCCCCACGTTATTATCTGGACTATCACCCCTGGAGTTCCCTACGCGACTGTGCAATCTGGCTTCTTTGCCTTCGAACCTGGCTTTACTGGTGGCATCACTCTTGCTACGGGTAACATCAACGGCGATGTTTCGTCCTCTGGAAATGCCTTGGATGACATCATCGTTGGCGCTGGTGCTGGCGGTGGCCCCCGAGTCAAGGCTTTTGCTGGTAATGCAAGCTTTGCTGCAATCAACAACCAGAGCCAGCTTGTTGATTTCTTCGCCTACGCTCCTGAATTCAATCTGGGGGTTAATGTTGCTGCGGGTGATCGCACTGGCGATGGTAATGATGAAATCATCACCGGCGCTGCCCAAGGTGGTGGCCCTCATGTTCAAGTGTGGCAGATATCAAATGGCACAGCTAACTCCATCCAAAGTTTCTTCGCCTTCGATCCTTCTTACCTATGCGGTGTCTTTGTTGGATCGGGTGATCTTGATGGCGATAGCCTTGCAGATATCTATACTGGTACTGGTTCGGGGCCAATTGGTTCAGTTGGAATTTATTTTGGTAATGGCGCTATCTCAAGGCTTGAACCTTTTGGGTCCGGCTTTACTGGTGGTGTGCGTGTTGGTGCCGCACTTGGGGCATTTAATAATAATACCAACACTTATCCTCCTTACCTGCTTACTGCAGCAGGCCCTGGTGGTGGCCCACAAGTATCTCTCTTCGATTCAAACCTTAATATTGTTGATGCGTTCTTCGCCTTCCAAGAGAACTTCACGGGCGGTGTTCTGGCTTCAACCACGGTTAATACTTAATTAACCCTGTGTTTATCCCAAAGAGCCTGTTTTATGCAGGCTCTTTTTTTATTTGTAACTTCTACAATTATCACAGCTCTTTGAATGATTTTTCCCCCCAGCTTAACTCCCTTTTTTACAATTATTGTCAATATTACTAAAGTTTAAGCAAACTTGATTTGACTTGATTATTCATTAAGGTATTTACCCCGTCGTTCAGTCGAAAGAGTTGATTTTTATTTCGGGGGGCCAGAGATGTTTTATTTACAAAGAAGAGCGTATGTTTTTGTATTGGCAATTTTTATTGCTTTCGCCTTCTCGAATGCAAATACTTTTGCCCAGGAAGAAAAAGAAACCCTTAATCAAAGATTGGATCGTCTTGAAAAACAAAACGAAGAGCTTTCAAAAGCTCTCAAAGACCGTTTAAGTTCAACGCCAAGTGTTTCTTCTAAGGAAGAGGCTGATAATGTTTTGTTAAAAAATCCAACGGAAACCCCGGTAAAAAACGTGCTTGCCCTTCCCGCAATGGGAATTGATGCCTTTCCTGGAACCAATAAAAATCCTGTCCCATTAAAGGTTTCATTCAAAGAAGGTTTTTGGGCAGAATCGGAAGATAAGAATTTTACGTTTAATTTCGGGCCCATGTTGCAATTTGATAATGGCTGGTATTCTACTCCCAAAAACATTAATTCTACTTTGGACAATCCACTTACGGACGGATCGGATTTGCGCAGGTTACGTTTGAATGCCACGGGTACTGTGCTTCATCAATTTGAATATCGAATGGAAGTTGATTTTTCGGGTGCAACCGATTTTCGTACAACAGTTGCGGACCCCCAGGCTCCCTTGTTTTTAACGGATAACTGGATTGCAATGAAAGAGATTCCTTTTATTGGTACTGTCAGGATCGGTCATCAAAAAGAATTTCTGACTTTTTCCAATGGTACTTCAGATCGGTATTATCCTTTCATGGAACGGCCTCTTATCTTTGATGCCTTTGAAGATGGTAATCAATTTAATAACGGTGTAACGCTTAGTAATTCTTTTTTTGATAAGAAGCTTCATATTTGGACAGGTTTATTTCGTACCGGCACCCGTACTGGTGCCTTTGGTGTGGGCGGTGGAAGAACTGCTTTTGACCAGCGCATCAGCTATTTTCCAATTTTAAATCTAGAAGAACAACAATGGTGGGTTTTGCAGGCTCACGGTACCGAGCGTAGTTTACCTTTAGTTTCTACTTCCGACGGTAAGACTCAATTCTTTAAAGCGCCACAAGTTCAAATTTTTAACAGGCCTTTAGTTCGTACCGGTAGCGGGTTTCAAGTCCCGCGTATTATTAGTACTCCTACTCTTTTCAGCCAAGACGGTGAAACAGCATTTGGCTTAGGTACACAGGCAGCTTATGGCCGTTGGACTTTTGGCACAGAATATGTCGCTACGCAAATTTATAACGCTTACCTTAATACGGTGCCTGGTTATGTTAGTTCCAACGGTAGAGCTGCCCAAAGCATTGGCAACCAATATTACGATGGTTTTTATGTTCAAGGCCTTTGTTTTCTTACACCAGGAGATCATCGCAGTGTTAATCCAGATAATCCTGGTTTTACCCGTATAAGGCCAGTTCGCCCTTTCCAATGGCGTCGGTCTGATGATGGTGCAGTTACTCGTGGCCCCGGTGCTTGGGAACTTAAATTTCGATACGATTACACCAATATTGAAAGCCCTTTCTTCACCCAAGCCATTAATTCATTTATACCTACCAGGCAGTCTGGGGGTAATTATCAAGCTTATACTTTTGGGATTAATTGGTACACAAATGCCAACATGTCTGTCATGGGTGATTATGTTTATAACTATCGCGACGCTGGAAACTCGGCTGGATCTGGCAGCTTCAGTAGTTTTGGTTTGCGAACCCAATTTGAATTCTAAAGTTTGAAATTAGATTCATAGGTCATGATGCAAACCCTCTTGCTTTTGCTTGAGGGTTTTTTATTTAATGCTTTATTATTATTACATTGTTTAGTTCCTTATTGACATATTCTTAATTAAAGATATCCCTCTTTTATTCTTTAAGTCAGATGGGGGTCTGGCTTAGATGAATTCTTTTTTGCGGGGGGGCGTTGGAAAGACTAATTTCCATCGGCAGACTTTTTGTTTTGCCTTTTCTGATTGTTTTTTTCCCTGTCTTGTTAGCTTCATGCCTGCAAGCACAGGAGGGTGATTCCCTGCTTAAAACACGCCTTGATCAACTTGAAAAGCAAAATGATCTCTTACGAAAATATCTTGATGCCAATACTTCCGAATCTAAAAGTTTGATTGTAAATTCCCCTGATAAGCCTTCTTTAGCTTCTATTTTATCTATGCCTGCCAATGGTACGGAATCTATTTCCGATCAGCAATCCAAACCTGTTGATTCTAATAATTCCTTTCTTTTAAAGTGGATGTACAAAGATGGTTTTAAAGCTGAAAGCGAAAAGAAAGACTTTACCTTTGCTCTCGTGACTTCCCTGCAATTTGACAACGGTTGGTATTCCGTGGGGGATAACATCCAAGCCACCATGGATAGTCCGCTTACGGATGGTTCAGATCTCCGAAGGCTTCGATTAAGGGCTGAGGGTACTGCTTATAAACAATTTGATTATTGTTTTGATGTTGATTTATCTGGAGCAACTGATTTTCGAACGGTTTCTGCTGACCCTGCTACCCCACTTTTGATTGCTGATGCCTGGATTGCTATGAACGATATTCCTTTTATCGGAACCATCAAAGCCGGTCATCAAAAAGAGTTTATCACTTTTTCCAATGCTACAAGCGACCGGTATTTATCTTTTATGGAACGACCACTTGTATTTGATGCTTTTGAAGATGGCTTTCAGTTTTCTAATGGTTTTACCGTGGCCAACAATTACTTCGATAAGCATTTGAATCTATGGCTTGGTTTCTTTAGAACCGGAACTCGTACCGGGGCTTTTGGCGTTGGTCCAGGGCGATATGCCTTTGATCAACGACTTTGCTATTTCCCCTTGCTTGATCAAGATAACCAGCGATGGGTCTTGGTTAGTGCATCGGGTTCAATTCGCACTTTGCCTGATACTAATCAAATACTGCCGGGCGGTAGTACTGTTCCTATGCCAAATACACGATTTTTTAATCGCCCTACGGTTCGGGCAGGTGGTGGTTTTCAAATTCCCCGTATTATCAGCACACCTGTTTTATATAGCGACAACGGTGAAGGTGTTCTGGGCTTGAATGCCCAAACTTCTTTTGGCCCCCTTACTATTGGTGGGGAATATCTTTCTGTCTTCCTTGGCGAATCTTACCTTAATACTTTACCTGGTTATGTTACTCCTGTTGCCAATAATGGCAGACCTGCTCAAAGCATTGGTTCCCAAACATTTGATGGTTTTTATCTACAGGCCTCCTGTTTCCTTACGTCTGGTGATCATCATGATGTTAATACCGTGACTCCGGGCCTGGCTCGGGTTAAACCTGTCAGGCAGTTTGCTTTCAGGCGAAATGAAGACGGGGAAATCACCAAGGGGCCGGGCGCTTGGGAAGTCAAATTCCGGTATGATACGATTGCTTTAAATAACCCACTTTTTACTCAAAGTTTCATTCAAACCAGGGAGTCAGGCGGTGCTTATCAGGTGCTTACCACCGGGCTTAATTGGTATTGGAACTCTAATATGCGTGTAATGGCTGATTATACTTACAACCTCCGGAGTACTGGCAACCCCCCTGGGAAAATCTCCGGCGATGGTTCTTTTAGTGCCTTTGGTATGCGTGTTCAGGCTGATTTTTAATTTGAAAGAAGGTGGTACTTAGGTGATTACATGCTGAAAGTAAGAGCTGGTCCCAAGGCCTGGTTGATTGCTTCCACGCTTTTCCTCAACATGAATGTCGTTGGATATTCAAATGCTGAAGAACCGCTAGTGGCTCGTAATCCCCCACAAAAAATTCCCCTTGAGGAAGAACTGGGTGGTTTGACACTTGAGGAACGCATCAAGCGCCTTGAATTGCGTAATGAAGAACTTCGTGCAGTTCTTCGTGCCGACCTGCCCATTTACAAAAATTCTGACCCCGGCAAAACGGATGGCGTTGTCATTGAAGGTAAGCCTTTGAATGTTCGGCAAAAGCTTTTTCCGGAAAAAGCCCTCGAGCCTGAATCCTATTCTCTTCAGGCATACTGGAATAATGGTTTCGAACTGCGTTCCGAAGATAAAGCCTTCACGCTTAATATTGGCGGTCGGATTGATTTTGATAATTCCTGGTATCAGCTTCCTTCTTCCATGCAACCTACGCTTACCAATCCTTTGCTTGATGGTTCCGAACTGCGCAGGGCAAGATTTCGTGCGGGCGGGAATATTTATACCCAGTTTGAATACGCATTTGAGGTAGATTTGTCTTCGGGTTCAGATTTCTTTACCTTGGAACCCAACCCTGAGCAGCCACTTTATTTAACGGATGCCTGGGTTGCTATCAATGATGTGCCTATTTTTGGTTCGATTAAAATCGGCCATCAGCGTGAACTACTTACTTTTACCAACTCCATGAATGGTAACTTTTTACAATTTATGGAACGGCCTTATATCTTTGATGCATTCAATAACTTTTTCCAATTCAGCACCGGTATTTCTGCAACTCGCAATATGTTTGATGATCATCTTCAAGCCTGGCTTGGATTGTTTCGTACAGGAACCCGTACGGGAGCTTTTGGTGTTGGTAATGGTGATGCTGCTTTTAGTGCCCGCTTGAATTGGCAGCCCTTTTTGCTCCCTGATGAACAATTCTGGCTAACCCTTGGCTCTGCAGGAAGTATCCGAACGATTCCACAAAATCCGGGGTATATGTACTATTTTGCAAGGCCCCTTGCACGTGCTGGTTCTGCTTATCAGGTTCCTTATCTTATAAATACCCCCGAACTTCTTTCCGACGATTTGGTTAATTACCTTAACTTTAATTTGCATTCTGCCTATGGACCTTTTTCTTTCGGTGGTGAATATCTGGCCTCTTACATGACCAATGTCGTCAATAACGGTTCAACTCTCCCCAACGCCCAGAATTCCAACACTCCCAGTCCTGTTGGTAATCTTACCTTCGATGGTTTTTATCTCGAGACACTTTATTTTCTTACCCGTAATGATCACCGGCCCATTGATCTTAAAACCATGGCCTATGATCGTGTTGTTCCTCAAACCCCCTTTATTTGCAGGGATAAATCCGACCCAAACATGCCCAATGGTTGGGGTGCCTGGGAAATTGGCCTGCGTTTTGATTACCTTAGCCTTGATAGCAATCAAGTTCAGGCTGGCACCCTTAATTCCATCACCACCGGGCTTAATTGGTACTGGAATGCGAACATGAGGCTCATGGGAAATTATATTTACACCTTTAGAGATTGGAATGAACCGAATGCAACAGGCAACATCCAGTCCTTTGGCCTGCGTGCCCATGTCGATTTTTAATCAAAAGGGAATTTTTAATACGCCTTTTTCTCTTGCATCAAATCTTTATTTTTTATCTGATACACTCTCTTGATAGAACTTATGGATATTGCAAAGGTTTTCCTTGGCTTCATTATTTTCCCAAAATGGATTGCTGCGAAGAATGTTCCGCTACATCAGGCGTATTTATCGCAGGCGGTTTGCACTCCAACTTAATCTCGATGACATCCTTCACTGGCCCAAGATTGATGAATCGTTGAATAAGTCCAATATCAAGGATTGGCTTTTTCGTATCCCCACTTTAATCCCTGCTGAACGGTCAAATAGCACTTTTGAATTATCCATGAAGGGTGTCATTACCTTTTATGAAAATCGGCCTGAAGTCCGCACCATGTTTCCCATGGGTATTACCCTGTCTGGAATGAAGGCGTTCCTTGCTTACATGGTTTATCATTTGAAACCCGAGGACGGTCTTTCTCTATTTGATATCTACAGCTTTTTTAGGACGGTGGAGAGTTTTCCATCCTTGACCACTACAATTGTTTATCTCAATCATCCCCAGTATCAAAAATTATTTCCCAATGCGCTTGAGGACGAAGATCATTGGATTGAGTTTGTACAACATCTTAAAAAAACATTCGATATCAAGGCAGATTGGATCAACGAAGCCTGGTTAGACAATAAACTTGAAAAGCCAATCCATCCTGGTGTCAATGTTCTTGGGCATTTTTGTTACCCTTCCGGGTTGCAGGTTGCAGCTACATTAGTTGTTGAGTCTTTTGAAAAAGCAGGCCATCAGGTGTTCCGAAGAAGCATTCCTGCGTCGCCAAATGATACTCCCAGGGGTAAAATATTCCGTTCTTTACTGCAACACAAAAACACCATCATAATCATGGCGCCTGAGCCTTATTTTGCGGATTGCTTTAATCGAGCAGGTGTTTATTCTTCACCAGAAAAACGTACTTTTGCGATTTGGTATTGGGAACTTGAGGAGGCTCCTGCGCATTGGGCGGGATTAGTCCAAGGTGTGCAAGAAATCTGGGCCCCGACGATTCATATTCAAAAGGCTCTCGCCAAGGTCTTGTCAGTTCCTGTGATTCCGATGTTGCCTGCAATTACCCTGCCACCTTTTACATCTCTTACCAGGAAAGAACTTGGCTTAAACGAAGATGAGTTCATCTTTTTGTTTGTCTTTGATCTTGCAAGCATCATGGAGCGAAAAAATCCTCTGGGTTTGATCAGGGCTTTTAAGCTTGCTTTTAATTCCAAGCCAAAAATTAAACTGGTGTTGAAGGTTTCCCGGGCGAAGAATTACCCAGCAGAGATCAAGTTATTGCGCGAAGCAATTGATGGCGCAAATATCTATCTTGATATTAGTGAAATGTCACGTGAGAAAGTCACTGCTCTCATTAATTCATGTGATTGTTATGTTTCACTGCATCGTGCTGAAGGTTTGGGTTTAACCATTGCGGAAGCGATGCTATTGGGTAAACCTGTCATCGCAACAGCTTATTCGGGAAACCTGGATTTCATGGACGATGATACTTCCTTATTAGTGACGTATGATCGTGTTGAACTTGATCAAGATTATTTGCCTTATCAAAAGGGTTGGCATTGGGCTGCCCCCGATGAAAAAGATGCTGCTGAAAAAATGCGCTGGGTTTATGAAAACCCGGAAGCTGCAAAACTTATAGGTGATGCTGCAAGGCTGAAGTTGAATGATCTGTTATCACCCAAACAGGCGGGGGAGAGAATGATAGCAAGGTTGGATTCTTTTCAATAATCTAGGCTGCAATCTTTTGTTCAGATTGGGGCAGGACTAATAACTTTTCCAAATCTTTACGTACCACTTCTGGGCTGAAATGTTCCCTAGCATAAGCTAGCGCCTTATATTGTCGTTGCTCCCATACTTCCTTGTTGGAATATAAGTGTACCACTTCATTGGTAAATGTTTTGGAATCCTCCGCAATTGCAACTACAGAGCCATCTTGGATTCCAAATCCCCTGCCTGCTGCAGCGCTTGCAACACTTGGAACCCCATGTGCCATCGCTTCCGCCAATTTAAGTGGAATGCCTGCACCAAAGCGAAGTGGGCAGATTACCACTCTTGCTTGATCATAAAGGGGTTTTAAATCTTCCACTCTTCCCAATAGTTGGGCTTTTTTTTCTGCTGCTTCAATAATTCTTTTACAGGGGTTGGCACCCACTATGAGCATGTTGCAATCAGGAAGTTGGGCATTTATTTCAGGCCATGATTCTTTTAAAAATAGCTCCAGCGCATCCACATTGGGGGCATGGGCATCGGTTAACCCGCCAACGAATAAGAGATTTTTTCTTGAATCATACCCCGGTGCACTTTCATTGGTTTCCATCGGATGACCATAGATCGCAGTTCGTTTTCCCTGCAAACCTTCCAGTACGGTTTTTTTGTCTGATTCACTCACCACCAGCACGGTATCGGCTTGTTTCATGATGGCAAACTCTCGATTTTTCAAGTCTGCAAGGTGATCTGGTGCGATTGATTTTCCTTCGATTCGGGCCCGATCAAGTTCCCTTTGAAAAATGATGGCCTCAGTATCGTAGATTAGGTGGGCCTTGGGAAAGAGTTTACGCATGCGCCAAAGCATGGGTTCTGCATGGTGCGGTTTGCAAACCATGACCGTATCGTAAAAGCCACGTCTTTCTTCAAGGAGGGTTTCGAGATCAAAATGGCCATGGAAAATTTCTATCCCATGAAGCTGGAGTTCTTTTACAGTAGCTAAATGGGTCTTAGGATCGGTTAGTGGTATATAGGTGACTTTATGGCCGAGGGTTGCGAGGTCTAGCAGTATTTTTTTTGTTCGGGGCATTCCAGCACCTCTGCTGGGATCGGGAACATAATCATCCATGATAAGAATGTTACGGCCTGGCTTTTTATCTCGTGCGTGGATTGTTGATTCTTCTTCTTGAAGAAGTGCGAGTTCCCGGTCAAATTTTTTCTTGAAGATGGGTGAATTGGTTTGGCACAATTTAAATGCCCGCCCAGATAAATTTCCGTTCTCCCGATGTAATACCGCGGAATGTGGTTGCACCAGAACTTTATATCCAAGCCTTTTGATACTCATGCAGAGATCAACATCTTCAAAGTATGCAGGGTTATATCTTTCATCAAAACCATTCAAATTACGGAATAAATCAGTTCTTACCATCAATGCTGCGCCAGAGCAGAAATCAACTTCCCTAACATGATTGAACTCACAGGCGTTGGGATTGGGATTACTTCTGCCATAGCCCCAGGTAGAACCATCTCTACGAACCAGGCAGCCAGATTCCTGCAATCTACCATCCATGTGGATGAGTCTGGATCCAACTGCGCCAACATCATTTCGGGTTTCCAATAATTGTGAAAGTTCATCACACCAGCCAGGGAGCACCGAGGTATCGTGGTTGAGAAAAAGCAGGTATTTGCCATGCGCGTGTTTACTAGCAGCGTTGTTGCCACGGATGAAATCGAGGTTTTCAGTATTACGAAGGATGATGGCGTTTTCAATGCGATCCAATAGTTCATTCGTGCGATCGGTGGAAGCGTTATCTGCGATGATGATT
>RFZJ01000058.1 GCA_009920765.1 Planctomycetota bacterium | reverse complement strand
GACCACATCCAGGCCAGCCTTTTTCATTGCTTCAACCACCCTATGCTTGTCTGATGCCAAGCAGGCCGTATCATCTTCGCCATGAATAATAACAACTTTGCATCGATTCACATTCTTGGCTTGAAGCGCAAGATGAGAGAGGTTCCCGAGGTCTCTGATTTCCTGCATATCTGGTGAAAGATAAGACCTGCTTTTAGGATCACGGCTGTAGCGGGCATTTAAAAAACTTCCACCTTGAAGATTGAAGGCAACATCATCAGAAAGACTTGCCATGCCTGAAAGATCGACAACGGCAGCAAAGGTGTTGGGAGCGAATTTGTTAGCCATCAAGGTAACATTTCCACCACCGGAACCACCAGTACAGTAAATACGGGTTGGATCAAAAGGATGATTGGATGCTTTGAGACCAACATAAACATAATGAAGGGCGCGTAATGCATCCATGGCCTGAATATAGCCATAATCATACGGTTCGGGGTCGCCATCTTTGTCCCCGCTTTGGTAGTAAGTCACCCCAATGACAAGCAAGTCAAAGTTCTCTGCAAGGTGATTTGGGTTCGGCGTATTATCCCAAATAGTGCCACCCCAGTTATGCAAGGTGAGCATGATGCCCGTCTTCTCGGTAACCGTGGATAACCGATTGCGTGAATAAACCAGATGGACGGGAAGCTTGCGCACAGGCTTATCCGCACCATCGCGCACTTCAATTTCAACCTTCCCACTCATCTCAGGAAGTTTAGGAATCCCGGTTTTAATTAAAGTGGATTTATCTACTTCCCCAGCGGCAAGGGCAAGAGGATGTAAAGAAAAAACAACCATACAAATAGTTGCAATCGATGAAAACAATCTGGAAGTAATCATGACTCCATCTCAATCAAAGAAAGATATGTTTAATTTGCTTTTTCATTCAACCAATCAAGATTGAAACGAGCAAGCGAGATTACTTCTTTGCCTTCATAAAGACAAATGATGGTGCCATCTGAGAGCACTGCGAGGTCGCTGTAAGCGCTGGGGCCTGCTTCCAAAGTTTTACTAACGGACCAGGTTTTTCCATCATCACGGCTTAACTTGATTGAAAGATTTTCCCGCTTGCCTCTTCCCGCAGGTATCTCTTTCTTCGCAGCATCAAGGCCCAGGGTATGCGGATTGGAATAAATCAAAGTACCCGGGTTCGAAGGGTGGGAAACAATGCTGGCCATGCAAATGGGTTCCCAAAGTTGCTGGTGAAAATAAGGCTTGGTCCAGTCGGTTGCGCCATTGGGACTTGTCGTGATAAGTTTACGGTTGGGCTTGGAAACATTACGGTTCACAAGCATGACAGAACCATCCGAAAGTTCGGTTATCATGGTTTCATTCGGATTGCCCAACTCACCTTCATTGGGCAGGGGAATCTCGCCTGCCTTCCAGGTTTTACCATGATCATCACTATAAATGGTAGCAGCGGCAGAAGGTTTATGCTCGCCCGGTTTCCCATAAGCCAGCCAAATAGGAACGACCAATCTGCCGCTCTTCAATTGAATGCCATGCCCGGGACCGGTTGCAATCACATTCCAATTATACTTCATGCGGAAAGGCTCAAAGGTTGCTGTGATATCCACTGGTTTGCTCCAAGTGATACCATCATCGTTACTGCGCATGGAAAAGCATCGGGAGTAATTAACGCAATAAAGAAAATGAATGCCGCCTGTTTGGCGATTGACGATTGCAACGGGGTTATTGACCGTCTGTTCGGTTTCGCCGTCTTTCTTCTTGGTGGGATTTCCCTCTATGCGAACACCGGAATGGGCTATCTTTTTTTGCAGTTCCCAAGTTTTGCCACCATCAGTGGAACGGCGTAGATGAACTTCGATTTCGCCCCAGTCGGAAGCGTTGTTTTTTCGTGCTTCACAATACGCAAGCACCGTGCCCTTGGTGGTTACAACAACTCCAGGTATGCGATACAGGCGAATACCATCAGTATTAGCTGCAAACACCGTGTTTTTTTCCAACAAGGGTTGTGCAGTTACACTATGCAGGGAAAACAACAGGGCCAACGAAGGCAAAATCATAACTTTGACAAAGTTCTCATGATTAATCATAGCTTTACAATCACCCCAAAAAATATTCATGGACCAAACAGATGATATTAAGGTACCCCATAAAAGTTATGCGGTATATTAATAAAAAAGAAACAGTCATAATGATACTATTTCGCAGAATAATACTGGCATAATAACGGATGATCCTAAATAATATAGACTTGGATATGGGTGTATTTGCACTCTCAAGGCAGGCCTTGCATGATTTTTAAACTCCCGTTATCACTCCCATTAAGACTCGTCTTAATTACAATATTTTTTTTCATAACCTTGATAACAGGGCTGACGATTACATTAATAAGTTTCAGGCAGAGTCTGCAGAACCGTGATGTTTTCGCCAAGTCAATCGGATATCATCTTTCCTTTAATATCAACCAAAATCTGGACAGGCTGATTCACGAGATAGAGGACTTCGTTAACGCCACGGAACGAATCTATAAAAAGACCAACCCTTCGGGAAACAATCACAAGAATTTCCTTTATGAACTTGCTGATCATTTGATTGAAAATCCCAGATATGGAACCATCGTCTACAAGGATGAACTAACAGGGAAAACATTCATTCTAAAGCCACCAACCAATGACCAGTTCAGGTATGCATCAATAAGGTCTTCCATAACACAATCCCAGGATAATAATTACACGGAAGCGGACATAAAACTGCGGGAATTCATACCTAATCCAATGAGTGGGACAGTCACAGAAAAAATCTACCAACTCACCAAATATCCTGAAAAACCTTCCGAAGTAATACCTGATTGGCCTTATAACTTCAACAATGCCCCATGGTATCTGCTTGGGAAATCATTACCCGCTAATTCCAAATGCAATTGGACCGAATTTTCTATATTTAAAAATTCGGATGACATGAAAAAGCATGGTTCCGGCATTCACTGCGTCAAATCCATATTCAACGATAAAGGGGAACTAGCAGCAATCATAGGCATGGAAGTGGGTAATTACATGATCAACGATTATCTGGCAACCTTGCTGGATGATTTGCATACGGAAGATCTAAAGGGACTCATATTTGAAAAGCACCCCGATGGATCAAAGGTCTTGATCGCAAACTCAGTACGGGACGACAACCTGCCTGAAGTTGAAAGAAAAAATTGGGCCATGGTCAACGACCTGAATGAAATGAAAGATCCGATAATTTCTTCGATGATAAAAAATCTACCTCCTGAATTCAGCGCCATTCCAGACATACCAGGACACCAAATTTTTCCCTTTTATGTCCAGGGTAAAGGCTATGTGGGCAGTGCTGTTAGCCTGGTTCCAGGCCAGACGCCCTGGTGGGTTTTGTGTATTTACATGCCTGAAAATGTTTTATACGCAGCTTCCTATAAGGAATTTCAAACAACACTGCTAATTACAATATTGATAATTTTAGCCAGCACGATCTTGTCGATATTTTTCGCCAGGAAAGCTTCTAAAAATCTTGAAAACCTTGCTCTTTTCGCAACCAAAATAGGCAGGCTCGATTTCAATCATAAAATTCAAATTCTATCTCCAATTGAGGAATTTCAAAACCTTGCAAAATCCATGGCTCTAATGCAGGTCGGACTGAAATCCTTCACTCAATATCTGCCCAAAGAAATGCTTAAAAGCTTGTTTGATTCAGGATCCACAGCTAAACCGGGGGGAAAGGAAAAAGACGTCACCATTTTTTTTGCTGATATTGCAAACTTCACCCATTTCTCTGAAATCCTAACCCCAAACGATTTGGTTTTGCAATTAAATGAATATCTAGGGTGCTTCTCCTCGGTCATCAATAAAAGTCGGGGCACCGTGGACAAGTACATTGGTGATGCAGTGATGGCTTACTGGAACGCTCCAAAAGACTGCGAAGACCATGCCTTTAAAGCCTGCCAGGCCGCCCTCCAAGGCCTGCATAATCTTTCCTTCCTGCAGAAGGAATGGGCCCGTATGAAAAAACCAATTTTCAAAGTCAGGATTGGTATTAACTCGGGAAATGTGGTGCTTGGAAACATTGGCACCGAGGAACATCTTAGCTACACGGTGGTGGGCGATAATGTTAATCTTGCCAGCAGGCTTGAAGGCTTGAACAAAGTATACGGAACAACGATCATGATTTCAGATTTCACCCTGAAAGCTTGTGGTGGAAAGTTGGTGACCCGCCCGATAGACTTGGTTGCTGTCAAAGGAAAGGAAAAGAAAATACTGGCGCACGAGCTCCTGGGGATAACTAATGAAACATCCAGCAAAATAGTGGCTTTTTGCAATGATTTCAAAATTGCATTTGCTGCTTACTTGAACAAAGATTGGCCGCTCGGCGTGCAACTTTTTGAAAAAATCGCGGTGCAATATCCAGACGATCTAGCTACTAAAATTCATCTGGAGCGTTGCAGGCAATTCGTAATCAACCCGCCTGATCCCTTCTGGGATTGTGGGCAAGATGTACATCAGAAATAATGGTTTAATTTCAACTTACATAAGGACTCAAATGAACATTTATTCCATCACTCCATGGGCAATTCTTCTTACTTTGGCCATTAATTCCTCAGCTTTGGCCCAACCCAAATCGGATGGCTCTCTACCCCGCAGCACCCCCGAGGCCCAAGGCGTTTCCTCTGCAATCATCCAGACATTCATCGAGGCCGCAGATAAAGAAATCAACACCATGCACAGCTTCATGCTTGTGCGCCATGGCCATGTGGTTGCCGAATGCTGGTGGAAACCCCAGACCTCTGAAACCCAGCATATTCTTTGGTCCCTTAGTAAAAGTTTCACCTCCACTGCGGTGGGACTGTTAGTTTCAGAGGGCAAGTTGAGTGTTGAAGATCCCGTGCTTAAATTTTTCCCAGACCTTGCACCTGCTGAACCTTCCGAAAATTTAAAAGCCATGAAAGTCAAGGATCTGTTAACCATGTCCACTGGGCATGACAAAGAGCCGAAACCCGGGCCACAAGATATTTGGGTGAAAACATTCCTCGCCCATCCGGTGGTACACAAGCCTGGAACCAAGTTTGTTTACAATTCCCAGGCAACCTACATGCAGTCTGCAATTGTTCAAAAAGTTACAGGTAAAACCATGCTTGAGTATTTGCAGCCTAGGTTGTTTGAACCACTTGGAATCAAAAATCCCACTTGGGGAACCAGCCCACAAGGGATAACCCTTGGTGGTTGGGGGCTCTTTATTACCACGGAAGACATCGCCAAATTTGGGCAACTTTACCTTCAAAAAGGGAAATGGAATGGCAAGCAATTAATTCCCCAGGCCTGGGTGGAAGCAGCCACAGGAAAACAAGTTGAAAACGGCCCAAAGCCAAACAGCGATTGGGGCCAGGGTTATGGTTACCAGTTTTGGCAATGCAGACATGGGGCCTACCGGGGTGATGGCAAAGATGGACAATTCTGTATTGTTTTACCCGAACAGGATGCTGTAATCGCAATCACCGCACAAACAGGAAACATGCAGGCCCAGTTGAACCTCGTCTGGGATAAGTTATTACCCGCCTTCAATGCCAAAGAATTACAAATCAATAATGCGGCATATGAAAAGATGAAAGAAACCATTGCAAGCTTGAAGGCAAAGGAAGGCCCCCCAAAGAAGTAGAGATTCATCGTTGATTTGACTTCAAAACAGATGTGCAACTTCTTGCTGGTTCAAAAAGCTTTTGCATATTAAGATGCTTTTTTATTCCATCATCAAACGGCTGTGATCATTCATGCCCATTACAGGCAAACCTTGGTATCGCATACTTTACATCCAAGTATTGATCGGGGTTGCATTTGGAATAGGAATAGGTGCATTTTTCCCTGAATTTGGAAAATCCCTCAAGCCACTTGGCGATGCATTTGTGAAGCTTGTCAAAATGATGATCGCCCCGATTATTTTCTGCACCGTGGTGCATGGGATCGCCTCCATGGGCGACATGAAGAAACTCGGACGGGTTGGATTCAAGACCTTGTTATACTTCGAAGTTGTTTCAACCCTCGCCCTTTTGATCGGGCTGGTAGTGGTTAATGTTCTAAAACCCGGTGAAGGATTTAACATCGACATCTCCACTTTGGACCCCTCCCTTGCTGATGGCTATGCTCAAAAAGCCAAAGGGCATAATATGGTCGATTTCTTTCTAAACATTATTCCCAACACCATTTTTTCGCCATTCTTCAATGGCGACCTACTTCAGATACTTTTCATTTCCATCCTGATGGCATTTGCTATCACCCTAATGGGCGAAAAAGCAAAGCCCATTTTGGATGTGATTGATACTGGATCGAAAGTTTTTTTCAACTTGATGAACATCGTAGTAAAGTTCGCACCCTTTGGCGCTTTTGGCGCAATGGGGTTTACCATCGCAAACTATGGATTGGGAGCGCTAGGCAAATTACTTGAACTCATGATTGGCTTCTACATCACTTCCGCATTATTTATTTTCATGGTCTTAGGTGGCATTTCATGGTGTGCTGGTTTTTCAATCTTCCGCTATCTTTCCTTCATCAAGGAAGAACTGCTTTTAGTTCTCGGCACCAGCTCTTCAGAAACCGCTTTGCCTGGAATGATGGAAAAAAGTATCAAACTCGGCTGTTCCAAATCCACTGTTGGCCTTGTTATCCCCTCCGGATACAGCTTTAATCTCGATGGAACCAACATATACCTTTGCATGGCTGCAGTTTTTCTAGCCCAGGCAACCAATACCCCACTCGATCTTGGCCAACAAATAACTCTTCTTTTAGTGGCAATGATATCCTCAAAAGGTTCTAGTGGAGTCACTGGTGCAGGTTTCATTACCCTGGCAGCAACCCTGGCAACTGTACCTTCCATACCGATCGAATCACTTTCACTATTGATTGGAATCGATCGATTTATGAGTGAGTGCAGGGCCATCACCAATTTAATTGGCAACGGAGTTGCAACGGTGGTCATAAGCCGTTGGGAAGGTGAAGTAACCAAGGAGCAATTAAATGGATGCTTTGAAAAATAATCGATCGAAGTTTTTCTTGGGAATGCTCAGAACGCTGTTTTTCTTGCATATGATTTGTCTTTTTCCCGCTTATGCACAAAGCACAAAAAAAAGTGGCGAACCTTCCAATGCAGAGGAACTTGCGAAAAAGAAGGCGGCGGCAGACAAGGCTACGAACGAAAAATTCCAACTCTGGAAAAGCAAACTACCCAAAGAGCAACAAGCTTGGGAAAATATACTTGAGAAAAACCTGGGCGCCTTCTATCTCCCAATTTATCAGATGGAGAAGTTAAACAATCGAATATCCGCATGGGATTATGTCAAGGATGATCCCAAATTACCCCGGGTGCTTTTGATAGGCGATTCAGTTTCACGGGGATACACCCTGCCCGCAAGAGTTGCACTAGAGCGCAAGGCTAATCTGCATCGTGCGCCCGAAAACTGCGGCCCCGCTGCAAACGGTATCAAGAAAATGGATGTTTGGCTGGGTGAGGGCAAGTGGGATGTGATTCACTTTAACTTTGGCATTCATGATCGCAAAACTTCCCCTAAGGATTACGAAGGCAGGCTTGAGTTGATTGTCAAGCAATTAAAAGCAACAGGGGCCAAGTTGATATGGGCAAGCACCACGCCCATTCCACCCGATACCAAGGATGGGCCTGAAGCAACGACAGCCATCATCGAAAAAAATCGCATCGCAGCAGAAATCATGAAAAAAAACATGATCCATGTGAATGATCTGTTTACCTTTATCACTCCCCAACTTTCTAAGGTGCAAAACCCCATGGATGTGCATTTCAAAGGCGAGGGATATGATATGCTGGGCAGGCAAGTCGCCCTCGAGATCGAAAAAGTTTTAAAAACCAAGTAAAGGACCAACAGCATGACCATTGAAGTGATTCGAGATAAAAGCACACCGACAAGCCATCTCCCTTTCAGTCCAGCCATCAAGGCGGGAGATTTTGTTTTTGTCTCTGGCCAGGCGTCGGTTGATGAAACCGGAAAAATTGTCAACGATACATTCGAGGGCGAGTTTCGTAGGTCATTAGAAAACGTTAGAAAAATCCTAGCTGCCGCTGGCCTTACCTTTGCCAATGTCGTTCAGGTTCGGTCTTATATCGACAACCCTGCTGATCTCCCTGAATACAATAAACTTTACCGTGACTACTTCAAGGAACCCTTCCCAGCGAGAACCACCATCGTCAATTGCCTGGGCGGGGCCCTTAAGTATGAAATCGATGTTACCGCCTATGCAGGCAAATGATTTATCGTGATTCCACCCATGGGTTTGCTATACTTGGCCCCATTGGCGTGGCTTTCCTTCCTACCCGCTTTCTTACCTTGCAGGTATTTGCGTGAACAATTCCCTAAGCAACGATAAACCCACAAGCATTCGACATGGCATGATCTTATGCACCACCATGGTCGCGATCATGCTTTACCTCGACCGGGTTTGCCTGAGCATCCTAGGCACTTCCATCAAGAAAGATTTGGAATTCAACGAAATCCAGTTCGCTAATCTTTTATCTGCATTCTTCTGGGCCTATGCACTTTGCCAGATACCCGCAGGGTGGATAGGCGATCGCTACGGCCCCCGTATCGCCCTCGGCATTTATCTTTTCTTCTGGTCGCTTTGCACCGGCTTGATGGGCATGGTAAGTGGCTATGGTTTGTTTCTCTTGCTGCGTTTGGGATGTGGATTATTCGAGGCGGGAGCATACCCACTAGCAAACGGAATTGTTCGTAAATGGGTACCATTATCGGGCCGCGGCACAGCAAGTGGAATCGTAGCCATCGGTGGCAGACTGGGCGGTGCAATTGCACCCATGCTAACGAATTCCCTCGCAGCAGGGGCTTCAGATGGATGGCGAAAACCATTTATTATTTACGGATTGATCGGCATGGTTGGTGCAATTATTTTCTGGGTCTGGTATCGCGATGAACCAAGCCAGCACCCGTTGGTAAACCAAGGTGAAATCGATTTGATCAATGGAACCAAACATGTTCCTGATTCCTCCAAGCCAGGCTTTCCCAACTTCGTTGCACTTGCAACCAACCTATCGCTTTGGCTTGCTTCCATCGTTATGATTCTCTCCAACTTCGGTTGGATTTTCATCATCACACTTTTCCCGGACTACCTCGAAAAAGTTTTTGGCACACCCACAGATACACGGGCATTCTATCAATCACTACCTTTGTATTTCGGTATTGCAGGCATGCTTATAGGTGGCTGGTGGACGGATCGGATCTTCCGCATAGCCGGACCTAAATGGGGGCGAAGCATTCCCATGGCTGCCTCCCGCATTATCGTTGGCCTTTCATACATTGTTTGCCTTTATCTTGGAGATGCCCTCGGGGTTACCATCATGATGTGCGTTGTTGCAGCAGCGACCGACATGGGCAATCCCGCCTTCTGGGCTTGGTGCCAGGATGTGGGGGGGAAGTATGTGGGTTCCGTTGTTGGCTGGGGCAACATGTGGGGCAACCTTGGCGCAGCTATAGCACCCCAGCTTTTCATCTTGATCAAATCCTATCACCCCGATGACCCCAGGGCGGGCTGGGCCTCCGTTTTTCTAGTTTGTGCTGTTGTCCAAGTTATTGGCGCAGTCGCTGCAATGGGCATCGATGCCACACACCCAATTAAAATGAGACCAGATAGAACCTAACCCATTTGGAAAACTTCCCATGAAACGAACCCTTGCTTTACTTTTTATTTTAAGTGTTGGATTTGCCTTTGCTGCTGACCCTGTTTATAGCAAACCAACCCTGGAAGGGGTTGCTTATGGCACACACCCCGCACAAGTATTAGACTTTTACAAAGCAAAGTCTGACAAGCCCACCCCTCTTGTGTTTTTCATTCATGGTGGTGGTTGGGTTGCGGGCGATAGGCGCATCACCGATGCAGATAAATATCTCTCCAAGGGCATTTCTGTTGTTTCCATTGAATATCGATTCATTGCAGATGCAATCGATGCTGGCATAAAACCACCTGTAAAATGGCCATTGCACGATGCAGCCCGTGCACTCCAATTTGTGCGTAGCAAATCTTCTGAATGGAATATTGATAAAACCCGCATCGGTGCATCGGGCGGGTCAGCAGGCGCCTGCTCCAGCCTTTGGCTTGCTTTTCATAACGACCTTGCAGAACCAAATAGCAAAGACCCCATCGCAAGGGAATCCACACGCCTTTGGTGTGCAGCGGTTACCGGGGCACAAACCACGCTTGATCCCAAGCAGATGAAAGAATGGACACCCAACAGCAGATATGGTGGCCATGCTTTTGGTTTCTACCCCGATCACAAGGATCGTAAAACCCGTGACACCCAGTTCCCACAGTTTCTAGCCGCAAGGGAATCCGTGCTGCCATGGATCAAAGAATATTCTCCTTATGAACATGCAAATGCTGGCGATCCCCCAATCTACATGATTTATGGCGGGCCACCTGCGATGGGCAAGGAAGAAAAAGACCCGACCCACAGCGCAAACTTTGGCGTAAAGCTAAAGGAAAAACTCGATGAACTCAAAGTCGAATGTGAGTTGGTATATCCGGGCGCACCAAATATCAAGCATAGAACCATGCATGAATTTTTAGTGGACAAACTTACCTCGGATAACAAAAAATGAAATCTGCATCCTTTTTGAACATTGCTTTTGCATTGTTGGTATTGGCAAGTCCAACCATTGCTGCAACTCCGGTAAAAATTGTGATTGCTGAGAATGGCAAAGCTTTGATACCGGTGGTGATTGCTGAAAATGCGAGTGTTCCCACCAAGGCCAATGCCAACAAGCTTGCAGATTATCTAGGGAAAATTTCAGGGGCAAAGTTTCTGGTTGAAACTGGAAATGGTTCCCGGGGCATCGTGGTTGGCCTGGCTTCAGACTTCCCACTTCTTAAACTTTCCTCCACATTCAGCAGCAGCGATATTCTCAAACGGGAGGAATATCTTCTTCGTAGCAATGCGCAGGGATTATATGTTTTGGGTGCAAGCGATCTTGCGATTCAACATGGCATCTGGGATTTACTGGGAAGGTTGGGATACAGGCAATATTTTCCCGGGAAGCATTGGGAGGTTATCCCTTATTTGCAACGGATGGAAATAGCAATCGATAGCCTTGAGAAGCCTGATTATCACTCAAGACGAATTTGGTATGGCTATGGGGCGTGGGATTATGCGAAGGAACCTTACCGTGATTGGTGCGAAAAAAACCGTGCCTTGCAAGGCGTCAATCTTAATACAGGCCATGCCTATGATGGTATTGTCAAAGCTTTGAAAAAAGAATTTGACAATCATAAGGAGTATTGGCCCTTGTTGAATAACGAACGCAAGGAAGTTCGAAATCCCAAGCCTTGTTTGGGCAATACTGATCTTAGGGCCCTTATCATTCGTAATGCGGTTGAGCAGGTTCGGAAAAACCCCATGCTCGATAGTATTTCAATGGACCCCAGCGATGGTGGGGGCTGGTGCGAATGCAAATTATGTTCCAAGCTTGGCAGCGTTTCAGATCAAGCCATTACTCTTGCCAACGAAGTCGCTGCAGCAATTAATCAACAATTCCCGGGTAAACTTGTGGGGATCTATGGCTACAACTTTCACTCTCCACCACCCAACATCAAGGTGCATCCCAAAGTTGTGGTAAGTGTTGCAACAGCTTTCATCAAGGGTGGTATGTCGCTTGAGGATATTATTACGGGTTGGGCGGACAAAGGTGCGACGCTTGGAATACGCGAATATTACAGCGTGAATACCTGGGATCGGGATCAACCGGGGCACGCCCGGGGGGGCAACCTCGATTATTTACAACGCACCATCCCAGAGTTTCATGCCAAGGGTGCCCGATATATGTCCGCGGAATCAAGTGACAATTGGGGACCCAATGGGTTGGGTTATTATTTCGCATCCCGCATGCTTTGGGATGTACGCGAGGCTAAAAATCGTGATGCCATCGAACAGGACTTCCTAACCCGAGCCTTCGGCCCAGCAAGCACGATCATGAAAGATTTTTATGACCAGATTAATGGTTCCAAACCCCACCTTGTGGTTGATGATCAACTCGGGAGGATGTTTCGTTCGCTGCAGAAAGCCAATCAGGTTGCTGATGCCACTGAAATAAAAACCCGCCTTGATGACCTTGCACTTTACTCCAGATATTGTTCTCTTTACCATCGTTACGCAACCGCCGATGGCAAAGCCAGACAACTTGCCTTTGAAAATCTCATCAAGCATGCATACCGTATGAGAACCACAATGATGGTTCATACTTATGCACTATACCGCGATCTTGCAGGCAGGGATAAAACAGTTTCGATTCCTGCAGATGCCAAATGGCAAATCCCCGAGGGGAAGAATCCTTGGAAGTCGAGTGCACCCTTCACACCCCAGGAAATTGAAACTTTCATCACCGAAGGAATTGCTTCCCACAAGCTGGTTGAGTTGAATTTCAAACCTTTAACCTTTGGTACCAATCTGGCACCCGCAATTGGTCGGCTGGCAATCCCAGATAATTTAACCCCGGGCGAGTTCACCCCGGGTAGGGGAATACAAACTTTCTTCACTTATGCAAAAGCACCCTCCAATATTGAACTTAACATCACGGGAGGATTGATCGCCCATTATCGTGACAGGGGAAATGTGAAAGTCGAACTTTATAAGATCGGTGGCGAAAGCCAGACTGGTGAAAAGGAAACTCTGGTTGAAACTAATGCATCAGTACCGCCAGATGGCGTTGAGCGAACAATCAAGCTTTCGCTCAAACAACCTGGCCTCTACAAAATTGTCCTAAAGGATGGGAATGACCGCACCCAGGTCAACTGGCCCAAGGGACAATTCATGACCATCGCTTCAACCCAGGAAAACCCGATGAATCGCTTTTATGGGCTGTGGATGGGTTACTTTTATGTTCCCAAGGGAACCAAGGTGATCGGAATTTTTGGCGGGGAACATGGTGAAGTTCGAGACAGTCAGGATAGACCCCACTTCTGGTTGAATGGGCGTGAGCCTAATTTCTATAGTGTACCCGTACCCCCAGGCGAGGATGGAAAGTTTTGGCGTGTGCGTTATTGCAGGGGAGCGGTAAGGCTTCTTACCGTACCACCTTACTTTGCACAAACTCCGGGTGAATTATTACTTCCAGAAGAAGTGCTTGCAAAAGATAACTTAAAACAAGCACCCTGATGACCACCTGTGATCTTTGTTTAAATTTCATGCAGGACAATTCCAACAAAGCCTTCCTTGGTATGCATCCAACCTGCTAAAAGCAATAATGAACATGGGATATGGTTTGCAATTCCAAAGCGAGTTTAATAAGAATCTTTGTAAGAATGGTAATATTCATACGCTTGAATGGAAAATCTTGGGTGCTTTCTCAATTACTCCGAGAACATAAATCAAACCCACCTAGAGCGCCCTGCCCCCAAGGCATTTTCCATTCATACTCCAAAACCATTATGTTATGTTAAAGCCTCGATATTCAAATTTGACTTAGGAATGATTCCCATGCGAACTTTAACCGCCAGCCTCCCGATGATGTTTCTTTTCTGCTCCAACCTATTGGCAGATACCCTCACAATCAACACTCCCCTTGATTACCAGGTCATTCAACGCGCTTCGAAGGATAAAGGGAAAATCATCGTTGCAGGAAAACTTGAAACCACCAAAGCCGAGGTTGGTGCAATCGAAGCAAGATTGGTAGGTAAAGGCATCAAAGGTGACTGGCAAAAACTGCTCGCAACTCCCAAAGGTGAATCTTTCAGAGGCACTCTAGAGGCACCAACTGGCGCATGGTATGCAGTTGAAGTTAGGGCTATTGAACAAAACATGGCTTTTATTTCTTCCTCGGTGGCTCATGTGGGCGTGGGCGAAGTTTTTGTCATCGCAGGCCAATCCAACTCCGCCAACCATGCAGAAGAAAAACTCAAACCAAAATCTGACAAGGTTGTTGCATTCGATGGCAAGAGTTGGAAAGTTGCAAACGATCCACAACCGGGCGCAAGTGGTGGTGGCGGAAGTTTCATTCCACCCTTCGCTGATGCAATCGCTGGGCAATTCAATGTCCCTGTCGGTATCGTGGCTACGGGTGTAGGCGCTAGTAGCATCCGCGAATGGCTTCCCGAAAAAACAACTTTTCCCAATCCGCCAACACTTTTAGGCAACGTAACCAAACTCGACTCCGGTGAATGGGAAAGCAAAGGTATCATCTTTCAACGCTTGGTATCGAAGTTGCAACCACTGGGCAATCAGGGATTCAGGGCGGTGCTTTGGCATCAGGGCGAATCCGATGCCAACCAGTCAGACCCGACACGCACCTTGAAAGGCGAACTCTATCAGAAATATCTGGAGCAACTCATTCGCGATAGCCGTAAGGAAGTGGGATGGGATTTCCCGTGGTTTGTGGCTCAGGTAAGTTATCATTCGCCCGCAGACCAAGGATCTGAAGATATTCGGAATGCCCAGAAAGCACTTTGGAACAATAATACCGCCCTCGAAGGCCCTGACTCCGATAAGCTGGGAAGTGAATACCGGGACGGCAATGGCAAAGGCGTGCATTTTAATGCCAAAGGGCAGAGGGAACATGCGCTACGGTGGGTACAAAAAGTAGCACCCTGGCTTGAAAAACAACTTGTAACAGCAACCCCAACCAGCACCATTGGCCCTGGTAAGGGAACGCTTCTTATTGTTGGGGGTGGTGGTAAAGATCCGGGAATCATGAAAAAATTTCTTGAGCTTTCTGGTGGAAACAAGGCAGTGATTGCAGTTGTGCCCACCGCACTGGAAGGCGACAATTTTGATAATGAAACAAGGCCGGCACCTGCCTTACGCAAGGCGGGGGCCACCAAGGTTTTTGTTCTTCACACCCGGGATAAAAAAGTTGCAGACTCTGATGAATTCGCTGCTTTGCTTAAACAAGCCACCGGGGTTTGGTTCGATGGTGGCAGGCAATGGCGCTACGCAGACAGCTACCTCAACACCAAAACCCAGAAAGCACTGTTTGATCTTTTGGACCGAGGCGGAGTAATTGGAGGCAGCTCTGCGGGTGCTTCCATCCAAAGTTCCTACATGGTGCGGGGAGCCCGCGAAGGCAACACCATCATGATGGCACCGGGCTATGAAACAGGCCTGGGCTTCCTTAGAGACTGCGCAGTTGATCAACACCTTATCAAGCGTAAGCGAGAAGATGATCTCATCGCAGTGGTGCAAAAACACCGCCATCTTCTTGGCATAGGAATTGATGAAGATACTGCCGTGATCGTTCAGGGGAATAATTTAGAGGTCATGGGTTCTAGTAAAGTAGCGATTTATGATCCGGATCGTAAACCTGCGGAGGGCGAGAAGTTTTACTTCTTTTTAAATGCGGGCGAGAAGTTCAATCTAAAGACAAGGGAAAAACTTCCATGATTCTACAAACCATTATTTTTTTAAATTGCTTGTCAGTTGCTGCGCAGGATACGACCATTCCAAGTAGGCCAAATATTCTTTTCGCAATTGCAGATGACTGGGGTGTTCATGCAGGAGCCTATGGCACCCCATGGGTTAAAACACCCAACTTCGATCGCGTCGCAAAACAAGGGATTCTCTTCCGCAATGCCTTTACCCCTAATGCAAAATGCGCACCTTCCCGTGCCTGCATTCTTACAGGCAGAAACTCTTGGCAACTTAAAGAAGCCGCCAACCATCTTTGTTACTTCCCCAATGAATTTAAAGGGTGGGGTGAGGTGCTTTCAGAAAACCAATGGCAGGTGGGATATACTGCAAAGGGTTGGGGGCCAGGTGTTGCACTCGACGACAAAAACAAGCCCAGGCAGATGACAGGCAAGCCCTTTAATGATCATAAAGCCCTGCCTCCCACAAATGGGATCAGCAACAACGATTATGCTGCAAACTTCAAGGAGTTTCTCAGCACCACCTCGAAAGAAAAACCTTGGGCCTTCTGGTACGGTGGATTGGAACCCCATCGTGGTTATGAATTTGGCTCTGGGGTTGCAAAGGGAGGTAAGAAACTTACTGATATTCCCAAGGTTCCCGGTTATTGGCCCGATAATGATACCGTTCGAAACGACATGCTCGATTACGCATTCGAGGTGGAACACTTTGACCGCCATTTGGGTAGGATGCTCGATGAACTGGAAAAACAAGGGTTATTACACAATACCCTGGTGGTGGTGACTTCCGATCATGGTATGCCGTTTCCTCGCTGCAAGGGCAGCGCCTATATCGATTCCAATCATGTTCCCCTCGCAATGATGTGGAAAAAAGGGATCACCAATCCTGGAAGAGTGGTGGATGATTATGTGAGCTTTATTGATTTCGCACCTACGTTCATGGACTTGGCCAACATTGATTGGAAGAAGACCGGAATGGCGCCAGCATTCGGGCGCAGTCTCCAAGATTTATTTACTTCTGGAAAATCCGGATCAATCAATCCATTTCGGGATCATGTTCTCATTGGGATGGAAAGGCACGATATAGGCAGGCCGGGCGATGTTGGTTATCCCATTCGCGGACTTATCAAATCAAATTTCATCTACCTTCATAACTTTGAACCTTCCCGCTGGCCAGCATGCAATCCGGAAACGGGCTATTTGAACGTTGATGCCAGCCCGACCAAGAGTTTGATTTTGGAAGACCATCGGCAAAATCCCAACGATAAGTATTGGAACTGGTGTTTTGCAAAGCGACCGGGCGCGGAGCTTTATAACCTTGAGAAAGACCCTGATTGCTTAAATAATCTCGCCTTGAATCCTGCCAATGCAGAACTTTGTGAAGCACTGAAAAATCAGATGTTTGCAATGCTGAAGGCCCAAGGCGACCCGCGAATGGAGGGTAAAGGGCATCTCTTTGATCAATACCTTCACTCTAATAAGGCCCATGTGAATTTTTACGATCGCTTTATGAAAGGTGAAAAATTAAACGCTGGCTGGGTCAACCCATCCGATTTTGAAAAGAAACCCCTCGATTAAAATTTTTCAAGGAACAGCATCATGCTTAGGCGACATTGGTTGAAACATTCCACAGCGGCACTTCTTGCTGCAACTCTTCCTAAAAATAGTGATGCTGAACAGACTAGGAAGAAGATTAAAGTCGGGCAGATTGGCGTGGGCCATCCTCATGCAAGCAAGCTTTCTGTCTACCGGGCTTCCCCCGATTACGAAGTGGTGGGCATCGTTGAAGCCGATGAAACCCTTAAGAAAAACGCAATGACGCAACCCACCTACAGCGATTTAAAATGGATGACACGCGATGAGCTCCTGAACATAAAAGATCTTGACGCAGTGCTTGTAGAAACCCGGGTTGCTGATCTATTAAACACTGCTGAAGTTTGCATTGCTGCGGGCAAGCATATTCATCTTGATAAACCCGCAGGCGATAACCTGGCACAGTACAAACGCATCCTCGAGAATGCAAAAAGGCAAAACCTCCTCACCCAGATGGGCTTCATGTATCGCTACAGCCCTGCTGTTATTCTACTTCGTGACTTCCTTAAAAAAGGCTGGTTGGGCGATATCTTTGAAGTGCATACCGTAATGAGCAAAGTAGTTTCACCTCCTGAACGAAAGCAGCTTGCGAAGTTTAAAGGCGGTATCATGTTCGAGCTGGGTTGCCATATCACCGACCTTGTCATTGGCATCCTGGGAAAACCCACCAAAGTGGAAGGATTCAACCAGCATGCTTCCTCCATTGATGATGGTTTGATGGACAACATGCTTGCGGTGCTGACTTATCCAAAAGCTATTGCAAGCGTAAAAACATCTGCGATGGAAGTCGAAGGGGGCAGTAGAAGGCATCTGGTGGTATGTGGTAGCGAGGGAACATTCGAAATCGAGCCCTTGGATAACCCATCGGTCAAACTTTCACTTTCAAAACCAAGGGGTGAATACAAGAAGGGTACGCAGGAAATCAAACTCCCGAAGTTTTCCCGCTATGTTGCAGATGCTGCCGACATGGCTCGAATCATCCGCGGAGAAAAGCCTTCCGACTTTTCCCATGATCACGACTTTATTGTGCAGGAAACTCTTTTGCAGGCTTGCAAGGTAATATGACTCAACTACTTTCAAGGAATATTTTCATGAGAAATCTTCTGCTGGTTATTATTGGCATGCTGTTGGGCGGCTCACTTCATGCCGCTGAAAAAGAAACTGCACCTGATTTTGATTGGGTGATTCAAGCGGGTGGTAAACTGCACGATAAAACACGTGGAATTGCAGTGGATGGCAAAGGCAATATCTACCTGACAGGCGAGTTCACTGGCACCGCAACTTTTGGCGAGTTCACCCTCACCAGCAACAACATGATGGATTTCTTTATCGCAAAGGTTGATTCAAGGGGAAAGTTCCTCTGGGTACGCAGTGGTGGCGGTTCGAAAATAGATCGCGGTTATGCAATCACCGTGGATGATGCTGGGAACTCCTATGTGACCGGGCATTACGAAAGCACCGATGCAAAGTTTGGAGATGTATCGCTTCCAAATTCAGGGGATTACGATATCTTTGTTGCAAAATATGACTCTTCCGGAAAGATGCTTTGGATTAAAACTGCTGGAGGTAAAGGCTACGATTACGGGCATGGCATCGCGGTGGATTCTCTCGGCAACTTGTTTGTTACTGGGGCCCTTGCGGGCGAAGGAACCTTCGATGAGGTTAAACTTTCTGAACCCGGTTCTTCACGCGTTTTTTGCGCCCGCTACACCACCGAAGGCAAAATCCTCTGGGTTAAAACTACTCAGGGCAAAGGTAACAGCAGTGGCCATGGCATTGCTGTTGATGGTAAAGGTAATTGCTTCCTTGGCGGTCACACAGGGGGCGATGGTTTCTTTGGCGATTTCAAACTCACTAATTCCATGGGCAGGGATATTCTCGTTGCAAAGCTTGATGCATCGGGCAAGGTGCATTGGGTTGCCCAGGGGCATGGCAGCAGCGGGGCTATGATTCACGAAATCACTGCCGACACAAATGGCAATGTCTGGGCCTCTGGTATGTTCAAGGGTGAACTCAAGCTCAAGGATAGGGTTGTAAAAAGCAAAGGGGACAGTGATATACTGTTGATGAGCTTCGGGTCTGATGGATCAGAGCTATGGACTAAAACTGCAGGTGGTCCTGGTATCGATTACGGCTTAGGCGTAGCAACTGATAACCACGGAAACTCTTTCCTTACGGGTTCTTTCACTGCAACGGTGTTGTTTGAAGGCGAGGAGAAAATCTCATCTGCATCTGCTGATATTTTTATCATCAGTTTTAATCGAAGTGGGAAAGTGCGCTGGTTTAATCAAGTTTCTGGCAAAGGTACCGATCATGCCTACAGTATTGCTTTGGATTCTTCGGGCAATATTTATCTTTCCGGGGCTTGCAGTGGCAATGCAATGTTTGGAAAACATCCATTTACAAACCTGGGCAGCAACGACATCTTTCTGGCTAAACTAAAACCCAAATAGAAATTTAGTCTGCGTACAAAGCATTATGTACGGGTGAAAACCGGACTATTCAAAGTACCTGTGCTATCTGCAAAAGTTTCCTTCTCCACCCCCATGGATCGAAGGATGCTAAGGTACATGTTTGACATGCGGGTATCGTTATTTTTCCAATAGTTGCCATGCTTTAAGCCCATCTTGGAACCACCTGCAATCAAGGTGGGCAGGTTTCTTGGATTATGCGTGGTGCTTGCGCCACTACCAAACAGCACAATCGTATTATCAAGCACGCAGCCATTCTTATCCTTGTACTTGTTCAACATTTCAAGGAAATGCGCGACCTGCTGGCTCAGGAAAAGATCATACTTTGCAAAGTCCAACTGGCCGGCCTTGTCGTTTGCATGCGAAAGACCATGATGGGTTTTTGATAGCTTCAGTTTGAGTGGGAAAGTATCGCTGATGCCCATGCCATCTTCACGATTCAACATGAAAGTAACAGATCTGGTGATATCCGCATCAAATGCCAATGCGATCAGGTCGAACATATTACGATAATAATCTGCAGGCTCACTTTCAGAGGTAACATTTAGGTTTAAATGGGCATAATCCTGCTTCTTTAATGGAACATCGATCCATTTTTCAGACGAGATCAAACGCGATTCAACTTCATTAAGTGAAGTAAGATACTGCTCCAATCTATCGCGATCAGATTTTCCGAGCACATTATTCAGCGCCTTGGTGCTTTCAACCACTGCATCCACCAATTTAATGCGACGCTTAAGATCATCACGTTCTGTTTTCATTGAATCGCGATCAACTCGAAACAACCGGTTGAAAATTCGCCTGGGGTTGTTTTCTGCGGGGATGGGTCTTCCTTCCAAGCTGTACGAGATCGTACCTGTGCGTGATAAAAATCCTGTGCCTGCATCAATCGATAAAACCAACGAAGGTTGCCTGCAGTATTGCTTGGTATGCTGGGCGATAACCTGATCGAGTCCAGCAGAATTATAACTTCCGGGTTTTGGATTATGCAGTGGGGCCCCTGTAAGCCACATGTCGGAACATACATGAGGATCAGCCTTAGGCCCACTTGGGTGATACAAACCACCCATGAAGCTCAACTGATTACGGTAAGGGCTTAATGGCTCGGTGGATTTACCAAAAATAAATTCATTTCCATTTTTGGCAGTAGGAAACCAGCTCCATTCATCCATGCCATGTTCCGCTCGGGGTAGTGACATACCATTGGCGGTATAGATTGCGCAAAACCGCCTGGGGATTTGTTCAGCAACTTCAGCACCCATGGCATCCAAAACAGGCAGGGCCATCGCAACTCCACCCATTCCCATGAGGAAGGCTCTGCGATCTAATTGTTGGGTTGGAATCATCGGTTTCTCCGCTTGGTGTGCTCTATGGTGCCCAATGGCATTATAATAGTACCCTACTTTTCGGTAAATATCCTACTATTGACGACAAAAAGAATCATATCTTGCATTCGATAGCCATCAACCTTCAACTTTAACGCTTCTTTTTTGAGAAATTCAAGTTCATTGAAGGAGAGATTCCGGCCATTTGCATAAATCGCAAGATGTTTCAACATACTAAATGCAAGCTGATCGATCCGATCATTTGTCAAATAGCGTTTAAGATCATCAAACCCTTGAACTTCTTTTTTATCAGGAAGCACAGATCGGGCATCGATCTTCTGCAACTTTAATCTCCCACCCGCATCGAATTCCTCAAGCGGGATTCCCCAAGGATCAATTTTCGCATGACACTGGGTGCAGCCTTTCTGGTTGCGATGTTGTTCAAGCCTTTCACGAAGCGATAACTTTTTGGAATCTTCAGCAAGTGCGGGCACATTGGGTGGTGGGTCATCGGGTGGCTCTGCAATGATTCTTCGGGCAAGCCAAGCGCCACGCTTTACAGGGTTGGATTCACGCCCATCTGAAAGCCCCGCCATGATTGCTGCCTGACCAAGAAAACCCCCAAGCTCTTTTCTACCATGCTGGATCGGGATGAAATCAAAACCACTCTGAGTTTTATCACCAAGGTCGTAATAACTTGCAACAACTTCGTTGGCAATTATGAAGTCAGACTCAACAAGGTTCTTGACAGGCAGATTGTTCCGAATCAAATACCCCAGGTATTGTGCAGGTTCCTTAAGTAATTGAGCTTTGGTATCCCTGGTAAGTTTTGGGAACTGCTTTCTATCGGGTTCCAACACCTGAAACTTTTCAAGTGCAAGCCATTGCGAGGCAAACTCATCGATGAATCCGGAAAATCGAGGATCACCGATCATCCGCAGAACTTCAGCATTAATCTGGCTGCGCAGTTCGCCTGTTGATGCAAGCTTCAAGGTTTTTTCATCAGGTGGGCCGTTGTACAGAAAATAAGAAAGCTTGGAAGCCAGTTCATGATTATCCAATGGTTCAGGATTGGGAGACTGGCTGTTCTCAATCAAGAATAAAAACTGGGGCGAAGTCAGCACCACCTGGAGTGCATCCAGGAGGCCAGGTTTCATAAAACGGCCCTTCAAACTCTACCGAACTTATCAACAGTCGGGGCATTTCTCGACCATCGGTGTATTCGCTATGAACACCAATTTCACGAACTCCAGCCAGATAATTAACATTGTCTTTTTCTACTTCAGGGTTCGGATAATTTCGAATGGCCCCCTCAAACACAAACGCAGTTGGCTTGTTGGAAGTAATTGGTTTTGGTGCTCCTATTGGGACAAGCGTACTACCGCAATCACGCCGAAATCCCATGGAAACGCCTAGTTGCGGGGATCGCTTTTCAAATGATATGAACCTTTGCGCAAGTTCATGTGTTTCGGGCAGGGGAGTAAAAACAATCCGATCAAAACTTTTTGCACCAGTTGTTTGGGCATTCACTTTAACTTCACCTGCAGGCAACCTAACAACAACAAAAGCTGGCTGGTTTAATGTGCTTGAAAATTGTCTTTCGCCAAGGGAAAGTGTCAGCTCCGAAGATTTCTCGCGGGGCTGCTGCACAAATTTCCTACCGGGCTCTACCAGGGCTTGTATTTCTGATTCATCCAATGCCCTCTGGTAAATCCTGACCTGGCTCAACTCACCTTTGAATTGTTGCGCATCCTGAATACGACCAAGATAAAGATCAACTTTAGGATTATCCAGATTTGCAGCACCAATCGCACCCTTGCCCACCAGGAAACCGTTGACATACAACCGGGTTTCGTTGTTACCACGGCGCACCACCGCTGCTACATGCTGCCAGGCGTTGGCACGAATCGTACCCGGGGGCGAACTAACAGTACCATTGGATTGATTATCAGGGCCTGCGGTTTCAATTCGAATCACGCCCTTGTTATTGGGCATGTCAAAATACCAGCCGTGAGTCCAGCTATACTTTCCCAGAGAAACGATTCCCGCCTGCCTTAATTGAGTCGGGTTTATCCAGGCTGCAACCGTGAACTCGCCATCCTTAACATTCATCGATTCATTACGGGGGATTAAAACCGAATCGCCATTACCATCAAGGGAAAGAGCCTTGCCAAAGGGCGAATTGATAAACCTGGCATCGCCTTGAAGTTGCCCTAGAAGATTTTTTGTATCGGGATTACTGAGCGCATTGCCATTCAATTGCCAGTTTCCGATCAACTTATCATTCAAGCGAGAGGAATCCTGCCTGGCAGGTTTTTCGCGTGTTGCAGCATGAACATCAACCTGATAAATGCCTGCCTGCTTGATCATGATGGAGGCGGAATCTGATGGGTTGGTACAAACAACAACATCATCTGAATTGGAAGATTGGGCAATCGCACCCGTATCTAACAGCAGGCCATCATCATATTTGGCAGCATTGACAGTGATGCGAAAACGGCCTTGGTTGGGAAGCTCACGAAGTGCGATTTTAAAGTTTGCCCTTGGGCCATAGGTACTATCCACGCCAAAGATTTCAGCACTCGGAATTGCAGGCCGCAATAATAAACCCTGCGGCACCAAGCTAAAGGCCAAACCTTTGGGATAACCGGTCGTGCCTCTCATGCATGCATAAACTGCATGGTAAATACTGTCATAATCTCGCCAGCCTCTTACGGTGCTATTTCCAGCATACCCCTCAATAAACCGATACTTCGTCTGCATTACGAAAGGATCGAAGGCAAACGCTTTGATGGGTTTGGTTTGAGTCACCTTGAAATCTTTATTGTTGAGCAACAGGCTGTTGGCTCCCAGGATAAGCTGGTCGGGACAAGGCTGATTATTGATCGAAGCGCCCAGATCCATGCGAAGACTTTGTATGGTAGGCTTTGATTTTTCATCCACGATGCATTCTTTTAATGCTTTGTCTGCTATTTCAAAATACGATTCCAAAAGCAGGGGCGAAAGTTGCAAGGTGGCTTGATTGTTTAAAAACCCATCGCGGGAAACTGCATCCGGTGGCAGGATATCAGTAAAATTATCTTCTATCTTCAGCAGTTCCCTAAGTGTGTTTTTATACTGGGCCACCGTTAGCCTTCTCGCTCCGCCATTCTTGGGTGTTGGCCTGAGCCTTGCAATATCTGTCGAACTTTTGATCCAAGAAATCATTTGCTCGCGCTCTATTTTAGTCGGTTGCGCCTTGCCTTTTGGGGGCATCTCTTCGGCTTGGATCTGATGCAAGATCCCATCCCAAAGCCGTATCTCATTATCAGCAAACCCCGCGGTAAGATGATCCACACGAATCCCTGAATTCATCTTCTCTGCGTTATGACATTGAACACAATATTTTTTCAGGAAGGGATCTGCATGCTTTTGAAAACCAGACTCCGTTACAGTGGGCTGGGCTGCACGAAGCCCCGTCGCTAAACACAGGAACATAATCAGACAACGAATATTTTGAGGCATATTTTCACTTGAGTACGGTGGGTTGACCAAGTCCTTAATTACAATTCCATATTAATCGAAATGGGCTCAAACTTTCCCTTTTATTCCAGACAATTATTGTTTTTCTTGGGTTAAGGTTCGATCATTCTGACAGAATTGATTTTTACGATGTGCTGTTTAATCCAGCTATATTCGCTATAAAATCATGCTTTCGCTGGCTTTCCCCCCCCTTATAGCTTAATATTATCCCTGTTATTGTTATCCCTGCCTGTATTTTTCTGGAAACATGAACCATGAAACTCAAACTTGCAACTGCTTTTATCTCTGGCTTGCTCCTTGCCCCGCTGTTTGTTTCCGGGGCGGATATTCCCCCCTCGGATAAACGCCTTGCGCCTCCCAAGGATCTCAATGGCTACTTTCCCTTCACACCTCCCCAAACCAAGATTGAATGGGATACCAGGGCAGAATATGTGCGCACCCAGATTTTGGTTTCTCAAGGCCTTTGGCCCATGCCCACTAAGACTCCCCTTAATGCTGTTATTCATGGCAAAATTGATCGCCCTGATCATACCGTCGAAAAAGTCTATTTCGAAAGCAGCCCCGGTTTCTTTGTCACAGGTAATCTCTACAAGCCCAAAAATGTGAAGGGTAAAGTGCCGGGCGTCTTGTTCGCTCACGGCCATTGGAAAGATGCCCGACTCAGCGAAGAAGCGCCGAATAAAGTTCGCCACGAAATCGCAACCGGTGAAGAACGATTTGAAAAAGGTGGCGTCAGCAGATTTCAAGCCATGTGCATCCAGCTTGCTCGCATGGGTTGCATTGTTTGGCAATGGGATATGCTCAGCGATTCCGATTCCCACCAGTTCTCACGCGAAGTTGTTCACACCTTTGGCAAACAACGACCGGAAATGAACAAAACCGAAAACTGGGGCCTCTATAGCCCACAGGCTGAATCCAACCTGCAAAGCATCATGGGCCTTCAAACCTGGAACGCCATCCGATCCATGGATTTCCTTCTTAGTATTCCCGAAGTGGATTCAGAACGCACCGCAATGACAGGCGCAAGCGGTGGTGGCACCCAGACCATGCTGCTCGCTGCAATCGATCCCCGCCTTAAACTTTCCTTCCCTGCGGTCATGGTCAGCACCTCAATGCAAGGCGGTTGCACCTGCGAAAACTCCTCTTTGCTTAGGGTGAACACCGGCAATGTTGAATTCGCCGCCCTCTTTGCCCCCAAGCCACAAGGCATGACCACTGCAAACGACTGGACCAAGGAAATGGCAACCAAGGGTTTCCCCGATCTTAAGAAGCTTTACGCCACCTTGGGAAAACCGGAGAATGTCATGCTGCATCGGGGCGAGCATCACCCGCACAATTACAACTCCATCAGTCGCTCTGCTTTTTTCACCTTCTTAAATCATCACTTTAAACTAGGCCACAAATCACCCGTGATTGAAAATGATTTTGATCCTCTTACCCCGGCGCAACTCACCGTATGGGATGCCCAACACCCCGAACCAAAAACAAAAGGCCCCGATTTCGAACGCTATCTCTTAAAATATTTCAAGGATGATTCTGAAAAATTATTGCAACCCAGCACCGCTTCCGCTGCTGCGCTTCGTAATGGCATAGGCAAGGCGGTGGAAATCATCCTGGGCAGATCCTACGCCCAGGCAGGCGATTCCGACTGGGTTCTCAACGATAAAAAAGATAAAGGCAAGTATGTTGAGATGACGGGCATCATTCGCAACAAAACCCATGCAGAGGAACTCCCTGTCACCTGGCTTTATCCAAAGGAATGGAAGGGCCAGGCTGTTGTCTGGCTTGATGATGCAGGCAAATCTTCCCTTTACAATGCAGATGGCTCGGTCAAAGCCGGTGTTCAAGAACTTTTAAATGCAGGGGCAACCGTCCTGGGTGCAGACCTTCTCTTCCAGGGTGCCTTCCTCAAGGATGGCAAACCCATGAAACAAACCAGGCTCGTGGCAAACCCTCGCGAGTTCGCTGGCTACACCTTTGGCTATAACCACACCCTGTTTGCACAACGCACCCACGATGTGCTAACCCTCACCCGTTTTCTTAAAACCGCAAAGATTGGTTCGCATCCCCAACCCACCATGGTAGGTGTTGCGGGCTTTGGGGAAATTGGCCCCGTGGTCGTTGCAGCACGGGCTCTCGCAGGCGAAGCAATCGACCGTGCTGCGGTTGATACCAAGGGTTTCCGCTTCTCGAATCTCCTTGATTACCGCGATCCCAGTTTCCTTCCAGGTGGTTCCAAGTATCTTGATCTCCCAGGCATGATGGCGCTTAACGCCCCCCATGCAATCTGGCTTGCAGGAGAAACCAAAACTCCCGCCTTTGTTTCAGATATATACACAAAGGCAGGAGCAGCAACCAAATTCAATCTCTATGCAGGCGATGCTTCCAAGCAGGAACTCGAAGCGGGCAAATGGCTTGTGAAGTAACTCAATTGGTCTTAGCTTTTCATTTCCCATGAAAACCTTTGACAGGTAATCAATCATATGATTTTATGATTGATCATGAAAAATCCGCCTAATGAAAATACTGTTCCAAAGCCTTCAATAGTTCGCAGTTCCGCTATTGATTACCTTCGAGCTTTGATGACGGTTTTGGTTCTGTTTCTTCATGCCATACTGGCTTATCCCACTTGGGGGAAATTTGATCCAGCAGATTATGTTGATCATTCCGCAGCACCCATTGTTGATGCTGCAAAGTGGGTGGGATTCGACCTTGCTCCACTGCTGTTAAATCTTTTTTTCATGGCATTGATGTTTTTCATCTCGGGACTCTTTGTCTGGAAAAGCCTGGTAAAAAAAGGCTCGATGCATTTTCTTAAAGATCGAGCGCTAAGGCTGGGTATTCCTTTTGTAATTTCACTTACAGTGATAATGCCCCTGGCTTACTACCCTTCTTTTTTAATGACTGGTGCCACCACTGATTTTTTTTCTTACTGGATGGGCTGGTCCTGGTTTAGTGGGCCGGCCTGGTTCATTTCGATGCTTCTGGTTTTCAATCTGGTCGCAGTTGTCTGCTTTTGGGCTTTCTCAAAATCAACAATCGAACTACCTGACATCTTGTTTACAAAACCTTTGGTTTTCTTTTTGGCGCTTCTCGGATTATCATTGGCTGTTTTTACTCCGTTACTGTATTTGTTTGGACCGTTCCAATGGATTGCTTTTGGGCCCCTGTTAGTAGGCCAGGCATGCCGAATCTTTTCATATCTGGTTTATTTTTTTGCAGGCGTTGCAGTGGGCGCTTATGGGTTGGACAAAAGTATTCTCAGGCAGGAAGGGCCACTTTCAAGGCAATGGTTTTTTTGGCTGATTGCTTCGTTATTCAGCACCTTATTTTTATTGATCACTTATACCAGCGTGCACCCCGATGCACCACCTAAACCCTGGGTTCCCCCTGCAGGATTGATGAGTCTGGGATTTTCCATGGCCCTTTATTGTGCGGTCGTAAGTATTACCTTCATTGCTTTGTTCCTTCGATTCGCCAACACTCGATATTCAATCATTGATAACCTGTGTGATAATGCATACGGCATCTACTTGGTACATTACCCATTTATCATCTGGGCACAATACACATTACTCGGCTCATCGATGCCCGCAATTTCCAAGGCATTGATTGTATTTATTGTTACTCTGGGTCTAAGCTGGGGAACAAGCGCATTGCTTCGGTCGATTCCCGGAGCTCGTAAAATCTTATAAGTTGGGCTTTGATTGAAACTCAAGTTCCAATGGTATTGATTAATCTTGCCTTAAATGCCGATATTAACATTGCTTGCAAGTTTTCCATTGTTCCAAACAGTAAAAGTTGGCTATAATTTAAGTGTCGTCTATCCCGCCTGAACCATTAGGATCGTAAGCCATGCCAGAAATAAAAGGTTGCACAGGTTTTCGTAAAGCAGAACTAAGAAGCCGTCGCGAATTCATGAAGATAGGCGCCCTCGGCATGGGTGGCCTTTCTCTTCCTTCGCTGCTTCAGGCAGAACAAGCTGCTGGCATCAAAAAATCGCACAAAGCGGTAATCATGATTTACATGGCAGGTGCGCCACCGCATCAAGATATGTACGATCTCAAGATGAATGCCCCCGCTGATATTCGTGGCGAGTTCAAACCGATCAACACCAATGTTCCCGGTATCCAAATTTCCGAACATCTACCCAAGCTTGCCTCCATCATGGATAAGCTTATTCCATTGCGTTCGGTTTATGGCTCACCAAGTGGTGATCATGATTCGTTTATCTGCTACACCGGTCGTACGGTAAAAAACCAGCCCCAAGGTGGCTGGCCATCATTTGGCTCGTCGATTTCAAAAATACTAGGGTCGAGTAATAATTCGGTTCCACCTTTCATTGGGTTGGCCCCCAATGCAGGACATCCACCTTATGGTTCACCCGGTCATCCAGGATACCTTGGAATTGCCAACGCCGCTTTCAGGCCCTCCGGCCCTGTAAAAGATAACATGATGCTTGATAGCCTTAAATCTTCGCAACTTACCGACAGGCGATCATTGCTTTCAAGTTTTGATGCAATGCGCAGGGACCTGGATTCCCGTGGCTCCATCGATGCCATGGATTCCATCAGCCTTCAAGCACTTGAAATACTCACTTCCAGCAAGCTGATGGATGCACTGGATCTTTCGAAGGAACCCTCTTCCGTTCGTGAAAAATTTGGCAAGGGCGATCCAAAAAACTATGGCGATGGCGCACCACGAAATCTTGAACACTTTTTAATGGCACGCAGGCTCATCGAGGCAGGCGCACGGGTGGTGACCCTTAATTTTGGCCGCTGGGATTTTCATAGTAACAACTTCAGCGAATGTAAAAACACCCACTTCCCCATGTTCGACCATGCGATGCATTGCCTGATTACAGATCTTCATCAACGGGGACTGGATAAGGATGTTGCTGTTGTTGCGTGGGGTGAGTTTGGCAGAACGCCAAGAATTAACAAGGATGCAGGTCGTGATCATTGGCCGCAGGTTGGTGGTGCGCTACTTGCAGGGGGTGGCTTCCGCAGTGGCCAGGTGATTGGTTCAACCGAT
>RFZJ01000057.1 GCA_009920765.1 Planctomycetota bacterium | reverse complement strand
TTGCCCAGCTTCTTGGGTTTGATAGCGTTGCTGCAAATAGTTTAGATGTTTCTTCTGATCGGGATTTCCTGGTTGAATTTCTTGGGTGTCTGGTTCAAATTGCGTTACATCTTGGTGGGTGGTCTGAAGAGTGGATATTATGGTCCACCACGGAGTTTAATTTTATTGATCTGCCTGACTCTTTTTGCACGGGTTCGAGCATTATGCCTCACAAGAAAAATCCAGATGTACTGGAATTGATGCGGGGTAAAACCGGCAGGGTGATCGCAAGCCTTACGCATATGATGATTCTTGTGAAGGGTTTGCCGTTAGCTTACAACCGTGATCTACAAGAAGATAAAGTTGCGCTATTCGATGCATTCGATACCGTAGCTGCATCATTGGATTTGGCAGCACCTCTGGTTTTTGGAACAAAGTTCAGGCACGAAAGCATCAAGGCAAGGCTGGAAGATGGATTTCTTGATGCAACCACATTAATGGAATATTTGATACAACAGGACATTCCAATGCGATCCGCCCATGAGGCGGTTGGCAAACTGGTGCGTCTGTGTGAACAGAAACGGTGCAAGCTGGCGGATTTATCCAAAGAACAATACGAAGAAGTCCGCACGGGGCTTTCCAGCGGGGTATATAACATCCTAGGAGTATCTCGTGCCTTGCGAGCGTTTCGGTCTTTTGGGTCTACTGCGCCAGACCAGGTCGCTTCACAAATTAAATTGTGGGCAGACCGCCTATCCTGATAAAATAGGCTTTGGCGATCCAGCAGATTGTAACGCTGAGATTATTCCAAGGCTTTTTTAACCGGATGGATACTACATGGATCATTTTGCTTACCGCACCCGTTCCCTTTATTGTGAAAATATCCCTGTTGCTCAACTTGCTGAGCGCTATGGAACTCCGCTTTACATTTACAGTAAAGCAACGCTTCTTCATCACCTTCACCAAATCCAGGAAGCTTTCAAGGAGGTTCAGCCTTTAATTTGTTATTCCGTAAAAACCAATGGCAATGTTGCGCTATGCAAACTAATGGCGGAGCATGGTTCCGGTTTTGATGTCACCAGCGGTGGGGAATTACATCGTGCATTACTTGCAGGAGGCAAGGGCGACAAAATCGTTTTTGCAGGGGTAGGTAAGACTGATTCTGAATTCCGCTTTGCCCTTGATAACAATGTCTCGCTTTTTAATGTGGAAAGTGAGCAGGAATTACATGCCTTGAGTCATGTTGCAAAATCAATGGGGAAGGTTGCCCCAGTTGCATTAAGAGTAAATCCTGATCTGCCACCAAAAACTCATGCCAAGACAGATACTAGTGTGAAGGGTGTTAAATTCGGGTTGGATATAGAAACAGTGTTGGATGTGGCAAAGGGAATTCTTGGGAATACCGGTGTCAAGGTGGTTGGCCTTCACATGCATTTGGGGTCACCGATTCTTTCTGCTGAACCCTATCGCTTGGGTGTGGCCAAGGCTTTGAATTTGATTGCCAAATTGCGGGAGCAGGGGCATCCGATAAATGTGATGAACATGGGTGGCGGTTTTGGGATTCATTACCGCAAGCAGGAAGCCCAGCCTGCAAAGGCATTTGCAGAGGTGATAGTACCTGCTGTGAAAGAGGCAAAGTGTAAATTGGTATTGGAGCCCGGTCGATTTATCGTTGGTAATGCAGGGCTGTTGTTAAGTAGGGTTATTTACACCAAGGAATCTGGTGGTAAGCATTTTATTATTCAAGATGCTGCAATGAATGATCTGATAAGGCCCACTCTTTATGATTCGTTTCATCGGGTCTGGCCTGCGCAGCCTTCTGCCGAGTTTCCAAATCTTCCTGAAGATTACGAATTGGATGTGCCAGGCGGTTTAAAAGTTGATGTGGTTGGGCCTGTTTGTGAATCAGGTGATTTTCTTGCCAAGGGCAGATCTTTGCCGCCGATGAAAAGAGGCGATTTACTTGCAACTTTTAGCGCAGGCGCTTACGGCATGTCGATGAGTTCAAATTACAACAGCCGTGTAAGGGCAGCGGAAGTATTGGTGGATGGAGAAACAAGCAAGTTGATACGTCGTCGTGAAACTTATGAGGATTTGGTCGGTCCGGAACTTGAAGCGATGGCAATGCCCAATTAAAAATTGAAGTGCTTTGCAGCTTTTTGAAAAGAGGGAGCTAGTTATGGTTAAGGGATTACGCAGGATTGCTTTAGGGATGATTGTAGCCTGCATTAGCATGGATGGCTTGGTTGTATCCGCGCAAGATGAAGCTCCCAAGCCTCCGGATAACCGCAAAGATGGATACAGGCAGTTTTTCAAACAGCCTCAAAATATTTTTGATTATTGGGAAGCAATCACCTTTGAAATAGAAGTTGGTAAGTATGACTTTGCTGCGCGATATCTTCACGACCTTACAGAAAAAAAATACTCCGATGCTGAGCTTGCCAGCTTGGTTGACAAAGTCACGCTAAATGCAATTTTTAAACTAAGACTAATAAGTGTTTGGTCTAAGGATAAAACCTTGAATGATCAGGCTCGCAAAGAAGCTGATGATCTGATTCAAATGGCGGGCGCAGCCTCCCTGAAAAAGCTTCAAGATCCAGAACGAATTGCAAAGTTAATTCAGCAATTACAGGGAAATCCTGAGGAGCGATCCTACGCTTTCAAGGAACTTTATCGAAGCGGAGCTTATTCAGTTCCTTTTCTTATCGCAGACTTGGCGAAGCAAGCCATCATTGAAAAAGCGTATATTCTTGATGCTTTGAAAAGGCTTGGTTCTGAAGTAGAAGCCCCTATTATCGCAGCTCTTGAAGGGATGCCGGTGACGGCCCAAGTGGATTTGATAGATGTTTTGGTGGCCCGGGGTGCGATTCAAGCAGTGCCTGAACTTTGGTTTGTCTCAAGTGATCCGCGCAGGCCTGAGGGGCTTAAGAAAAAAGCAAAAATTGCAATTTCTAAATTAACAAACATGGAGTTGGGAGCACTTCCTGAAGCTAAAAAAGAACTTTATGCAATTGCTGAAAATTACTATAAGGGCAAAGTTCATTTCCCCGACCCTGCCCGGGTTCAAATCTGGCGTTGGGATGGCATGATGGTGGTTCCAGGATGGCCTGAACTTCCTACCGTTGATGTTAAAAAAGCAAATTCTTATTATGCTGCGCGATATAGCTCCATGGCTTTGATATTGGATCCCACTGATAAAGGAATCCAAATTCTTCAGCTTCTTAATACCATACATGGGCATCTCGAAAAAACCGATATCAGGCTTCCTTTGATTCGGTCCAACCCCGATTTGCATATTCTTCTTAATACTGTTGATGCAGATTTACTGCTTGCTGTTTTGGATCGGGCTTTACTGGAAAAACAAACAGGGGTCGTGCTTGCAGTGACCCGTGCATTGGGAGATATGGCGGAATTAAGGGCTGCAATGCCAAAAGGTAACAGGGCTGCACCTCTTACCCAGGCTTTGAACTATGGTGACCGCAGGGTTGAGATGGCTGCTGCTCTTGCTCTTCTTAATATTCCCAATTCGCAAGTATCCAAGGCAAGCGCAGAGGTGGTTGAGGTGCTGGCGCGGGCTCTTCGAGCAGAACCAATGGCGATGAACAAGCCAAGAGTTTTGGTTGCGGTTGGAAATGAAGATTGGCGCCATAAGGTCGTTGGTGTTATGCGCGATGCCGGTGCCGATCCGATCCTTGCCGTTAATGGCAAGGAAACTATCCGAAGGCTTGAAAAAGCTGCAGATATTGATGCTGTTTTTATTGAATCAACTTTGCCTGATCCAGGCATTCACTATTTATTGTCAAGCATCAAGGCAGAGTCGTATGCTGCAAGGGTTCCAATTTTTCTTGCTGCAGTGCCTGAGGGTAATCTCGCCAAGGATTTGATTGACCGATATCGCAAGGCGAGTGGCAGGTTGAAACAAATTGATGAGATCGTTGCAGCGTACAAGAAAGATCGCGAAGCCATTGAAATCAATAATCGTGATACGGTTAAAAAGATCAATGAGCGATTTGAAAAGGAATTGAAGGAAGTTAGAAAGAAGAATAAGGAATCTGATATTGAAGCCACTGAAAAACAGCAGGCTGAAGCGATTGCCAATGTTACAGATCTTTATTTGGGAGAGATTAAGGATTTAAACATCAAGTACAAGGGGATTCAAAAAACCTTGATTGATGAAATTGATTTGCGGAAAATTCTTGTTGCTGTTGGTGACGAATATGAAGTTGAAGTAGGTAAAAGGGTGGAAGCACTTAAAAAACATTTTAGGAAACAGGATAATATTCGTGTTGTTTCGACGGGGCATTTTTCTGACAGCAAGGCCATCCAGCGAGATATTCAACTTGTTTTTGCAGAGATTGGGGCACCCGCACTAACCGAAGAAGAACGAAAGAATTATGCTGAAGCTGCGGTGTTCTGGCTCGCAAAAATCGCAAAGGGCGAATTGCCTGGGTATGATGCCAGACCTGCAACGGTTGCGCTTATTTCAGCACTGACTCCGGGACGCCTTAGTGATCAAGGAATGATTTATTTAGCGGAAGCCCTGGGCAATCTTTCACTTGGAAGAGTTCAGCCAGAACTTGCTGCCATTGTGATGGATGGGAAAAGAATTCCACAGGTTAGAATTGCAGCAGTTCAAGCTTTGATAAAACATATTCAGCGTAATGGTACACTTATGACGCTTGAAGAAGTTACATTGCTTGAGAGATCTTGCATGCAACCAGCGGGCGAACCAGAATTGGTGCTCTTTTTTTCAACCCTTGTAGGGGCATTGAAACCCGGGCCCGTGACCACTGGAAAAAGGCTGTTGGATTTCCCCGGCCCTGTTCCCGGGTTTGCGCCACCCATGCCCAAACCGAAAGATGAAGAAAAACCCAAGCCACCTGCCAAGGTGGAGGAAAAGAATAACGACAAGTAAATCATCATGACACTTTTGCTGCGATCTGCTGAATTTCTGAAGCATAAGACTGGCAAGCATCCAGAGAGACCTGATCGCTTGATTGCAATTGAATCCATGCTTGAAAAATCAGGCCTTGGATCAAAGTGCGCCTCTGTAAGTTGGGACGCATTAACTGAAAAAGAATTAATGCAGCTTCATGGTCCCAAGCAGATAGAACAAATAAGGCAAATCGCTGCGCATGGCGGTGGAAAAGCCGATCCCGATACGGTGATTTGTCCAGATTCTTTTTCTGTTTCTTTGTTTGCCGCCGGGGCCTGCACAAAAGCTGTTGATCAGGTGTTACAGGGGAAACATCAAAACGCACTCTGTTTGGTCCGCCCTCCCGGGCATCATGCAAATGCCACCAAGAGCATGGGGTTCTGTTTGTTTAATAATGTGGCATTGGCTGCTAAAAGAGCAATCACTGTTCATAAATTAAACAAAGTCCTTATTCTTGATTGGGATGTTCATCATGGCAATGGTACTCAGGATATCTTTTATGAAGATCCGCAAGTTTTCTTTATGAGTATTCACAGGTATGGAAATGGTTTTTATCCTGGTACAGGCGCAGTTTCCGAAACAGGGGCTTTAAAGGGGTTGGGTACCAATCTGAATGTTCCACTTGCATATGGGGTTTCAAGAAAAGAGTATCTTGAATCATGGAAAAAAGGTCTTGAAAAAGCTTTTGAATTCAAGCCGGAGTTGGTGATTTTAAGTGCTGGATTTGATGCAGACCGAAGGGATCCAGTAGGGGATTTGGGCTTGGAACCTGAAGATTTTGGTTCTATGACTAATGCTTTGCAGTCGCTTGCAAATTCTTGTTGCAAGGGGAAGATTGTTTCCTGCCTCGAGGGTGGTTATAGCTTGGAAGGCTTAAGCGAGGGGATTAAAGAGCATTTGGGCGCACTTTTGGCCAAGAATTAAGCTTTCTCCTTTCGATTCCCTAATATTTTTCAATGGTATAAGAAGTCGGAGAATTGTTTGACTGTGTATTATCGCAACTACGAATAATACTCTATAATACCTTCATGAATAAAAACCAAGAAGAATTGTTTATTCTGATTTCTGGTCGAAGCACCAGGCAGGGTACTTCCATGAATGAAAGTAAATTCAGCAAGGAGTATCTTGAGGAAACAGGCGTGGTTCAGATTTGCCCTGAAGACATGATCAGGCTTGGTTTGGTGGCTGGCGACCTGGTTTGTATCAGAGCAGAGCAGCGGTCCATAGAAATTCCGTGTGTTGCTGCCAAGGAAAAAGAACTCCCTTCCGGGTTGCTGTTCATGGCTTATGGTGACTGGTCCAGCCGGTTGATGGGATCAGATACACATGGTACCGGGATGCCCAATAGCAAAGGCACGGATGTTTATCTTTCCAAGGTTTGTCCCATTAAAAAAGATTGATGACCCGGAGAGGGTATTAATATGCAAAACGAATTAAAAGTTGTATCGAATGCGACATGCACTTTTTGTGGGTGTGTTTGCGATGATATCGAATTAACAGTTGAAGGAAGCCATATTACCAAGGCTAAGAATGCATGTGTTTTGGGTAAGGCCTGGTTTTTGAATCATGAGGCAGGAGAGGGGCCGATTGCCCGAATTCGCGGAAAAGAAGCCACGGTAGAAGAAGCAGTTGAAGAGGCTGCCCGTATTTTGGTGGATGCAAAATTCCCTATTATCTATGGGCTTTCTGATACCACCTGCGAGGCCCAAAGAGTTACTGTTGCCATTGCTGATTGGATCGGCGCCTCCATAGATACCACAACTTCGGTTTGCCATGGTCCTTCCGGGATGGCATTTCAAGGTGTTGGTGAAATTACATGTTCTCTGGGCGAGGTTCGTAATCGTGCAGACCTTGTGATTTTTTGGGGATCCAACCCTGCAGAATCTCATCCAAGGCATTGGGGTAGGTACTCCACCATGCCCAAGGGATTGTTTGTTCCCAATGGAAGAAAAGATCGCACTGTTGTTTTGGTTGATGTACGTAGGACAAAAAGTGCCCCGGCAGCCGATATATTTCTTCAAATCAAGCCGCGAAAAGATTTTGAAGTTCTTTGGATGCTTAGGGCTTTGGTCAAGGGCTTAACAATCAATGAAGCTGATCTGGTTGATACAGGTGTGACCCTTGAGCAGTTACAAAACCTTGTAGAAAAAATGAAAGCATGCAAATTTGGTGTTCTTTTCTTTGGCATGGGGCTTTCCATGACGAGAGGGAAGCATCTTAATGTTGAAGCCGCACTTGCACTTGCCCGCGATTTAAATGCATTTACAAGATTTTATGCCAACCCCATGCGCGGACATGGCAATGTTACTGGTGCCGATAATGTGGTTAGCTGGCAAACGGGCTATCCGTTTGGTGTCAACCTTGGAAGGGGATATCCGCGATTTAATCCGGGTGAGTTCACCACCACCGATACTCTTGCCAGAAAAGAAGCCGATGCTGCAATGATCATTGCATCGGATCCGATGGGTAATTTTTCCCAGGCGGCCCGCGAACATTTGGGTTCTATTCCCTATATTGCGCTTGATACGAAGGAAACTTCCACCACCCGTGCTGCTGCTGTTTCATTCACTACCGCAACTTATGGGATTAACGTTCCCGGAACAGTTTATCGGATGGATGATGTACCTATTCCTTTGAGACCTGCGTTTGAATCCCCCTATCCAAGTGATGAGAAAATACTGCGCGCCTTGGAAAAGAAGGTTCTTCACTTGTTGCAGGCAAAACTACAAGTTTCCAATTAGTTTTGATTTCAAATAATGACTTACCAAGCAGGTGTATCAGGATGGCGATTACAATCATCAAAGGCGGAAAAGTATACGATCCTGTTCATGGAATCAATGGCGAAGTACGAGATATTTGGATCAAAGATGGCAAAATTGTTGCACCACAAATATTGGAAGATGAACTTCCTGAAAAAGTGATTGATGCCACTGGTAGGATCATTATGCCTGGCGGTGTTGATATGCATTGCCATATCGCTGGCCCGAAAGTTAATCTTGCCAGAAAAATGCGCCCTGAAGATAAACGCTACGCCCCCCATGTTTCAAGAACCTCCTTGACCAGATCCGGAACCATTGGCAGTGTACCCAGCACCTTTGCTACGGGGTACCTTTATGCAGGCCTTGGTTACACTACCGCCTTCGATGCAGCAGTTCCCCCGCTAAGTGCCAGGCATGCTCATGAAGAGCTTCAAGATACCCCGATCATTGACAAGGGGTTTTTTCTGCTGATGGGGAATAATCATTATGCCTTGGAGCAGATTGCCAGCAAAGATAGTGAAAAACTCAAAAGTTTTACTGCTTGGTTGCTTGAATCTGCGAAGGGTTATGCAATTAAATTGGTAAACCCAGGTGGAGTTGAAGTTTGGAAAAGTGGCGGCGCCAACATCAATGAAATTGATCAGGATATCGGCCACTTTAACTGCACGCCCAGGCAAATCATTCAAGGTTTGTCGCAGACTGCGATGGATATCGGCCTCCCTCACCCTGTTCATATTCATTGCAACAATCTTGGTATTCCCGGGAATTGGCGCACTACGCTGGCCACCATGGATGCTTTGGAAGGCCGTAGAGCGCATCTTACCCATATCCAGTTTCACAGCTATGGTGGTGAACCTGATGATCAGGGGAAGTTCTGTTCCAAGGTTCAAGAACTTGCTGATTTTGTCAACTCGCATCCCGAAGTAACGGTTGATGTTGGTCAGGTTTTGTTTGGCGAAACCACATCCATGACTGGTGATGGCCCGTTGGGTTATTACCTTCACAAAGTCACAGGTAAAAAATGGACCAGTGCTGATACCGAAATGGAGGCAGGGTGCGGAATCGTTCCAATGGCCTATAAGGAAAAAAGCTTTGTCAATGCCTTGCAATGGGCGATTGGTTTGGAATGGTACCTTCTTGTCAAAGATCCATGGCAGATTGCAATGAGTACGGATCATCCCAATGGTGGATCTTTTTTAGCATACCCGGAAATTATTCAATTGTTGATGGATAGAACCTATAGGCAAGAGATTTTAAAGCGGGTTCATCCCAGGGTTTTGGAACGCAGTTGTTTAAAAGATCTGGATCGAGAGTATACCCTAAATGAAATTGCAATCATTACCCGTGCTGGCCCTGCACGCATGTTAGGGCTTATAAATAAAGGCCACCTTGGTGTGGGTGCAGATGCGGATATCACCATTTACAACGAGAGTTCCAATATTCTTGCAATGTTTGAGCTTCCCTACATGGTTATAAAATACGGTAAGGTTGTTGTAGAGAAGAGCGAAATAAGGCTTCAAGTTCCGGGCAATACGCTTCATGTTTCACCTTCTTTTGATCCGGGGCTTGTGGGTGGAATCAGGAAATGGTTTGAATCTTATTACACCATCCAGTTTGAGAATTATCCTGTCACGGAAGAGTATCTTTCCGGAGGTGGTACCATGATTCCCTGCAGCAAAAAATAATTTTCAACATGGGATTATGATGAAACTCATACTTGCAATCATTCAGCCTTCAAGGCTTGAAGCTGTTAAAGAAGCACTTAATAAAGTTGAAGTGTTTCGCCTGACGATTGTTGATGTTCAGGGGTTTGGCAGACAAAAAGGGCACACTGAAGTTTACAGAGGCCATGAACTTACGGTTCAACTTTTGCGCAAGGTGCAATTGCAAATTGCAGTTAATGAAGACTTTGTCGAGCCTACGGTGAACGCCATCATGGAAGCTGGAAGAACCGGCCCGGAAGGGCGCATCGGGGACGGGAAAATATTTATTCTACCACTCGAGGATTGCCTAAGAATTCGCACAGGTGAACGAGGCCCTGAAGCCATATAAGCACTAGGGCTAAATATGGGGCGGTGGCTATTTAAGGGTTGGCAATCATGAAAATCAACAAGGTTCGCAAGCTGACCAAGCAGCAATGGCTGAATTTGTTTGTCGCAGAATACACCCATGACCAACATCACGGGAAATGGGTTTATGCTTCCCGGAAGACAAAACGATATTCTAAAGACGATGCTTCGGAAGCCGTCATCATCGTGCCTATTTTAAAACAAAAAGGGAAACCCAACAAATTAGTTGTGATTAAAGAGTTTCGTGTGCCATTAGGGTGTTATACCTATGGATTCCCGGCGGGATTAGTCGATCCCGGTGAATCGATTGAATCAACCATCAAGCGTGAAATGATTGAGGAAACTGGCTTTGAAGTTTCAAAAATCAACAAACTCACCAAGCCTTTGCATTCATCCATGGGCCTGACGGATGAAGCCATCACAATGGCCTATGTTGATGTGCGGGCGAACCAAGGTGCCAAGCCTGAATCAAGTGAAGATATCGAAGTACTGGTGCTTGATTATAACGCGGCTTGTAAAATGTGCGATGACCATGATCTTCCAATAGATGCGAAAATGTGGGTCACACTTTATATGTTTAAGCGGTTGGGGAAAATCGAATAATGCCAGTTGAAACCAAAACAGTTTTGGTTTTATGCGATGACCTGATCTTTAGCAGCAAGATATCGGGGGAAGCCCGTGCCATTGGATTACAGGCCAAAGTTGTAAAAACTGTTGATAAATTGGTCGAGGTATCCAGTTGCGAAAAGTTTGCTGGAGCGCTCATAGATCTGGGCATAGCGTCACCGGAACTTGAAAAATTGATCACGGAATTAAGGGCGAGCCAGGGGGTGAATTTCCCCTGCCTTGGCTACGGGTCGCACGTGGATGTTGAATTGTTAAGGAAAGCGCGCTCGTTGGGTTACGATCCTGTGCTGCCCCGGAGTAAATTTGTTTTAGAATTAATGACAATTCTTCTTTCCTATAGCAACAATAATTGTTAGAACAAGTATTGGGTTTTATTCTTGATGCTGGGTTCATAACAATGCCTCATGAAAAAACAAATGCGCTTTCTGACTTACCACGGGCGACTCGCTTCGATTCTGTAAACCAGGAAGCCTATTTGAATCTTTGGCGCACTTACGATAGGCTTCGTTCGATTGAAGATGCTGTCTTTTTACAGTTCGATCTCACCGCACAGCAATATAACACCCTTCGCCTCTTGCGAGGGGAGCACCCCCAAAAATTACATACATTAGTCCTTGCTAAAAGGCTTGTTTCCAAGGCGCCAGATATCACCCGCCTTCTTGATCGTCTCGAAGAACGCAAACTTATTTCCCGTGAACGTCCTGATGATAACCGCAGGGTTGTCAAAGTTGGTATCACTTCACATGGCATGAAGCTGCTTCAAAAACTTGATTGCGAAGTGATTGAATGCAATAAAAAACAGCTGGGGCATCTTGATGAATCTCAATTAAACCAACTTGTAAGCCTGTTAAGGCTTGCAAGGGCCCCACACGAAGAACCAGACAGTTTCTGGCGTTAATATAATCCGGGATGATCATGATTATTGCTTCAATTCAAATTGAAAAGCTATTGTTGCCCCTGCTGTGGCAGTTAGTACTGATCATCCTTGCTGCACGAATTGCAGGAGTTCTGTTTCGTAAGATCGGGCAACCAGAAGTCGTGGGCGAAATTACTGCCGGACTTTTACTTGGGCCGAGTTTGTTTGGTTGGCTGGCACCCGATACTTTCCAAACGATTTTCAGGCCGACACTCGAGGGGTTTCCTGAAGGGACACTTCATTGGGTTTTTGTTGGTATTAGTCAAATTGGGCTTATACTTCTTCTTTTTCTTGTAGGGATGGAGTTTGAGTTTTCCCATTTGCTTTCGTTGGGCGGTTCCACTGCCTTTATTTCGCTTGCAGGTATTTTATTACCTTTTGGGCTTGGTCTTGGGCTATCTTTTTTTGTTTTTGATAAAGTCAACACCAAGTCATTTAGTCCTGAAAATTTCTGGAGCTTTGCTCTTTTTCTTGGAACAGCCATGTCCATTACTGCTTTGCCAATCCTCGGAAGAATGATGGTGGAGTGGAAGGTTTCTCATACAAGACTTGCTGTTGTTACGATTACTGCAGCAGCATTTGATGATGCTGCTGGCTGGATTTTGTTGGCAGGTGTTGCCGCTTTTGTGACTTCTGATTTTCACATTTCGAGCACTCTTCTGATGGTTTTTTACACATTGATGTTTGGTGCTTTTATGATTTTCGTGGTTCGGCCTGTTGCAATAAGATTGCTGAATCATTTTGTTGTGGATGGGGAAATCACAGTGACGGGCCTTGCGGTAACTTTATCCTTCTTGTTTTTATCTGCGATAGGTACCAATCTTATCGGAATTTTTGGTATATTTGGGGCTTTTGTTTTTGGCGCTGTTCTATGTGATCAAGTCGCTTTTCGAAAGGCCATTCAGTCTAAATTAAAAGACTTTGTGACTGCATTTTTTTTGCCAATCTTTTTTGCTTACACCGGGTTAAGAACTAATATTGGGTCACTTGATTCCCTGCAACTTTGGCTTATCGCTGCGGGAGTTATCGGGGCATCAATATTCGGCAAAGTGGCAGGTTGTGGATTTGCAGCATATATTTCAGGGTTTTCTTTGAAAGAAGCATCTTGTATCGGGTTTTTGATGAATACCAGGGCACTGATGGAATTGATCGTTATTAATTTGGGAAAAGATTTTGGGATAATTCCAGACAGTGTTTTTTGTATGCTTGTGATGATGGCTCTTGTCACCACCTTTATGACCACGCCTATTTTAAAAACCATTGTGGTAGGCACCGAGTTTGAGCCTATCTTAAAGCATTGATTTTTCTCGAGCGAGTTCCTCTGCTTTTTGTATTTCCCTTTCACCAGTTTTGATAATGCCTTCCTTGTCTTCCACCTCATTGTCATCCAGCACGGTGTTGTCAATGTGTACACCCCTGAAGTTCTTGCTTGCGTAGTCATCACCAAGTACATCCACTACAGTGGGGTGAATCTGAGGGTTTTCAGGTGACCGGAAATAACCATGCACATTTATTGCATCCTTTTTATATTCAGGATATTCCATGAGCAGTGCATGAAGTTTTTTCAATCGATAATGGGGTACCGTTGAATAAAGATGGTGTGGCAGATGATAATCTTGGCCGATGGGAAAAACGCAAAAGTTGATGAATTGATTGACAAAAAAAACGCGTGTGTTGGTGATCCAGCCTCGGTCACCATTGCCATGCTGGACAACTTGTCGAAGTATCATGAAGAACGAAAAAGAAGTAAAAATAGGAACGAGCCAAAGCACAAAATAATAAATGGGAGCCCATGGATCTGCCAGGAGATGCAAAACCGCAAGCGAGGTGAAAATGGTAGTGATATAACCAAGGCGCATGACAGTGGATATTTTAGCCGAAAAAACTGGATGGACTTTCGCCTGCTGGTAGCAGTCATCAGGGAGAAGCATCAAAATTGTGGAGAATACAAGAAAGATTGTAAGGGAACTTAAAACAACAAAAAGGGGATTACCTAAATATGTAATAGCTGCGAGCACTGGGATCATGGAAAAAACATAAGCTATGCCAATTCGAATTGCAGTTTTGTTTTTGCTCGTACTTTTTTTGACATAAGGATTTGCGTCAGTGCCTGTTGAATTATATGCGGCACGGATGATCATGAATTTAAAAACATTGGGTAGCCATAGTTGCCTGAGTAGGAATGAGTAGAATTTTTTTGGTGAAGCAGGGAAGCCAAGCCAATGGCCGCTTGATAAAAGCTGCGAGACATCGGGGTCGCGTTCCGGGTCATTTACGAACTGATGATGTGCCATGTGTTGCAGTCTGTAAAAATGGGTGGAACTGTAAACGGGAAACATGCAAAAAACGTCGGAAGCAAATTCATTCCATTTTTTAGTTTTAAAGAGTGAGTGGTGTGACCCCTCATGGCCTAGGCCGGTGAGTTGATGCTGGCCTGCACCAATAAGAATAATTGCAACGATTGAAACTGGAATATTTGCCCAGAAGGGAAGGCCCCAAGATTCACGCTGATAATAAAACATCAGGGTGCTTGAAATCACAGCAGAAAGATAAATGTAAATCATTCCAATGTAGTACAGGTTGGTCCAATTGTCAGCTTGCCTAAGAATTTGCAATTGCTGTTTCAGGTGTGAATCGTTGAGGACTTTTTCGCCAATGATTGTGTTTGACATAAAAGTAATACCGTAATAACCAACAGGAATTAACTGAATATAAAGCTTATTATTATGTTAGTAGACTTTCAGTTAAAAAGAAAAATTTCAAGGAAATTTGGCCAAAAGTGGGGTTTTAAGCAGCGTGGGATCTGGGGGCATTGGTATTGATCTGCACGGCACGAGAGTGTGCTTTATGGGCTGCAAAGTTCTTTTTGTACAAATCCACAAGTTCAGGATGCCCTTTTAAGATTAGTAGGTTTTCTGCATTGTTTTGCTCAGCCTGATGCGTGAAGTTGAAGCTTCCCGTTGCTATGGTTCGTGAATCAAAAATCATGATCTTATTGTGGGCGATCGGGTGGTGACTATCAATTACAGGGTGGATGCTATGTTCGATGAAAAAGTGCAATTCAGTGTATTGTTCCCTTTCGTTGCTGCCATCCAAGACAATATCGACTTTTACACCACGTCTTTTTGCATCAACAAGCGCCTGTGAGATTGGTTTTGAAGTAAAAGAATAAGCTTGAACCAAGATTTCGTGTCTGGCTCTGTGTATTTCGTTGATTAAAGCATCAGCGCAACCGCCTGAAGGGGAGAAATGCACAGCAATGGCTCTTGGAGTCGTAAAAAGGTGGGCTATTTTTTTAAAGATAAATAAACAGGTAAAGGCACCGCTAAAACCAGTCGCAATTAGTAACCATGTCATTAGGGGTCCTCCTTGACCTGCAAAAACACGATTAAAGAATCTAATGAATGCTTATTTGGATTTTACAGTCGGGGGTTTTGCTGAATCATCGGAAGGAATCAGTTGAACCCGGACGCGCTGTCCAATTCTAAGCAATGGTTGGCCCGGATCCAGTTCGACAATGCATTCAAGGGTTCTTACGTCATTAAATTGCAGAGGTTCAAGCAAAATGGATCTGCGGTGTGTGAACCAGTCGGAAATGCGCACCACTTTACCGCGCCAAGTTGTTTCAGAAGAGCTGCAATCATCTTGGATAACAGCTACCTGGTTCAAGGCGATTTTCCCTGCAAATTCTTGTTCAACTTCAGCCCGGATAATTCGCTTTGCACTAGGGCAGAACATGATGGCGGGAAGCTTTGGGTTTGATCCCAATGTTTCGCCCACACTGGTGTTGATTCTAAGAATCGTGCCTTTGAATGGGGCCTTTAAAGCACATTCTCCCAGGGCATATTCAGCTTTTTGCAATCGTGCTTTTCTAGCGGATAAATCATTCATCGCAAGGTTAACAGGAAGATGCGGATCAATAGCTTGGATGCCTTTAAGCTTAATGGTTTCGCCTTCAACTGCGAATTCAAGAGCTTTGACAATTGCGTTTGCGGCATTTACATCATCATTACTGGCAAGTTTGTTGCTAGCCAAACGCTCGGCTTGATCTTTTTTTGCAATGGCTGCCGCCATCTCGCTTCGTTTGGCTTCGATGGCAGATTTTTGGCCATTAACCTTAAGTTCGTGCTGGGCGAACATGACTTTGGCTTGGTCAAGTTGGGATTGGCCCGCTAGCACATCGGCTTTTGCTTCTTCGAGTTGGGCTTTTTGCAAGGTGTCATCCATGCGAATCAGAATATCGCCTGCCTCAACTTCGGTATTTTCTCTTGCTGGGATTGCGAGAACCTTCCCCGGTTGAATGGGATAAAGAGGCGTAACGCCACCATCCACATCAACATAAGCAATGCAAACAGCCCTGCGCTCAGCGTCTTCAGTAATTTTGGCTTTGGTAGCAGGTTTGGTTTGAGCAGTGATTTGATCCTGATAACTGTAATTTGAATCAAAGCTTTCGTTTTCTGGAGGTTGGTAATAACCCCAGAAAATAAATCCACCCGCAATGAGGCTGAAAACAAACATGATAGAAAAGAGTTTTCTTCCCAAATGGGTCCAGGAAGCAACAGGAATTGGCTGAAATAACTTTTCCATTAAACATTCCCCAACAAGGATTCCGTCCTTGTCAAAATAATTATAAAACCAGAGGATTCTAATTGAATGATCTTTGCCATCCTCTTTTAAGGCATCTTGCCATAGGTTTTGTGTATACTTTTGCCATCATCATCAATCATTTTACCGTCTTCAAGATAAAATATTTTGTCCGCATAGGGTATTACCCGAGCATCATGAGCCACAATAAGCACGGTGCAACCGCGATCATGGGCTGCAGACCTTAAAATATCAATAACCTGTTCGCCATGAGCCCAGTCTAAAGCACTGGTGGGTTCATCGGCAAAACAGAAATCCGGGTTTTTGATAAGAGCTCTACCAATGGCAACCCTTTGCTTCTCACCACCGGACAGCTCCCCTGGGCGTAAATGGGCTTTTTTCAATAAACCAAGAATATCTAGGATTTCATCGGCTTTTTTCCTAGCTTCCCTTGAGCTGGCTCCATCGCCCCATTGAGCAACGATTTCTAACTGCTGTCTCGCGGTTAAAGAGGAAAAAAGATTGTAGCCTTGGAAAATAAAGCTGCAGTGTTTAAGGCGAAAATGCTCTCTTTCACGTTCATTTAGGGCCCATAAATCTTGCCCAAGGGCTGTAACTTTTCCAGAGTCCGGCTTTAATAAGCCCGATAGAATAGCTAAAAGGGTGGTTTTGCCACTACCCGAAGGCCCCATCATTAGGGCAACCTCACCTTGCTTGATTTCAATAGAAACATCATTTACCGCAGTTGTTCGCATCTCCCCTTCGCCAAAAGACTTGCAAAGGCTTTTGCCTGTAATTGAAGTTACAGGGACGCCGGAGCGAAGCTTAATATTAGTTTTTAAATTCGGAGATATCGACATCCGTAAAAACCTTTGTTAATTACCTAAGTAAAGCCGCCGGCTCTACATTTCTAAGGGAACGTAGTGCGAATAATCCTGACATAAGAGCCATCGAAAGCGTAACAATTGCAGCGATACTCTGCAACCAAATAGGCAGTTCGACCCGCCCGCCAAAATAATCGGCAACAGCCGCAAGTCCATGGACTGCGGGCAAAGCTAGGCTAACGCCTATAATTCCTACAAACAAGGATTGCTGCATAACCATAAACTGCATTCGCCATCTTGGAATGCCCATAGCTCGTAAGACAGCAAATTCGCGCAATGAAGCGGCGGTGGCAGAATACAAAGTCTGGCTTGTAACAACCGCACCAACCAATAAACCCAGGGCAGCAGCATAACCTAAAGCTATACCAGCTTTGGTTTTAGTGAGCCAATGCATTCTCGATCGGAACGAAAATTCAGGGCTGGTGAACGCTGAGACATTTTGGTTTTCTTTTAAGCGGTTAACCACGGTCGCTGCATCCTTAGGATCATGGCATTTACCCAAAACATAAGTGATTTGATCAGGAAAGACGCGTAATAAGGGTCTTGCTGTGTTGATCGAGCAGAATACATAGGGGCCTGCAAGGCTTTTTAACCCAGTGGTAAGGCCTACGATTCGAACCCGGTTGCCAGCAACCTCTGCATGATCCCCGACTCCTTTGACCCCAAGCCTGTCCAGATCGGATTCATCAATAACAATGGTGCCTGGTTCGCTGAGTTGCAGATAAAGATCCTTGTTAAGTTCTTTTACTTTCCCCAAAGCATTTTCATCAAGTCTGCTGCCTATCACCATGCAAAGTTCTGTGCCACCATCTGGTTTGGACCAATAGGAAAATCCTTGTAGGTAGATTTCAACACGTTCGATTTCAGGTTGGCTAGCAAGCCTCGCTAAGCTAGCTTCTCGAATAGGCCTTCCAAGATCGACGCTCAGAACTTCGGGGGCTCCAAGCCAAATGTCTGCGGAGGTATGATCAACAGGAATCGAGGTTATGGAAAATAGGCCGAGCAATAAGCCACACTGCAATGCAATTAGCAAGGCACTAAAACCAACGGCTAGCACTCCCGGCAGGTAACGTTGCCTGTCGTACCATAATGTTGAAAGAGCATATGACATACTTATAAGGTTAACGGTTGTTAAAAGTTGTTGGAAGCTTAAAAGAGGTAAAGCGGGAAATAAGATGGCGACAGGGCGTTAGTATGTAACGATTAGGGGTTATCAATGCCTTATGTAGTATGTACTTATGTCATATTTTGAGTATGTGTACAAGTGATCACTTGTAAGTTGAATCTTTTAAGAAATTTTCGGAGCCTGCCAGTAATCCATGTCTGCAAGCGAATGATCAATAAAAGTATGATGCCACATTTGGGTTGCCAAAACGCCAACGAGTCCCATCTCAATAGAGACTCTGGAAAGTCCCCAAGAGGGAAGTTTTTTGAATTCTTTACGCCATCGAATAACTTGTTTTACATCGAAATACCCCGTCTTTTTAAGAGATTCTTCGCTTAACAGGTGTTCAATAAAGGGTGGAACAGAATCTAAATGGAAGCTGTCAAATGGTGCTCTAAACATGGCTTTCTTCCGCCATGCGATGGAAGAAGGAAGGTAACGATCTGAAAGATGGCGGAGTAAGTACTTATCACCAAACAATCCTCGAAATTTCCACTTTGGGTGAACTGTTGCCAAAAAGTTAAATACATTCACATCCAAAAATGGGTAGCGAGTTTCTACCGAGGAGTTCATGGCAACACGATCGCCCTTGGCGTTAAGCAGAAGTCCGGAAAGGTGGGCTCTGCCGCTAACATATAATTCTCGATTTAGTGGATGCCAACTTTTCATTCTTTCGGAGGGAAGGTTTAAGTCTTCGTAGGGTGAAACGTTTTTGACGAGATCCATCATTTCGGGGCTGAACAATCTGAACTTCGCCATGCTAAAAAGGCTGTAGATATCGAGCCATCCGTTGGGGCCACTCATCGCGTTAATGGCCCGGTTTTGCATAGCCTGGTTAAAACGAGGTGCTTTTGTGATCCACAAGAAAAACCTTCGCATCCAATTGCTGACTTTTAGGCCGGGGATGCTGTCTATCCAACTTGAAATGCGGTGCACCTTGTGCCAGGGGTAGCCTGCAAGCCATTCATCTGAACCTTCGCCCGTTAGGGCCACTTTATATCCATGCTTATGAACTTCTTTGGCAAGCAGTAAAAGAGCGGAGCAGGAAGTATCAACCACCGGAGCTTCAGCTGCACGAATCAGGGCAGGGTAGGTGTTGAGAACTTCATCGGCCCCAACATCGATAATAATTGGAGTTGTACCAATATGTTTTGCAACAATTGTAGCTTCAGTAGTTTCATCGAGTTTTGGAGATTTAATGCGAATGGTAAATGAAGGAATGGGTGTGCCCCTGATTTTGGAGGCCATTGCCACTACTAAGCTGGAATCAACCCCACCACTTAAATAAGAAACCACAGGCACATCCGCCCGAAGTCGCTTTTCAACGGAAGCAAGCATTTCCTTGTCAAAATCATCTACAAGTGATTTTAAAGATGGGCCAGTTCTTTCCTGCCCTCTATGAGGGAAGTCCATGCGCCAGTAAGTTTTGTCTTCGATGCGGGAAGCATGCGATTGGCTGCCCAGCCTAATATCAAGGAAATGCCCGGGCTCTAAAGCGGAAATGCCCTTAAAGCAACTTTGTGGGCCAGGGACTCCAAAGAATGTGAAAAGATGATTGATGCCCAATCGGTCAGGCTCTGCTCGAATCATCCCAGATGCCAGAATCGCTTTGATTTCAGATCCAAACAGAAGCCATTCAGAACCATCGTACTGCACCTTGGCGTAATAAAGTGGGCAGATACCAAACTGATCTCGAGCAAGAATCACTCTTTTTTGCCTGGCATCCCAAACTGCAATTCCAAACTGACCTTGAAGGTGATCAAGCATACCTTCCTGATAATCTTCGTAAAGATGAGGAATAAGTTCGGTGTCGCAGTGAGTGGAAAATTTGTGGCCTTTTGATTCGAGTCGGGCTTTAACTGTCTGATAGTCAAAAAATTCGCCATTAAACACAGTTGCAATGGAGCGGTCTTCGTTAAATATGGGCTGCTTGCCATCTGATAGGCCAACAATGCTGAGTCTGCGGTTGGCAAATGAAATGCCGGGCGCTTCTAAAAAACCATCTTCATCAGGGCCACGATGAATGATTGCCTGTGCCATTGCACGAATAACATTTGGGGAAACGGTTCTCTGACCTGCGAGGTCAATTACGCCTGCGATTCCACACATATCAAATCTCTCCTGCGATTTTTGTCTTATAACCCTTTATATAAGGATTTAAGCTTAGCTTCCTGTTTTAACGAGTGGCATAAAGTTGTTTAACGCGACGAGCCAGCAACCAGTTTATAAGTTTTGGGAAGAATTTGTCTAATCGCAGCATCCACCGAGCATCCCATCCTAATACTGTTTCTGTCTTGTTAGACAGTATAGCGTTTAAAATTCCTGTTGCTGCAACTAGTGGGGTCATTCCTTTTTCGATGCCCAGGTCTGCCCTGCCTGTTTTAAGTGCCAGATTTTTCCAAAAAGGAGTAATCGTAAGGCCGGGTAATACCAATAGAACATCAATATCGAACCTAGCCATTTCACCACGCAGCGCCTCGGTAAGTCCGACAAGCGCATGTTTGCTTGCAGAGTATTCTGTCCATGAAGGCATAGCTCTTCTACCAGTCATTGATGCTACATTAACAATTGCTGGTTGATTTCCCATTTCCAAAAGGGGGATTGCTTGTCTGATCATTTCCGCTGGTGCAAAAAAGTTGATTTCCATGAGTTGACGTACTATTTCTTCGTTGCCATCAACAAAATGATTCCATGAACCTGAGCCAGCATTGTTTACAAGAATGTCAAGTTCGTGAAAGTGATCTTTGATTTGTCTGAAAAGATTATCTCTTTCAAGATTGCATGTGATATCGGCAGGAAAAGCTTTGGCATCGGCACCAAGTGAGGTTAGTTCAGATGCTAGGTTTTTGAGTTCGGTTTTAGATCGTGCAACTAGGGCAACCCTTGCACCTGCTTTGGCGCAAAGCCTTGCAAGTTCAGCGCCCATACCACGGGAGGCACCCGTGATAAGAATTCTTTTTCCTTTTAAATTGCGATTCATAACAATACCTTTATAGCTTGCTTCGGTGTCAACATTAAATGACCTGCTAATAATTAACCAAATGGAAGCGATTTCCCCAAGGTTAGTTGGCGTATGAATCGAAGACTAATTACGCGGGAAGATAGATTATTTATCCTAGTGATCAGAACAGGATAAAACCTTACAATTGAAAAAGGTGGAAAAATCGGCAATGGTATGATTTTGTCATTAAGGATGATGAGGTGTGCTTTGGATGTTGTAACAGGTGCAAGCGGGTTATTAGGTAGCCATGTTGTTGAACAGCTTGTGAAGCAAGGTAGGCGGGTACGGGCTTTGGTTAGGTCGGGCAGTGATACTGTTTTTCTGGAAAGCCTTGGGGTAGAGATTTTAAGAGGTAGTTTGATTGATCAGGACTTTTTGAACCATGCTCTAAAAGGTTGCAACACTCTTTATCATTGTGCTGCCAAGGTCGGTGAGTGGGGTCCATGGCGTGATTTTGTTGAAAATATAATCAAACCTGTGGAATCTTTAGTGATGGCTTGCACTGTTAATAAGGTGCAAAAGGTTGCGCATGTAAGTTCCATCACGGTGTATGGCCATCCTAAAAAAAATAGCTTCCCAATTAATGAGTCTGCGCCCACGGGCCAATACCTATGGCGGACGGACAATTACATTAGGGCTAAATTGCAGACAGAGGCACTTTGGCGCAATTATCAGGGCGAGATTACGATTTTAAGGCCAACCTGGTTTTTTGGGCCCAGAGATCGCACTTCGCTGCCTAGAGTTCTTGCTGCATTCAGGTTGAACCGCATTGCCCAAGTTGGCGATGGGGCTAATATGCTTAATGTGCTTTATGCGGGCGATGTTGCAAATGGCGTCATCAAAGCGGGACAAAGTTCGAAATCTGCAGGAAAAACCTATAATCTTAGTAACCCTGGCGAAATAACCCAGAAAGATTTTCTGGCCTTGCTTGCGGATTCTCTTGGCTATCCCAGAGTACAAAAAATTTATTCTGTACGCATGGCTTATATTGCGGGATTCGTTTCGGAGTTTATTGGCAAAATGATTCTGCTTAAAAGGCCACCTCATATCACCCGTTATAGTGTCGGGTTGGTCACTCGCAGCAATATGTTTGATATATCCAATGCGATGAATGATCTTGGGTGGCAGCCAACAACGCATCTTTGTGATGCGGTGAAATCAACGATTGAATGGTATTTTGGCTCTGCAAAAAGGCCGGGCCCTCTCGCAGGGAGTTTGACATGAATTTTTCGGACAGGCTTGCGGAAAAAATCATTCAAAAGAAAACGCCTTTATGTGTGGGCCTTGATCCACGCTGGGAAAGCCTTCCCAAAACGATTCGCAGTAAATTTTCGGATGCAACCCCTGAAGCTGTCGCAGAAGCGTATCTCGAGTTTTGTTCTGACGTTTTGGAAATAGTTGCCCCCTTTGTACCAGTGGTGAAGCCACAAAGTGCTTTTTTTGAAAACTGTGGGCCTAAAGGGATGGAAGTTTTGCAAAGGTTGCTGCAGCAAGCGAGATCCCTTGGGCTGATTACCATAATGGATAATAAGAGGGGGGATATTGCCAGTACGGCTACGGCTTACGCAGAGGCTGTATTTGGAGGCCAAGTGGGGACTCATCAGCATGCCAGCTGGCCTGCGGATTCCATGACCGTCAACCCTTATCTTGGTTTTGATGCAGTGGAACCTTTTTTGAAAGCAGCAAGAAAAGTAAATGGCGGAATCTTTTTACTGGTTCGAACCAGTAACCCGGGTGCCAAGTTGTTTCAAGATCTCGAATCTTCAGGCAAGCCTCTTTACCACCATGTTGCAAAATCGCTTGCCAAATGGAACGAAGGGCATATCGGGGAATGTGGTTTGGGTGATGCTGGCGCTGTTGTTGGTGCGACATTTCCACAGGAAGCGGAGGCATTACGTGCGGAGTTTCCTCAAATATGGTTTTTGGTTCCGGGTTTTGGGGCGCAAGGCGGGGGCCTTGACGAGGTCCGGCCTTCATTTCGAAGCGATGGTTTGGGTGCTATTGTCAACAGTTCGCGGGGAGTCACTTTTCCCACATCTCCTGACGATCCGGATTGGAAAAGTTCGGTCCTCAAAGCTGCCTTACAATCAGCGCAGGCCCTGGGTTCGCTTTTAAAAATTTGATGACAACTGGATAAAACGCCCATGCGCAGTCCGGTTCAAGCAATTTTGACATTCCTGATTTTGCTGGGTTTTTTGACCCATACTTTATTGAATTTGATTCAACAAATTCCTTCGGTAATGATTCTTGTTGTTGGCCCTGCTGGCCCCATTGAAGGGGCATACATCACTTTTGGGAATAATTTTGAGGTGTTGCAAACTGATGGACTGGGTCGCTGCGAAATTTCGAACCCTGTAGCGGGCAGTAGGTTTTCGGTAGCCAGCGAAGGATATTTCATTGCTCATGATCATCTTAATGGCAAAGGGAATACTGTTAGCCTTAAGAAGTTACCTTTGGGTGATGCCGCCAATTATGAATGGATTCATCCCTTCGAAGGGGAGCAAAATTGTGCTGGTTGTCATTCCAAAATAGTGCAGGAATGGAAGCAGGGCAGTCATTCTTCCAGCAGCATAAATCATCGTTTTCTTGACATGTATTCGGAAAGGAAAAAAGGTGGCGAAGTAATCAAGGGTTGGAGTTTGTCGCGTGAACTTCCGGAAGGTAAGACTGTTTGCGCATCATGTCATGCCCCTGGGGTCATTGCCGGCGAGCCTGGATTGGAAGATATTTCCGAAGTTAGGGGAGTAAACAAACTTGGGGTCCATTGTGATTTTTGTCATAAGGTGGAGGGGATTAAAAATGTCGGGGTGGGTTTTGCCCACGGAAGAGATTTGCTGAGGCTGTCGCGCCCAGAGAAAGGGCAGGTGTTTTTTGGGCCCATGAAAGATGCTAGCCGAGAGGATAATTCTTTCAGCCCCGTGTACCAGCAAAGTCTTTATTGTGCCTCATGTCATGAGGGGACTCTTTTTGGAGTGCATGTTTATTCGACTTTTTCAGAGTGGTTGAAAAGCCCTGCTGCTGCATCGGGCTTACAATGTCAGGGCTGCCATATGAAACCTGATGGATCGTTGGGAAACATCGCCCCCGGAAAAGGTGGTATCGATCGAAACCCCATGGGAATGGCATCGCATCAGATCATGCCCGGTGGTTTAAAGCAGATGTTGCAAAATTCAATTTTACATAAAGAGGAAATTATTCTGGGTGAAAACGATTGTGTGGTAAAAGTACAGCTAAAAGCAGTTAATGTAGGGCATAAAGTTCCCACAGGTTACATTGATCGGCATATGATTCTGCATTTAAAAGCGAAGTCTCAAGACGAAGAAGTGAAGCCAATCGAAGGGGTTACTTTGCCAGCTTGGGTTGATAATTCGCTTGGGGGAAATGCGGGGGTATTATTTGGCAGGCCTTTGTTGAATACGGAAATGCTTGAACTTCAGCCTTTTTGGCAGGGTGGTACAGGGGTTGTAGATTCCAGATTGGAACCAGAAACGGCAAAAGTGTGGGTATGGAAATTCCCTCGAAAAATCGAATATATCCAGATTAGCTTGGTTTACAGGCCCTTTTGGAAAGAACAACAATTGATAAAACGGTGGGTCAATCAGGATATCGTTGTGTTTGAAAAGACCTTGGTCGTAAAATAGTACCCTTGCTTTGATAGTTGTAAACAAGGAGATTTGAAGAAATCTTTCTGCTTAGTTTAAAAGTTTTGGTGGTTTAGCTTGCGTATAGCACCCTGTTTCCCCTAAACTGCAAGATCGTAAGAAAACTATATTGTTAAAAGGCACCAGGTTGGATGGCACAAATTTATGACTTATGACCCGACTAATCCGCTTATTGTCCAAGGTGACCGTTCTGTTTTATTAGAAGTTGATAATCCGAAGTATGCGCAAGCTCGGGAGGCTCTTGCACCTTTCGCTGAGTTGGAAAAAAGCCCCGAACACATTCATACTTATCGCCTTTCCAATCTTTCGTTGTGGAATGCCGCCGCCGCTGGTTTGACTGCAGTTGCCATGGTTGAGGTGTTAAAAACCTTTTCCAAGTTTCCCCTGCCTGCAACTATTAGCACAGATATTTGCGAAGTGGTTGGGCGCTACGGCCGGGTATCGATCAGGAGATCTGATCAGCTTGATCCAAAATCTGGCAGTTATATGCTTTTGATGGTTTGCGAAGATACTCATTTAATGGAAGAGCTTTCACGCCAGCCCAAATTGAAGGAATACCTTGGTGAGCGGGTAAATAAAAAAAGTTATCTGGTAGAACCATCATTCCGCGGCGTGTTAAAGCAGGCGCTGATTATGATTGGTTACCCTGCGGAAGATCTTGCAGGGTATACCGAGGGTGCAAATTTAGACATTGGGCTAAGAAAGATTTGCAAGTCTGGTGTTCCCTTTAATGTGCGTGATTATCAACATGAAGCCTGCGAAGTTTTTCATGCAGGGGGTGATGTCCGTGGTGGTAGTGGTGTAATAGTTCTACCTTGTGGTGCGGGAAAAACCATCGTTGGCATTGTTGCAATGAGCATGTTGAAAAAAAATACGCTGGTTTTAACCACGGGTATTACTGCGGTAAAGCAATGGCATCGGGAGATAGTTGATAAAACGGATATTCCCGAAAACCTGATAGCTGAATACACGGGTGAATCAAAATCAATTGCCCCGGTAACCATTGCTACTTATCAAATTTTAACATACCGCCCCGAGAAGTCGGATGAATATCCCCACTTCAAAATATTTGATACTCAGGATTGGGGCTTAATTGTTTACGATGAAGTGCACCTTTTACCTGCCCCTGTTTTCAGGGTAACCGCTCAGATTCAGGCAAGAAGAAGGCTTGGCCTTACCGCAACTTTGGTTCGGGAAGATGGCAGAGAAACGGATGTTTTCAGTTTGATCGGCCCAAAGAAATATGATGTACCTTGGCGTGAACTTGAAACCAAGGGTTGGATTGCAGAGGCATCCTGTACCGAGGTCAGGGTGGCGCTGGTGGAATCGGATCGCATGGATTATGCGGTCGCAGAATGGCGTAACAAATACAGGCTTGCTAGCGAAAATAGTGCCAAGGAAGATTTGGTCGCAGCCCTGTTGAATAATTATTCGGAAAAAAGAGTTCTGATCATTGGTCAGTACCTTAAACAATTGCGTCAGTTAAGGGATCGATTTGATATACCATTAATCACCGGCCAGACTCCAAATTCAGAGCGTGAAGAACTGTATGCGAAATTCAGGACGGGTGAAATAAAGAGTCTGATTCTTTCCAAAGTTGGTAACTTTGCACTCGATCTGCCCGATGCCAATGTTCTGATCCAAGTGTCCGGTACTTTTGGTTCCAGACAAGAGGAAGCGCAGAGATTGGGTAGAATTTTAAGGCCCAAGGCAAGTGGTGAAATCGCTTATTTTTATACTTTGGTAACCCGGGATACCCGTGAACAGGATTTTGCGCACCATCGCCAGATGTTCCTTACAGAACAGGGCTATAGTTATAACGTTATGGATGGTGCCACTTTGCTAAGTGAATTTGGCTGTTCAGTTTAAGAAAGGTAATGCAAAAATAAATGCTGATAGTATCCAACAAAACTAGTGCTGCACGCATTCCTGTAAAGTTGCATCGCAGGGTATGTCTGGTGCTTACTGAGGACTCCCCGCTTGCTGAAGAGATTCTCGCCCGGAAGAAACTCGCATCAGATATATCCGGACGGTTAACCAACGAGGTTCTTTTGGTAAGGACAGGCAGGCTTGAAAGCGTTGTTGCAGAACTTCAGCGCATGGGTCACACTCCTCAGGTATTACAACGCTGAAAATGACAGAACCCATCCAGAAAACATGGCCTGAAATTGTCCGTCTTGTTCTTGGGCGCTATGATGAAAAATTATTGCGCGAAGTAGTGCAGAGATTTCTTCGTCCTAGAAATCAATGGCCTGTTGAAGAACTTATTGAACGTTGTGTGGAAGCTTTCGATAACACCGTATTGATAAATCGCAGATTAAAAGAACTTGATGAATCCCGTAGAACCCTTCTGGCAGCGTTGGCCCAATCCGGACAATACAAATGGAAGCTTGGCCAATTAATAGAGATTGGCATGTGCATGGGGCAGGAAGATGGCCTGTCTGCTGTATTTGATTTATTGAATCAAGGATTTTTACTTCCCGATGTTGTTAAACTTGAGCAAAAGGATCGCCTTCCAAAGCCTTGCAAAAACCCATATATCAAAAGCTTTGAACAGTGGATCGGGTTTCCCGGCCCTGAAGGGTTGGCGATTTTTCTGCCACCACCCATTAGCCAGAGATCTATAGCTTTCTCTTTATCCTTACCTCAAAAATACGAACCGCTCGAAGGAGCGGAAATCCTTCAGCCCGACCCTCTTGCTCCTGTTCTTCAAGCTGATGGCATGGAGTTTCCTCTTCGAATGTCGGTTCTTCTGCAGATGGTTCATAAAGATCCCCTGCGCAAAAATCAGCAGGGCGGGTTCTTTAAACGAGATCTTGAAAATCTGCGCGCAAATTCCATGCTTTCTGCTGATCCTTCAGACCGATTGATTGAGGTCCCCGATCTGGGGGTTCTTTTAACTGAAATAGGATTGAAATTAGGCATTCTAATCCCCAAGGAAAGTGAACTTCATCCCGGGGCCTATCCTTCCTCTTGGGATGGGGGGTTGCATGCCGTCTTAGCTGAAATTTGGGCTGCACTTCCTGCAATTGATTCTTGGAATCCGTGTACCGGGCTTAATGATAATCCCGAAGATCGAAGTAATCCTTTTAACTCGGCTTGCCTTGTGGCGGTCTTGGCTTTGGGCAATCTTCCTGCAAACCAATGGGTGGATCCTGAGCTTCTTGAATCCTGGGTTATTGATCATCATCCTTATTGGAAAGATCGGGAGTCGATCAGGCCTTCCCGATTAAAAGGCTGGTTGGTGAAATTTCTTCTTGGTGTAGCATTTCAAATCCGGATGATCCAGGCGACCAAGTTGCGGGGGGGAAAATATTTGGTCCGGCTAAGTCCCGTGGGAAGATCAATTCTTGGTTTGCAGAAGGAAAACGATCTGCAGGATGTTATAGCAAAAACTTTGCTGGTCCAACCCAATCTTGAAGTTCTTGCTTTTCGTCAAGGACTTAGCCCCGCACTTGCTAGAGATCTTACCAACCTTGCTACTTTGAAAAGCATCGGGCCAGCATGTCAGTTGTTGTTGGAACCCGAATCAGTTTATTTTGCCTTGGAAACCGGATTACGTTATGAAGATATTTGTGGATTGCTGGAAAGGCATGGCACCCGTCCCACACCACAAGCTGTACTGGACGCCATTAAAACCTGGTCCAACAAACATGAGCGAATAACGATATATGCCTCTGCAACATTATTGGAGTTTCCCACCCCAAAGGATCTTGAGAACGCATTATCACGCGGATTGCCCGCATTAAAAATTTCGGATCGCTTTGCGGTGGCGGCAAGTGAGGAAGGGATTGATTTCAGCCAGTATAGGCTGACCGCAACCAGAGATTACGGGTTGATGCCTGAAAAATGTGTGCAAGTTGAGAACGATGGTGTGACTTTGGTGGTAGACATAAGCAAGTCTGATCTTTTGCTTGAAACAGAGTTGCCCCGATTTGCAGATTTTGTTGAAGATGCCTCTTCCCAGCAGAGAAGAGTTTATCAGCTTAGTCCCGAGACGCTCAAAAAAGCTGATCAGCTTGGCTTTACCCCAACAGTATTGGATGATTGGTTTCAACAAAGGTTGGGGCATCCGTTGACCCCTGCAATCCAATTGATTCTTGGTGCCAAATCGGATGCAGTTCCCCCAAAGGTTGAAAACATGCTGGTGGTTCATTTGGAAAACGAATTAATTGCAGATGGAATCATGCAATGGCCTGAAACCTCCCAATGGATTCATTCCAGGTTGGGGCCATGTGCCCTAAGTGTGACCAGCGAGTCCTTGGAGAAATTAAGAAAAGCACTCGCACATGCAGGCCATAAATTAGTTGAGTTCAACTCGCCACAATCTTGAAGTTGAATTGACTATTTTTTTTGTTCGAGTGTTTTTGAAATATCTGTTAGTGTTTCGTTTATCATAAAGAATACTATTAGCAGTTCGCAGTAAATTCGGATTACCAATGGCCCCAGTAGCATTGTCAAAAATCCCATTAGTATTCCTTGGGAATTAATGTTGACAAGGGAAATGATAAATAGGCCCAATCCCATTACAATACTGATAATGGTTCCAATCCAAAAAAAGATATTGACCAATTTGGGTGTGATCATTCTTTTGAAGGAAAGGTAATCCCAAATATTATTCGGAACCATTTCGAATGGTATTTTTAAGGAAGGACTTGGGGCACTTGCTTCCAGCCGGTTAAGTGGGATTTGGGATAAGGAATCCTGGGGTTTTTCTGGAGTTGCAAGAAACGCAAAGGCAGGAACTTCTCTCCAACAAGTCCATGCTGCCATTGTGGGTGTCCAAACTAAGGCATCTTTGGAAACCTTGCCTTCTTTTATCATGTTTTGAACAGTAAGAAAGGGGAAAGGGCCTTGACCTTTTCCTTGAATAACTACATGCCAATTTTGATCACTCATCTTTAAAACCTCATGGTTCAAAACCTAGAAAAATAAGTTTTACCCAACAAGCATTGAAGGGAATGCAATCAAACCAATGTTAAAAAACGGGCATTGAATGGGGGCATACAAGTGCTGAAAGATCCATCAAGGTAAGTTGGCAATCGGACTGTCTTTGCTTTTTTTCAGCACATAAAAGCAAGGAGCATCAGGGTTGGGATTGGGGATGAATCCTACAAGTTCCCAGCCATTTTTGCCTTCGAGTCCCAATGCTCGTTGTAAAATAAGCATGTCTTTACGAGTGTTTATGGGGGAAGTTCCAACCACTTTGTATTTCCATTCTCCTGTGCTAGTAGACAAGAATCAACTCCTTTAGGAAGAACATAAAAAAATAAATATAAAGATATGATGTATTTTTACTTTATTTGAAAAAACGATGCAACTAAATA